>JANXZZ010000195.1 GCA_025355245.1 Pseudomonadota bacterium | reverse complement strand
CCTCGCGGTGCAACTTGGTCTCCGGCCGGTCGAGCGATTTCAGGCGATCGACGAGCCGCTTCACGTCCTGCACCCGGCTGCGCGGCGCGACCAGCACGGCATCGGTCGTCTCGACGACGACGTGATCCTGAACACCGACCGTCGCGATCAGACGGCTGGTCGAGTACAGGAAGCAGCCGCTGGTGTCCTCCGCGATCACATCGCCCCGGGTCACGTTGCCGGCCGCATCGGCCGGGACGCTCTCGTGCAAGGCCGACCAGGAGCCGACATCGCTCCAGCCGGCCGCGAGCGGCACGACGACGGCCGCGCGCGTCTTCTCCATGACCGCGTAGTCGATCGAGTCGCTCGGGCAGCGCGCGAACTGGGTGCGCTCGAGCCTGACGAAGTCGAGGTCGCGCGTGCTGCCGGCGAGAGCCGCGCGGCAGCAGCCGAGCATCTCGGGAGCGAGGCGCTCCAGTTCCTCGAGGTAGCGGCGCGCACGGAACAGGAACATGCCGCTGTTCCACAGGTAGTCACCCGAAGCGACGTACTCCGCTGCGCGGGCGGCGTCCGGCTTTTCGACGAACTCAACGATCGGATAGGCTGGCCCTGCGCCCGCAGCCCGGCGGATGTAGCCATAGCCGGTCTCGGCGGCGACCGGCACGACGCCGAAGGTCACGAGCTGGCCCGCGGCTGCCGCCGCGACTCCCTCGCGCACGGCGGCGTGAAAGGCCTGCAAGTCCCGCAGCAGGTGATCCGCGGGCAGCACCAGGAGCATCGGGTCATCGCCGTCGGAGCGGTCCTGGAGCGCGGTCAGCGCGGCGATCGCGACCGCCGGGGCGGTGTTGCGGCCGACCGGCTCGAGGATGATCGCGGTCGGGGTGACCTGGTGCTGGCGCAGCTGCTCGGCAACGATGAAGCGGTGGTGTTCGACACAGACGACAATCGGACCCGCGGCGCCGAGGCCCTCGAGGCGCCCGACGGTGTCCTGGAGCATGGTGCCGGTCCCGACGAGCGGCAGAAACTGTTTCGGATAAAGCTCGCGCGACAACGGCCAAAGCCGCGTGCCCGAGCCACCGGAAAGAATGACCGGGATGAGCACGGTTCAGCCTCCCGCCGGCGCGCCGACTTTCGCGGGGCCGCCCGGCCGCGGCGCGCCGCGGCCGATACCGTAGTAGGTAAACCCGAAGCGGTTCATCAGCGACGGATCGTAGAGGTTGCGACCATCGAAGATCACCGGTTGCTTCAGCTTCGCCCGGATTGTATCGAAATCGGGGCTTCGGAACTCCTGCCACTCGGTCACGATCGCGAGCGCTTCGGCGCCCTCGAGTGCCGCCTCCATGCTGTCGACGAGCGTGAGATCGTCGCGCTCGCCGTACAGGCGCCGCACCTCCGGCATCGCGATCGGGTCGTAGGCGCGCACGCTCGCACCCTCCGCCCACAGCGCCTCCATCAGCACCCGGCTCGGCGCCGCGCGCATGTCATCGGTGTTGGGCTTGAACGACAGGCCCCAGAGCGCGAACGTCCGGCCCTTCAGCTTGCCTGCGAAGTGGGCCTTGATCTTCTCGAACAGCACCAGCTTCTGCCGCGCGTTGACGCCCTCGACCGCCGCAAGGATCTTTGACTCGTAGCCGACCGCCCGCCCAGACTGCTCAAGCGCCTGAACATCCTTCGGAAAGCACGAGCCGCCGTAGCCGACGCCCGGGTAGATGAAGCCGTAGCCGATGCGGGGGTCCGAGCCAATTCCGATGCGCACCTTTTCGATGTCGGCGCCGAGCCGCTCGGCCAGATTCGCCATCTCGTTCATGAACGAGATCTTGGTCGCGAGCATCGCGTTGGCCGCGTACTTGGTGAGCTCCGAGGAGCGGATGTCCATGACGACGAGCCGGTCGTGGTTGCGAGTGAAGGGCTCATAGAGCGCCCGCACGAGCTCGGTCACGCGCGGATTGTCGGTACCGACGATCACGCGATCCGGGCGCATGAAGTCGTTGATCGCCGCCCCTTCCTTCAGGAACTCGGGGTTGGAGACGACGTCGAATTCGATACTGAGCGCGCGCGCGGCGAGCCTGCGCTGCATCGCGGCGCGGACGTTGTCGGCGGTACCGACGGGCACGGTCGACTTCGTGACCACGACCTTGTAGTCGGTCATGTGGGTCGCAATCGTCGTCGCGACGCTGAGGACGTACTGCAGGTCCGCCGAGCCGTCCTCGCCGGGCGGCGTGCCGACGGCGATGATCTGGAAGAGACCCTGCGCGACCGCCGCGGCCGCATCGAGCGTGAACTCGAGCCGCCCCTTGGCCTGGTTGCGGCGGATGACGTCCTCGAGACCGGGCTCGTGAATCGGGATGTCGCCTTTATTCAGCCTCTCGATCTTGGCCGGATCAACGTCGACGCAGACGACGTGATTGCCTGCGTCGGCAAGGCACGCGCCCGTGACGAGGCCCACGTACCCGGACCCGAAAATGGTGATTCGCATCGAAGGCCTTCCGCTCCCAGCTAGTGTGGCTGTCCGCGACCGGGTGAGGGTTGATTCGCCGGTCCCCACCGAGATCGCCCGGGGACGCGCGCCGCGTTCCTGGCAAGGGCATGATACGGGCGCGCCGCCAGTACGTGCCAGAAAGCGATAGTCTACCGGCAGATTTTCAATTTTAGGCGGCGGGTTCCCTGGGGACTGTTACGAGTTTTCCTTGCCGGGCGAGTCGCGGGCAACGTCGCGTGACATCTGCACGGTGCCCTCGGCGGCGTCCAAGGGAAAATCGCTCCGGACGCGCCGCGGCCATCGCTCTATCCGGGGTGGCGCAATCGAAGCTGCGTGATCCGGCGTCCTTGAAAGCGATCCTCCGCGGCCCAGTTACCCTCAGACCGGAGGATGCGAACGGGCGCGGAATGGGCGCCACGCTAACCCTGTGCGCAGAAAGAATGGCCGAGCCAGCGCCGTCCTCCGATGCCGGGAGGTGCCCGACGCTGCCGCGGCTGTTACGATCAAGCAGAGTGCCGTTTCAGAGTCGATGAAACCGTGAGCCGACGATTGCCTGACTGTAGCCATTGCGAAACGTCTGTTCGGTCGGATGGCGCGGCGCGGACCCGTAGGACCGGCGTGGCGTCTGCCTGAGGCTGCCGAGTAACACTGCACTATGCGTTCATCGAGCACCCGGATCTTAGCGTTTCCGCGTCGCGGCATAGCCTATACGGAATGCTTCTACGACGCCGTCGAGTCACTCGATGCGACCGTGCTCGAGGGCGACTGGTCCGGTACCTGGATGCTAGCGAACATCGAACGCGGCGACGTGGTTCATCTCCACTGGCCTTCATTCCATACAGGCGCGCCAGACGAGCACCGACCCCTTCGCCGTGGGACCGCGATGCTACGATTCGCGCTTTTTCTCGCGCTGCTTCGCGCGCGCGGGGCACGCCTGGTGTGGACTGCGCACAATTTGTATCCGCACGATGGCGGTCGCGCAAGCCGCATGCACCGCCTCGCTCGCTGGCTCGTCACGCGACTCTCGTGCGTCATTCTCGCCCACGGAGATTTTGCGGCATCGGCTATAGCGACAGAGTTCGGCATCCCACGCCACAAAATCTGCGTCATCGAGCACGGTCATTGGATCGATTACTACCCGATATCCGAGACGCCGGCCGAGGCTCGCGCCCGTCTCGGCATCCCCCACGGTCGCTTCGTGTTCGGCTTCGTCGGGCTGTGCAAGCCGTACAAGAACCTCCTGGCCCTCATCGACGCCTTCGCGACCGTCCGCGCGGACGCCACATTGATAGTCGCCGGGCAGTTCCAGTCCGACGAATACCTCGAGCAGGTTACGACCCGACTGGCCGCGACGCCCGGGTTGCAATGCGTGTTCGCGCCCGAGTTCCTGGCCGATGCGGCCATGCAGACGTACGTGCAGGCGGCCGATGTAATGGTCCTCCCGTACGCGGACGTGCTGACCTCGGGCTCGGCCATGCTGGCCTTCAGCTTCGGTCGTCCGGTGATCGTGCCGGCCCTCGGATCGTTGCCCGAGTTGGTTGTGCCGGAGTGTGGCGTCCTCTACTCCCCCGACGACCCGTCGGGCCTCGCCGATGCCATGCGGGCGGCCCGCAGCCTGCACTTCGACTGCGACGAAATTAAGCGCCACGCGGCCCGCTATTCCTGGACCCGGTCGGCAGCGCGGTTCCTAGAGGCGCTCGAGACGCACTAGCCCGCCCCTGCAAGCAATGGCGCCGCATCCGGATTGCGGCAGGGCGTTCCGCAGCGGGCAGTCGACCCGACGCCGAGCGCGTCGACGGGCGGCGCCGCGCCGGAACTGAACTGCGCGGTCGCCGATTCGCAATTCCTAGTCGACCCGCGCGACCTCGCTCATTAGTCGTATTGGCAGCACGCGATGGCCGGCGGTGTCCGCCTGGCCGACACCGATGAAGGAGCCGCTGTCCGCGTAGAGCCGAACTCGCGACTCGGGCGGAGCACTTAAGTCGATCGCTCGCCCTTGGCGTATGGCGGAGGTATCAAGGGCCCCGAGCACACAGGCCGGATAGCACTCAAGGGCGGCGTCCACCGGCAGCAGCAGCGCATCGAGCGCCGCTTCGTCGCCGGCCAGCGCCTCTAACGTCGCGAGGCCGTAGGCCGGCCGACCCGCGAAGGCCCCGACCTCGGTGCGCGTCAGCTCCGTCAGGTGGCCGCACGTGCCGAGCGCGACGGCAATGTCCTCGCCGAGCACGCGGACGTAGGTGCCCTTCGAACAGCCGACGTTGAACTCGATCGTCCCCTGATCGAGGCGTGCAAGCGTCAGGTGGTCGATCCGAATCGGCCGCGCGGCCCGCTCGACCTCGACGCCGCGGCGCGCGAGCGCATACAGCGGCTCGCCGTCTCGCTTCAGCGCCGAATACATCGGCGGCACCTGCGTTTGCGCACCGAGAAATCGCCCGAGCACCGCGCTGACCGCGGCCGCCTCGAGCGGTGGCACCGCCCTCCGTTCGACCACGGGGCCGTCGCGGTCACCGGTCGCGGTCCGGCTGCCGAGCACGAGGACGGCCCGATAGGATTTGTCCGACTCGAGCAGCAGCCCGGCGACCTTGGTCGCCTGCCCGAAGCACAGCGGCAGCACGCCGCCGGCGAAGGGATCCAGGCTCCCGGTGTGCCCCGCCTTGGCGGCGCGATAGAGCCGCCGCGCGCGCTGCAGCGCCTGGTTGGAGGTCAGCCCCACGGGCTTGTCGAGCAGCAGGATTCCGTCGAGAGTGCGCCACGCGACCCGCGGCCGCGCGGGCCGCGCGCTCACGTCGGCTCGTCCGCCGGCGGGGGCGCCTCGGCGGGCTCCGCGGGATGCGCGGCTGCCAGCGCCGCATCACTCTTGACCGCGGCGCTGATCAGCGAGGTGAGCCGCGCCGCCTTGTCGATCGTTTCATCGACGAGGAAACGAAGCTCCGGCACTTGGCGCATCTGCAGGTGCTTGCGCAGCTGGACGCGCAGGAACCCGCTCGCGGACTTGAGCGCCAGGGCGACCTCGGCCGCCGGGCGGCTCGAGTCGAACGGCAGGAACTGCACCGTCGCGTGCGACAGGTCGCGACTCACCGCGACGTGCGTGATCGTGATCGAGCCGACCCGCGGGTCGTGGACCTCGCGCCGGATCAGCTCGACGAGCAGGCGCTGGATCTGCTCCTCGACCCGCTTGCTCCGATGAAAATCGCGCGGCATGTCACAGGGTGCGGACTATCGTCACGCGCTCGAAGCACTCGATCTGGTCATTGGCACGAACGTCGTTGTAGTCCTTGACCGCGATTCCGCATTCGGTTCCGGCGCGGACCTCATTGACGTCGTCCTTAAAGCGCCTGAGCGACTCGAGTGCGCCCTCGAAGATCACCACGTTGTCGCGCAGCACGCGGATCGGGTTGTTGCGCTTGACGAAGCCTTCCATGACCAGGCATCCGGCCACCTGGCCGAACTTGGTCGAGCGGAACACCTCGCGAACCTGCGCGGTGCCGACGATCTGGTCGCGGATTTCCGGCGCCAGCATTCCCGAGAGTGCCGCGCGGATGTCGTCGATCGCCTCGTAGATGATGCTGTAATACTGGATCTCGATGCCGTTGTCCTTGAGCGCGGTGCGCGCGGCTGCATCGGCGCGCACGTTGAACGCGATGATCCGCGCCCTCGAGGCGACCGCCAGCATGACGTCCGACTCGGTGATGCCACCGACGCCGCTCGCCACGACCTTGACGTTCACTTCGCCGGTCGAGAGTTTCTGCAGCGCATCCTTGAGCGCCTCGGCCGAGCCCTGCACGTCGGCCTTGATGACCACCTGCACGGTCTGCGACTTGCCGTCGCCGATGCTCAGGAACGCATCCTCCGCCTTGGTCACGGTGCGGGTCAGCTTGACGTCGCGCGACTTGGTCTGGCGGTGGCCGGCAACCTCGCGCGCCTTGCGCTCGCTCTCGACCACCAGGAACTCATCGCCGGCATTCGGCGCGCCGGAGAGGCCGAGCACCTGCACCGGGATCGATGGCCCCGCGGTCGGCACCGACACGCCGGCCTCGTTGAACATCGCGCGCACGTGTCCGTATTCGGTCCCGGCCAGCACCGGGTCGCCGACCTTGAGCGTGCCGCGCTTCACGAGCACGGTCGCGACCGGGCCGCGGCCCTTCTCCATGCTCGACTCGAGCACGACGCCCGCGGCCGTGCCGTCGATCGGGGCCTTCAGCTCCATGACTTCGGCCTGCAGCAGCAGCGACTCCAGCAGGCGCTCGACGCCCGCGCCGGTCTTCGCCGAGACCGGCACGAAGATGACCTCGCCGCCGTACTCCTCGGGAATCACTCCGTGTTGCACGAGCTCGCTCTTGACGCGGTCGGGCTCGGCTTCCGGCTTGTCGATCTTGTTGAGCGCGACCAGCACCGGCACCTCGGCCGCCTTCGCGTGTTCGATCGCCTCAATGGTCTGCGGCATCACGCCGTCATCGGCGGCCACCACCAGCACGACGATGTCCGTGACCTGGGCGCCGCGGGCGCGCATCGCGGTGAATGCCGCGTGGCCCGGCGTATCGATGAAGGTAATGATGCCGCGCGGCGTCTTAACGTGGTAGGCGCCGATGTGCTGGGTGATCCCGCCGGCCTCGCCCGCCGCGACCTTGGCGGTGCGGATGAAGTCGAGGAGCGAGGTCTTGCCGTGGTCGACATGGCCCATGATCGTGACGACCGGCGGCCTGGGCTCGCCCTCGCCGCTCTCCTCGACGGTGACCTGCAGGCCTTCTTCGAGCGCGTTGGCATTCACCGCGGTCGCGGTGTGGCCCATCTCCTCGACCACGAGCACCGCGGTGTCCTGGTCGAGCGCCTGATTGATCGTCGCCATGACACCCATGTTCATGAGCGTCTTGATGACTTCGCTGCCCTTGATGGCCATCTTCCCGGCGAGCTCGGCGACGGTGATCGTCTCCGGAATCGATACCTCGCGCTTCATCGGCTGGGTCGGCATCTCGAAGCCGTGGCGGCCATCGGCGGTCGGCGCGACGCCGCGCCGCGAGCGCATGGGCTTCTTCTTCTTGTAGCGGGAGCTGACGTCGGAGGTGACGTGCAGTTCCTGACGGCCGTAGCGCGTCGCCTTGTCGTCAACCTCGGGGGCTGCGCGCGCCGCGGGGCGATCGACGGTCGCCTTGCGGGTGCGATCGGCGGCTTCGTCGCGCGAGCGGGCGTCGGCCTGGCGCCGCGCGTCGTCCTCGGCGACGCGTCGCGCCTCGTCCTCGGAGCGGCGGCGGTTCTCTTCCTCGCTGCGCTTGCGCGCCTCCTCGTCGGCCTTGTGCTTCTGCTCTTCCTCGACCGCGCGGCGGGCCGCTTCCTCGACTTCCTTGACCTTGTCGATCTCTTCCTGCGCGACCCGCGCCTGCTCCTCGAGCACGCCGCGGTTGATGTAGGTGCGCTTGGCACGTACCTCGACGCTGACGGTGCGCGCGCGGCCCCGGTCGACGCTCACCTTGAGCTCGCTCTGGGTCTTGCGCTGCAGCGTGATCTTGCGCGGACCCGCGGTGGCGGCCTGCTCGGTGCCGTGCCCGTGGGAGCGGCGCAGGTGCGTGAGGAGTTCCGTCTTGGCCTCGTCGCTGATCCTGGCGTCGGCGCCGGCCACGCGGATGCCGGCCTCGTCGAGCTGCTTGAGCAGCTTGTCGACGGAGACCTTCAGGACTTCGGCGAATTGCGTAACCGTTACGTCAGACATGAATCACTCCTCATCAGGACGCCGCGCCTTCCACAAACCAGTGCGCGCGGGCCGCCATGATCAGCGTGCCGGCGCGAGCGCCATCCAGATTTTCGATGCCCTCGAGGTCCTCGACCGACTGGTCGGCGAGGTCTTCGCGAGTGCGGATGCCACGGGCGGCCAGCCGCTTGGCGAGATCATCGTCCATGCCCTCGAGCGTCAGCAGGTCCTCGGCCGGCGCACCGTCGCTCGCGGTCTCCTCGCGGGCGATCGCCTGCGTCAGCAGTACGTCGCGCGCGCGATTCCTGAGCTCGCGGACGATGTCGTCGTTGAATTCCTCGATCGAGACCAGTTCGCTGGTCGGCACGTAGGCGATTTCCTCGATGCTCGAGAAGCCTTCCTGCACGAGGATGGTCGCGACGTCGGCGTCGACGTCGAGCGCCTTCATGAACATGTCGCGAAGCTCGGTGGTCTCCGCCTCGCTCTTCTCCTCCGCCGCCTGCTCGCTCATGATGTTGAGCTTCCAGCCGGTGAGCTCGGAGGCGAGACGGATGTTCTGGCCACCGCGGCCGATGGCCTGCGAGAGCTTCTCCTCCGCGACCGCGATGTCCATGCTGTGCGTGTCATCGTCGTCGACGAGGACTCGCACAGCATGGACATCGCGGTGGCGGAGGAGAAGCTGTCGCAGGCGATCGGCCGCGGCGGCCAGAACATCCGCCTCGCC
>JANXZZ010000112.1 GCA_025355245.1 Pseudomonadota bacterium | reverse complement strand
GCGCGACAGGGCGCCGTCGGAAACGACAGGCCGAAGGCACTGCCGGCCGCGCGTTGTGCCGCTGCATTGCCGCGGAAACTGAACCGCGTCGCGGCCGGTAGCAGCCGCAGCCACGGCGTCGTCGGGATGACCGGTGGCTGTCGATTGACCGCGTTAGCCATCGAGACGCGCTCCCTTCGGGTCGTAGAAGACCGGCGCCGTGACCTTGACCGGAATATCGCCGCCGGGCATCGGCACGAACAGCGTCTCGCCGAGGCGCGCGCGGCCGCCGGCGACCATCGCGAGCGCGATCGAGCGACCGAGAATCGCGCTCGCGTACGAGGACGTGACGTGGCCGATCATGCGAAGCGGCACGCTCTGGCCCGCCGAATCGACCACCTGCGCGCCCTCGTCGAGCACGATGGCGGGGTCCTCGGTCAGGAGGCCGACCAGCTGCTTGCGCCCGGCCGCCTTCATCGCCGGTCGCTCGAGCGAGCGCTTGCCGACGAAATCGGGCTTCGCCTTGCCGATCGCCCAGGTCAGTCCGACGTCGTCCGGAGTCGCCGTGCCGTCCGTCTCCTGGCCGACGATGATGTAGCCCTTTTCGGCACGCAGCACGTGCATTGACTCGGTGCCGTAGGGCGTAATGCCGCGCGAGCGGCCCGCGGTGTAGACCGCTTCCCAGACTTCGCGCCCGTAGTCCGCCGGAACGTTGAGCTCGAAGCCGAGCTCGCCGGTGAAGCTCACGCGAAACAAGAGCAGCGGCGCACCGCAGATCCGCCCACGCGCGACGCCCATGTGCGGGAGGGCCGCGGCGGACAAGTCGATGTCGGTCACGAGGGGGCTGATCACCTCGCGCGCGCGCGGGCCCTGCACCGCGATGACCGCCCATTGCTCGCTCGTCGAGGTCAGCCAGACGTTGAGGCCGGGCCACTCCGTCTGCAGGTAGTCCTCCATCATGCCGAGCACGCGCGCCGCGCCGCCAGTCGTGGTCGTGACGTGGAAACGGTCATCGGCAAGGCGTGCGACCACGCCGTCGTCGTAGACGAAGCCGTCGTCGCGCAGCAGGATTCCGTAACGCGAGCGTCCGGCCGCGAGGTTCGACCAGTTGTTCACGTACAGCCGGTTCATGAAGGTCGCGGCGTCGGGACCTACGACCTCGATCTTGCCGAGCGTCGAGGCGTCGAATATTCCGCAGCTGTCGCGCACCGCGCGGCACTCGCGCGCGACGGCGGCGTGCATGTTTTCGCCTGATTTCGGGAAGAATCGCGCGCGCTTCCACAGGCCGACGTCCTCGAACACGGCGCCGTGCGCCTGCGCCCACTGGTGGGTGGGCGTGGTGCGCACCGGGTCGAAGAGATCGCCGCGCGCGTAGCCGGCAAAAATGCCGAACGTCACGGGCGTGTACGGCATGCGGAAGGTCGTGAGCCCGACTTCCGGGATCGGCCGCTCGAAGCCACCGGCGATGACGCCGAGCGCGTTCATGCCGGAGGTTTTGCCCTGGTCCGTCGCCATGCCCGTGGTCGTGTAGCGCTTGATGTGCTCGACCGAGCGGAAGCCCTCGCGCGCCGCGAGCGCAAGGTCCTTGGTCGTCACGTCGTTCTGGAAGTCGACGAAGGCCTTCGGCGGCGGGACCTCGCCCGGCTGGGCGAGCGCGCCCGGCGCGCCGGTGCTGCTGAATTCCCGCGCGCTGGCGCCGAGGGCGGCAGCCGAGTTCGAAGGGCCGGTCGCGCCCGCCGCGGCGTTGCCCGCCTGGGCGCCGTCGGCGAGCGCCGCCGCGAGACTGTCGAGCCCGCGGCAGCCGCCCACGGCGCGCGTCCGTTCGGCCGCGACCCCGGGCACGAACACCTGCTGCGCCTCGTTCCAGGCGAGCGTGCCGCGCGACTGGGAGAAGAGGTGCACGCTCGGGGTGTAGCCGCCGGACATCAGCACTGCATCGCAGGCGATGCACGCGCCCGGCGTGACCGTGGCGCCGGTGACGTGTCCCAGGCGCACGGCGTTGACCCGCAAGCGTCCGTTGGTCGCAAGGACGGTGGCGCGGGTCGTGATGGGGATGTTGGCCGCGCCGGCGGCGGCGGCCGCGCTCGCGCCGGGGGCCTCGCGTACGTCCGCGAGCGCCGCGATCTCGACACCGGCCGCCTTGAGGTCGAGCGCCGTCGCATAGGCCGCGTCGGATCCCGCGATGACGACGACGCGTGCGCCCACCTTGACGCCGTAGCGGTTGAGGAAGGTGCGTGCGGCCGAGGCGAGCATCACGCCCGGCCGGTCGTTGCCGGGGAATACGAGTGGGCGCTCGATGGCCCCGGTCGCGAGAATGACCTCGCGCGCGCGCACCTGCCACAGGCGCTCGCGCG
>JANXZZ010000102.1 GCA_025355245.1 Pseudomonadota bacterium | reverse complement strand
CGTCAGCCGACACCTCATGGCTCCGGTTCCCGCGCTCCCATCGTCTAGAGGCCCAGGACACAGCCCTCTCAAGGCTGGTACGAGGGTTCGAATCCCTCTGGGAGCGCCATCTTTTCAAGCACTTGCGGTTGTGCCGGCCTCGCGATACGGAAACCGTACGGAATTTCGGCCGGGAGCAAGACGCAAGGAGAGCAGCGATGTCGATCGAAGCGCTTTGGTCCATTCGGTTCGGCGCACAGGTTGGAAACTCGTTCACGCCGCTACCGAATGCGGGGGTCGTAATCGCGGAAACCGGCCGACTCCTCGGCGGGGACGCGTGGATGTACTACGTCGGCAAATTCGAGCACTCAGGGGCCGGCGTGTTCAGCGTGACCCTCGACGTCAAAGTGCATCACCAGACGGGCGGCGTGGCTTACGACGGGCGCCCGCTGAGGGACCTACAGTTCGACGGGCAGGTGACACTAGCCGCCGGGCACCAGTCGGCCCGAGCCGTTCTCCGGCCGCGGGCGGGCGGCCCGGACCTTCATGCCGAGCTCAAGAGGATCGCGGAACTGCCGTGATTCGCTGACCGGTGCTTCGCGCACAGCGCCGGCCCTCCCGGCCCGAGCCCGTCAATGCTGCGCGGTGAATAGCCCAGCGACGAACGGGACGACGCTACCGAGGATGCCGCCGAAGATCGCGAGAAGCACACCGATGATCGCGCGGAGGTTGTCCTGGGCGCGCGCCATCGATTCCCAGATATAGCCCATGTTCAGCTGTACGAGACCCGTGGTCGAGTCGCGGCTGCCCTCGACAACGGTGGGCGGAAGCGGGTCGTCGGCTCGATTGAAGCCGAGGCGGAACAGCCGATAGGCCCAGAAGTACGCGCCGATCGATGAGATCACGGCGCCGCCCACCGTGAACCAGCCTGCATTGCCGGTGCAGATCGACACCGCTGTCGTCGCGAGAAGCGCGACGGTCGGCCAGCCGAGAGTCTGGTAGAGCACCGGCCGTATCCCGCCTGCGCCCAAAGTGCCTTTCGGTGCCGGGGGCATATGACTAGCCCGGCGGGCCGGGCCGAAAAAGGCGGCGCAGCATCCGCACGGCGCCACGACCTAAGTAGAACAGCGCCGCGAGAATGGCGGCCACGATCACGACGCTCGTAGCTATACGCGTTATCCAGTAAACGATAGTGCCCGTGACGGTCGTCGGCATTTGTCTTTCCCTCAGCGGCGACGTTCGGGCGGCGCTTACGCTGTCGAGGCCGAATCGGCCCAAGCGGCGGAGCGACTCATAGTTGCACGTCGCACTTGTACCACTCGAGCGCTGGATCGAGCGCGCCGTAGGACTTCGGAAAGTAGGTAAACGAGACTAGTTTCAGCGGCATCGCGACGGGATCGCTGTCTTCGTGCCTGAACCCCTCATAGAAGCCGTGCGGCAACTTCAAGACCCGCCCTTCGTATATCTGGGTGAACGTGAGCTCTCCGAAGCAGTCTAGCCGGCTCCATGGGCCAGCTATCTCCGCATTGATTCGGAACTCGACCGCGCAAGTCTCTGCGAAGTGCTCGGCGCCGGGGTACTGCTGACAGGGCTGCAGCCTCGCGGATGTGTCGATGTGCTTGATCGTGGTCAGCGGCACATGGGCCGCACCGCCAAGCGTCGCGAGTCCGCCGCTCAAGTCCCGCTGCCCGCAGCCGGAAACTGCCAACACGATCGCGCAGACGACGAGCAGCGCGATCAGCACCCACCAACGTACCGCGTGCGGCTGCGCGTCCGCATCAGCATCCGCGGCGTCCGATGCGGGCGTCTCCGCGTCGGCTCCTGGCGCCTCGTGGTGCGGCCTCGACATGGTCGTGTAACTAACGCCGCTGCCGGGTAGCCCTACCGTCGTGCGCGTCCCAGTCGGCCCGACGGTGACGTGAGCACCGCGAACGCCGATCGACGCCGATACGCCGCGCTTGCCCAAGTTGAGGCGCAAGCCGGGAAAGATTCGAATCGAGCGGCGAAAGCGAAAGCCCACGTCAGGATCTGTGCGCCGGCGGCGTCCGATCCCACGCATGCGGCTGATTCGGGACCTTCATTTCACGCGCCTCCCTCGGTGTTGTCGACGACGAGCCGCGGCATTTCGAAGCTCGCGGGCGGTCATGAGCGCACCTCTGCGCCGACGTCGACCGCAACCGGCCAGCTGATGTTGTCGAGGGCGGTCGCGAGATCGTGGAGCACGATGTATCGGCCGAACTCGACGTCGTCCGAATCCTCGCCAGCGCCTTCCCGCGATTCGCGAGAAGCTAGGTAGCGGAGCACGCACGCGACGCGGTGCGGAGTCTCCTGGTCAATTTCCGTGAGAATGAGAGGCCGCGACGTTGCACGGCGGACGGCGCGGGCGCGCCGACGGATCGGAGTTACACTTTCGGAAGCCATTTTCAGCACCTCAATTGCTGGGAGTGGTTAGGGTGCCGGGACTGCTGAAACAGCCCCGGCGCCCGCTTACATTGCGCCGATCGAGCAGCGCGCGCATACGTCGTTCGCAGGGCCTACGATTTGGGCGCCGGGCTCACGCGAATAGGAAAGCGGAATCGTGCGTTTTCCAATCGCAGTTCCGCAAAGTACGTTCCGTAAGCCGCGCCGATGAATGGCCTCGCCCCTCCCGAGATCGTCGCAGGCTTTCCTTTCTCGAACTTGACACCGGTCAATGGCATCTCACCACCGACCGGCTTCTTGTCCGGACCCAAAATGGTGACGCCGCCGGAAAATTCGCCTTGACCATCCGTGACGATGAATACGAACGAGACGGACGGAATGACGAATGCTGCGCGGAGTTCCGGCGGAGGGTCGCCGGCAACGTGGAACTCTTCGCCGGGGAAAACACCCAGCAGCGAGAATTTTCCATTCGCCTCGGCGCGAACATCCTCGGCCAAAATGAATTTCACCGAACGCTTGGTCGGGAGCACCTTCTTTTTCATGCGGAGCGCCTCTCCTCGGCGGACTTTCGTACGAGAGCGCCGGGAATAGACGGCCAGCCCCATCCGGCAACAATTGGCGTTCCACCACCTGCTCCACC
>JANXZZ010000023.1 GCA_025355245.1 Pseudomonadota bacterium | reverse complement strand
CCCCCCGGCCTCCAAAATATCGGAGCGCGAAGCCGAAAAAGGGGAAAGAATCACCGTACCCACGTACCCAGACGCGGGCCGTCCGCCGGCGATCGCGACCCTCTCGAAGGAAATGATCATGGCACCGCTCACCGTAGCGCTGCAGCTCCTCCGTCGCCAAGCGACGCTCGATGAGGCGATGCGATCCCGCGGAGGCGTTCGCGTCCTCGAGGAGCGGGAGCTGTACGCACTGCGAGCTAGATTGACGAGGTTTCCGGCGGCCGTGAAGGCAATTCTCGAAACATCCCGCCGGCTTCACCGGCCGGTCGATACTCTCTCGATCGCCGATATTGGGGTAAACTGACCCCGTGAAACGGGGAGTGGAGCATCACTGCCCGACTCACTAGCACGCGCGCGTAGGTATGCCAGATTCTTCCCTTAGGATGCAGCACTTCCCCAGAGAGTCGCGTGCGCGCTCAAGCCTGGTGTGCGGAGCAAGCTCTTCACTGAGGTCGGCCAACTAGTGCCGGTGCCCTCGGGTGTTGCTGTTCGCTGTCGTCTGAGGGAATAACAAATGCGCCTGATTGCGGCCCTACTGCCAGTCCTATTCGCGCTGACTACCGTGGACGTACGCGCACAACCACACGTGCCAATGCTGGTTCTGGAACATGCGAACGTGTTTATGGGTGCGCTGGCGCCCGCATTGAAAGATGTGACCGTCGTGATTGCCGACGGGAGAATTCAGAGCATTGATCGATCGGCATCCACGACCGGCAACTCACCGGCCGCACAAAGAATCGATTTGCGCGGCGCGTGGCTTCTGCCGGGGTTGATCGACGCGCACGTGCACGTGACAGACATTGCGGCTGCCCATCGAATGCTGTCGCTTGGGGTTACGACGGGACGGAGCATGCTCACCACCGGCTACGAAGATGTCGGTCTGAAGGCGCTCTATGCCCGTGGCGATAACGACATACCAAATATCCTCGCCGCGGGCTTTCCGGTCGTTGCCCGCCCGATGGCGATGCAACCGGATCTTAGCTCTCTTGTTTTCAATAACTTGGATCTTGACGATCTACGATTTCGGGACCGCATCGGTGCCGATGGAGCACGTCGAATAGTCTCGGACAACGCTACACGGCACGTCGATTGGATAAAAGTCTTCGCGAACGGGCGCGCTGGCGTCATGACCGCCGATCCGCGCGCTCGCGACTTAGACGACGCGGAGTTGGCGGCTGCGGTTCAGCAGGCGACCGCCCTCGGGATACCGGTCGCGGCGCACGCCTACACTGACGACGGTGTGTCGGCAGCGGTTAGGGCCGGCGTGCGAACGGTGGAGCACGGCTCGTTAATGACGGAGCCAACGCTGAGGCTCTTGCACGAGCACAGAGTCTGCTTCGTGCCCACTCTTTCGGCATTTTATGAAAGCCAGGCCGAGGGGGATGCTAAGTCTGTTGATGCAAAGGCGCTGGCCACCCGCTCTCATGCGATGCTCGAAGGTGCGCACGTCGCCGTTGCGATCGCACGCAAGATCGGCGTCGTCGTTATTGCCGGGACGGACACGGGTTACGATGCTGGTGAGCCGACGGTCATCGACGAAATCCAACACCTCGCCGATGAAGGGTTTGGCGCAGCGGCGGCGCTCGATTCTGCGACGGCGCTATCAGCTGAATGTCTTGGGATTGAAAAGCGCAAGGGCGCAATTCGCCCCGGCCTCGACGCCGACGTGGTTATCTACGCCAGCGATCCGCGTCTCGACTTACATACTCTGCACAAACCACTGTTCGTCATAACCCGCGGCAACATTTATCTCGACAACTTCGTTCGCAACGCGGAATAGGGAAGGTAGCAGTATGTATGCCCTCCCCTCCGCCCCTTAAAATGGGACGGGACCGAAATCCTATCCTTAATTTGGCACCGGAGAGGCTGTTCGGGCCTTTCCCGGATCTTCGCGAGCCGGGCGAGGCGCGACACAGACGCCGTATGGCTGGCTCAGCCGCGCGAATGGGGCGCGAATTGAGTCATTGAATTGAGGAACGGAAATGCCATGTCTACCGCGAAACGACTGGTATCTTCTTTTTTTAGCAACCTTTAGTTTGGCGTCGTCAACCCACGCGGCTGACGGTGTCCTTCAAGCTCGGCTAAATACGCGCCGCCCATAATCGGCGTCGGCATTTTTATGTACATGCACGCCGAACGAAAATGTGGGTCGAGGCGCCTCCGTTTGACGCGAAAACGACATTCAGATTTTCTGAATGCCGCAGGTTCGAGCGAATGCCACGGTCGGCGCGGGGTCGCCCCCTGAACGGCCAATTACGCGTCCCGCGACTGGTGGGTGCCCTCTTGGGCGCTCTGATTGGCCTCCCTGCTGACGCGCAGCGCGCCGACCAGAATGTCGTCACCTCGGCTGACGATGCGTTCGGAACGTCAGTCGGTGCCCAGTCGATCGGGCTCTATTCGATGACCGACGCCCGCGGATTCAATCCCCAGCAAGCGGGCAACCTGCGCATCGAGGGGCTCTACTTCGACACTCCGACCCAGTACATCGCAGAGTGCCTGGTGCGCGAGTCGACGATGCGGATCGGGATTGCCGCTCAGTCGTACAGTTTCCCGTCGCCGACCGGAATCGCCGACGTGAAGCTTCCGATTCCGGGCGACAAGACCGTCGTGAGTGGTTACGCGAGCCACGGGCCGTTCGGCGAGTCAACGGCGCTGCTCGAGGTCCAGGGGCGCGTGTCGCCGCAGTTCGCTGCCTTCGCCTGCGTCGGCACACAGCGTGACTTCCTGAGCGATGCGGCTGAACACTCGTCCAACGTGCACGCCGCTTCCTTGCTGCGATGGCAGCCGACGGAGCGCCTCGAGATCCTGCCGTTTGTCGCGCTGCAGACCGGCTCCGACCGTGAGGTTTTCCCCGCGGTCTACACCGAAAGCTCGCCGGTGTCGTATACCGACGGCGCTTTCGGGGCTCCCAGGTTCGGCCTCCCGCCGCCACCGCTCTTCGACCTGCGGCATCTCGCGGCCCAGTCGTTTACGACCCAAGGCTGGCGGACGACAACGTTCGGCGCGATCGCACGCTACGCTCCGGCTGCGCAGTGGAGCCTGACGCTCGGAGTATTCCGCGTCGTCGAGCAGGACCCACGGACGTTCAACGATGAGTATCTGTCGATCCTCCCGAACCGGACCGCCGATCACCAGCTCGATGTCACGCCACCCTACAAGTCGGCCTCGACGTCCGGCGAGTTGCGCGTCGCGCGGACATTTGGGAGTAACACGCACGCCCGAACGTTCGAGGTCGCGGTCCGCGGGCGGCGATCCAACAAGGACTACGGGGGTGACGCGACTCCCGATTACGGCGTCGTCAACATCGACAGTCCCCCGCCTCTCGCGCCCGCGACGTACGCGACGACCGCGATCAGCATCGACGAGACGCGCCAGCTCGACGCCGGCGTCCTTTACGAGGAGCGCTGGCAAGGCGTGGGGACGTTGGCAATGGGACTCCTCCGGAGCCACTACGAACGGACGATCGTTGATCCGACTCTCGCGCCGGCGGCCGCGAAATCGAGCCCCTGGCTCGGAAGCCTGCGATTCACGGGCACCCCCGCGGCAGGCGTCACGCTGTACGGTAGTTTTGTGCAGGGGCTCGAAGATGCGGCACTCGCACCGATCACTTCGATGAACCGCGGCCAGCCACCGCTGGCGTCGCGCACCCATCAGGCCGACGGCGGCCTGCGCTGGGCGCCGGACGGCAGACTCTCCGTCGTCTTCGGGGCATTCGAGATCGACAAGGCCTATTTAAACCTGGATGCCGCGAACGTGTACACGGTTCTTGGTACGGTGCGGCACCGCGGCCTTGAAAGTTCGGTCACCTACGCGCACGACGGTTTCAAGCTCGTCGCCGGCGGCGTACTATTGCGGCCCCATGTCGACCGAGAGCTGGCGGAACCCGGGGCGACCGGACTCGTGCCCTTGGGCCCCGTGCCGCTGACCCTCACCGCCAATGTCGACTGCGCGCCGCCGAGGTGGCGGCCGTGGGCAGCGTCGGTGCAGTGGAACTACCTGTCGTCCCGCGCCGTGACTCAGGACGACGCCAACTGGTTGCCGCGATTCACGACCATTTCGGCCGGCGTGCGCTACGAGTCCACCGTCCGTGGACATCCGTTGACGATCCGGTTCGACGCAGTGAACCTGACCGACGCGCGTGGCTTGCGCGTGACTTCGCTCGAGCAGGTCATTCCCGATCTCGGCCGTCGCCTCGCCCTGTCCGTTGCGATCGACAATTGACAGAGACTATTGATCCGGCCACGGGAGCGTGGATGCGGATCAGCGTCGCGCGCTCGGCAAACTCCCGCGGCGCGAGACAATTCGAGGGTGAGCGCCCGGGGAACTCCTCCTCCGATGGAATAGGTGTCAATTCGAACGGTTAAGAACGCTGTGGAACTTACGGCAGCAGATTACGTGTCGTTTCTGCCTAAACCTGTCACCCCCTCCTTAGTTTGGCGCGGGCGTGAATTCCTCTCCTTATTTTGGCACCGGAGAGGGCGTTTGAGCCGTTCCCGGATCTCCTCGAGCCGCTGCCAATGACGCGAAATATCGCATCAGAACTTAAACGTTCCCCGGAAGTAATACGTCCGACCGATCGGGTCGAAATATCGGCCGTCATATCCGGCCTGGTTGCCACCACCACCGTCCTGCAGCGAAAGTGGCGGAGCCTTGTCCGTCAGGTTCTTGATGCCGAAAGTCAGCTGCAGATTGTCGCGGGCCTCGAGCACGGTCTGCCAATCGTAGGTCGTGAACGCCGGCACCTGCAGACCCGGGAACGCCGTTGGCGCGCCCAGCCCGCCGCCAGCCGCCTGGGTGAAGACAATGGCATTGCCCGCCGTGTACGCAATGTCCTGATACCCGGACCGGTAGTGCGCGCTCAGGGTGTTGGTCCACGGGCCCGTCTGCAGGCTCAGCGCCAGATGCGAGATCGTCTTGAAGACGACCTGCTGGTCCGGGCCGTTCACGCCCAGATCGGTCAGCGTCGGCATGCCCGGGCCGTTCGTGTACTGCTGCTTCAGCATGTACGTTCCGGTCCAGTCCGCACGTAGCAGGCCGATCCCGACGTCAGTGCGGAAGTTGACGTTCCAGTCGAGGCCCGAGTATGTCGCCTCACCGCCGTTGAACGGAATCTGCTGCAGCGCGATGGTCTGAAACCCGGCCGGGTCCTGGTACGGATTGACGAACAAGGCGGCGTACTGCTGTGGATTATTGAACGCCACTTGCTCGGCGATACCGGAAGACTCGACCTGGTTCGTGACCTTCACGCTCCAGAGGTCGAGGCCGAGCGACAGGCTCGGCACCGGAGTGACCCGCACCCCCAAGGTCCACTGCGTCGACTTTTCCGGCTTCAGGCCGGCGGCGCCCGACAGCCCATTCGGACCCGACAGCAGGTCGTACTGGGCGCTGCCCGGCAGACAACCGCTCGAGCCCGGGAACGGGCAGGGATAGCTGCCGGAGGTCGAGCCACCGAACGACACGGCGCCTGCGATGTCATTCAGCGCCGGCGCACGGAAGCCGGTGCCGACCGAGCCGCGCACCGCCACCATGTCGATCGGCTGGTAGTGAAACGAGAGCTTGTAGGTTGTGTCGCTGAACGTATTGCCGCGATCCGACGGCGCAATCTGGTCTTGCAGGCCGGTTACCGGGTCGGCCGTCGTCGAGAACACCGTCGTACTGTGCACCCGTGCATAGCTGTCATAGCGCGCAGACGCAGTGACATTAAAGTTCGGAAGGATCGGCAGCAGCCATTCCGCGAACAGACCGTAGTTGGTCCGGTCCGCCTCGAAGGGTATTTGACCGTAGTTTCCGCCGACCGGGTAGTCGGAGGAATTCGGCTGTGTCGAGAAGCCGCTCTGCGCCAGAAACAACGGGCTGAAGTCTGTCTTGTACTTGGTCAGCGCGTACTCTGCACCCAGCGAGAGGACCGACGGACCGCCGCCCAAGTCAAACAGCTTGTGCTGCGCATTGAGCTCGAAGCTGGTCAGGTCCGAGTACTGGGCGTCGAACTGCGAGTGCAGGATCGCGCCCTGGATCGAGCTCGAGCCCTGTGCCAAAACCGGGTCGTACGCACCCGACTGGATTGCCGATTGGAACTGGCTGAAGTCCAGGAATCCGCCGGCCGCCGTGTCGGTAAACTTGCTATGCGACTGCACAATCCGGCCCTTCAGCTCCCAGTCGCCGATGCTGGAGTCGATTCCCACGGCGATGTGCCGTGCGAGCGTGGCGAAGTCGTCGGTGCGGCCACCGGCCGATACCGCGCGGTAGCCGAGGGTGCCGCGCGTAATGCTGCCAGCGGGGCAGCCGGCAACCGACTGCGCCTGCGCGGTCGTGCAGGCGGTATAACCGGCCGCGGTCAGCAACGGATTTCCGACCACGTAGGCGTTCCACAGTGTCGACAGCGCGGTCGGGCCAAAGCCGAGCGGCTGCGCCGGCGGCGCGTACTGAGACACGAGGTCGAACTGCGACACCATGATCTCGGCCCAAAGCGTCGTGTTGTCGCCAACCTTGAACGTCCCCTTCAGCAGGCCGCTGTCGCGGGTTGACGTCGGGATATCTTCTACGGTTGCCGAATAGTTGAACCGGCACGTGGTGCCGGACGCCGTCGTTAGCGGTGCCGCGAGCGGGCCATTGCCGCAATTTCCGTTCGCGACATAGAACGGGTTGTAGCTGAGCCCGCCGGCCTGCGACAAGATAACGTTCGCCGGTTCGGTATTCGACGTGCGGTTGTTATAGATGTAGTTAGTGCCGCCAACCGAGAACGGGAAGTACGCGCCTTGCCGCGACACCGCACGGTCGGAAGCCTGCAGCTTGTTCTGGATGTCGTGGCTGAAGGTGAACAGCAGGTTGTAGCCGTCAGTCTTGAGGTCACCGAATCCCTTAGTCACGCCCGCGTTCCAGGCGCCGCCGCCCGGCTGGCCCGGAATTGAAGCGTTATAGAAAACGCTGCCGTCGGTCCGGTTCTTCTTGAGGATGAAGTTGACGACGCCCGCGACTGCGTCGGCGCCGTAAAGCGCCGACGCACCGTCAGTCAGCACCTCGACCCGCTCGACCGCATCCAACGGAATGCTCTCGAGGTTGACGCCGAATCCACCACCCTGCACGGTGCCAAGGGCCAACGGCGCGACGCGCTGGCCGTCGATCAGCACGAGCGTGTACTTCGACGGCAGCGCGTGCAGCGCCGCGGTCGTCACGCCGGCGCCGCCGCCATTGACGGAACTCGAGGCCGGCACGAAGCCCTGCATTGCCGGAAGGTTCTGCAGCAGGTCGGTCGCAGTGGTAAGGCCGGTCTTCGCAATATCCTTATCCGTCAGAATCGTGACGGGTAGCGAGGAATTCTCGGCCTTCTGCGCGATGCTGGACCCGGTGACAACAACCTCCTCGAGCATGGCGGCAGGCGGCGCCGCCGTGGGGACTTGCTCCTGCGCGAGGGCAACGCCATGGACTCCCGCGAGGCTGGCCGCAACCGCCGCGATTACGGCGATGCCCGGCCGACGTCGCGTGTGGAGCGCTGACGCCTGCGGTGCGTCGCGATCGATTGGTCCAATGCGAAGCGCCCGCATCAAGAAGCGAGTGACGATTGCGCCAATTGCCGTTCGACTTCGAAGCATAGGTATCTCCCCATCTTTAACTTGTCGCATTGCGCGACATTCATTTCTCGCAGACCGGACACCGATCTCGTGCGCAGCTCCAACCACCTAGTGCCTTCCGCTTTTTCATTGCTGTTTCACTCGAGGTGAACTCTGGCTCGTTGCGACCGCTCTCGTTGCGGTGCCGCGACATAGCCAAATCAGCGTGTGCCGATCCATTTGTCTTGACGATAACCGGCTGGTGATCGACGTGAACGACAATGGTATGAAGCCTGCTCGCAGCGTGATGAGAGCTGCTCGCAGCGTGATGACGCGCGTCGGCTAGCCGATGAAATGCCACTTTACGGCCCGTACCGCGCGTAAATGGGGAGGTGATCGCCCAGCAGGGATCCAAGCGTGCCCTGGGCGGGAGTGCCACAAAGCACTAGGCCCGGATGCGCCACCGCGACAGACGGGTACTCCGCCTGGCCGAGCATTGATAGCGAGTGCCGGGCGCCGGACGGGGTATTTGTGCTAACTACCGTGAGTGCGGGTTACTCGATTCGCGCGACCAGATTCGCCACTCGTTTGTCGCGGGCATCACACGCCGCGCTATGCGCGCATTTGTGATCTGGAACCGCCATAGGCCTGCTACTGCCCGTACCGTCGCCCAATACCGGTTCCGTACATCTTGACTGCCGACGCCATGATCGATCGGACGTCCGGTGCTCAGGAGATTCGAGTGGTCGATGGTTCGGAATGGGTGACGCTTCTCGATGGGGAGGTCGATGGATCGACGTGCCACGTTACCGTTCGGGTCCGTATCACGCCTGCCCTTGCGCTGCCGCGCAGATGAGGCACTCGCCAAAACAGCTTGCTGCCTCGTCGCACCAGATGGCCGCGTACATGGTGCAGCCGACGCGATGGTGGCGGTGTTCCAGATCGGCTGCCGCGCGCGGATTTGTACTCCGGTAGCAATGGGGCAAAGACCTCCATTTGTTCAAGCAGTGCGGCTTTTCCTGACTTGGCGCGCGCACGATTCAGACGCTCGAGCATCAGTGGTCGACGCGGCAATCCAGGACGCGTGACGAGCAGCAGGAAGAAGGCCAGCACTACGGGTACGCCGATCGCGATCGTACCCAGCGAATGATGAGCGACGGCGGCGGCTTGATCCGACGTCAATTGCGCCTTGGCATAGTAGTCTTGCCAAGAGCGCTCGTAGCGGAAGCGAAAACAGCGCCGCAGGATATCCGCACCCCCGAGACTATCATCGGAGACGCAAATCGAGGATCGCTCCTGCCGGCCAACAACCCCCGGCTCCTCGCCGTCCAGGGTGTCGAAATCGAAGTACGCTTCCATACTGCTGGCAAGCACAGTCGTCTCCGACTCACCACCGTCAGCCCAGAATGTTCTCAAAAGGCCTTGGCGACCTCGGGGGGTGGATCGAACGAAGACACCCACGCGGCCCGAGCGAGCCGCGTCTGCTGGACCTTTGAAACCGTAAAGCGCGAGCTCGTTCAGCCAGGGAGCGTCAGCCCATTCCACCCAAACGCGCTCAGTCGGCACGTGTAGCAGGTCTGAACACGCGAGCGTACTCGCCCCTTTCGAGTAGGCGAGAGCCGTGCACAAGCGCGTCAGATCATCGCTCAACACATATCGAGTGGCGCACTCGGCAATGTCTTTGGACAACGCAGTCGCGCCACTCAACTGAGTGACAGCGCCGTCCTTCGTGCTCTCGACGAGGAAGGGCGTACGACACTGCGCGATACGATCTGCCAATCTCATCTTTCGAAAGTAGCAGCGCTCACAACCGGTAGCGCCACTTTGGGATGACTCACGCCGCCAGCGTGACGAACCCATCCATCCTCGACATGAACTCTGTGGACCTCTAGGACACCAGGTAGACGTGACGCTTCGTCAACGCAGGCAGCGGGATAACCCGCAGGATTGAATCACGGTAGGCGGCGGTGGAGTGCAGGCAAACCCCGGACGTGAGCGTCAACGCGTAGGTTCCGTGCCCCGCCACCTCGGCATAGGCCACGGCGGCGGAATTCACGAGCAGCGATCGATCGATACGAAGAAATCCTAAGTCTGCAAGCTGGGTCGACAAACTTTTGATGGAATCGCGGCGCAGATATTCCGCTTTACCGACGCGCAAGGTGACATAGTTACCGTCCGACTCGATGTAATCGATCGACTTCGGATCGAGCGGATAGAGTCGCCGCTGCCGCTCCCCCACTACAAATCGTGGCGGAAACGGCGCCGCATCGCGGGTCTCTAAGGGCGTCGATATCACGCGGCTGTCACCGAGTGACATCCCATTGAATCGATAGCGGGCGCGGGACATTGCGACGTCAAAGCGCATTGCTGTAACGGGCATCACGAAGTAATCGATGGCGCCCTCATCGAAAGCCCTGGTGGCATGGTCAGCGCCGTGGGAGATCATAATGCCCAAGGGATGGGTCTCCGCTCGCACCGCTCGCAAGAGTTCGAACCCTGACATGTCCGGTAGTTGCACATCCAGGAGCACTATGTCCGGATTCAGCCGGTCCGCCGCATCGATGGCAGCCTTGCCGCAGTTGGTTTCGCCGACCACTTGCACGTCATCGCGGCCCTCACAGAGTCGAATGAGGCTTTCTCGAGCATCGACTTGGTCCTCCACGATCAATAGCTTCACAGAAGTTCTCTGGCGTGATTGCTCAGATAAGCACCGGGCCAAGTGCCATGGTCGTGCACAGGGCGCAATGCGACACCACGGCGCTATCCTTTCCCCGTGCTCACCGCTGAGGGAAAGCTAGCTTTCCCACCGAAGTAACATTCGACCGCGCTTACCTTGCCTCCGCGAAGCTGAAAATACTCCACGTTCTGGAATGTCTTCCCGTTTGCGGTATGGCAGATGTACATCACGAATGCCTCGTTATCCGTCGCCATTACCTGTTTGAGGTCAAACTGGTCGATATAGGCGATCTGCGTGTCCCAGTACCCGGCCTTGTATTCGTTCTTGCTGATGTGATCGTCGAGTGGGCTTGAAAATGTGAAGCCGTCCGTGAGCAAACGATCGAGTCGCGGCCAGTCCTTTCTATCCCACGCGGCATAGTAGTTCCGGACCACTTCCTCCCTCTTCGAAAGCAGTCTTGTCGCTGCACCCGCCATCTGCGGCACGCCCGCCGTTACAATCAGTATGCCGGCACCTGCCTCCAGTATGTCCCGACGCGACATTGCCTTTGCTGTCATTGCTCCGTTCTCCCTTGAAGTTCCCCAGCCTTCGAAGTCACAATGCGCAGAGCCATTCCGACTGCTGTCGGCCTGACCGTTTCGCTCCCCACGACTTGTGCCAGTTTGGTTCTCGCAGACCGACTGAGCAGCGAAGACTTCGAGGCAGGGCAACGCCGTTCGACATCTGCGATTCCTTAACTAAGCGCATAGTCGTGCCTCGCTATCTGATCCCACGTCAACATCGCTACCGACACAACACAGCGCTAGTTTACGATCGAGAATCACTGGCGTGTGTCACTTTGCGACGCGGTGGACCAAAGACACGATAAAGTGGATATGGAGGACGTCCAAATGCGGCCACCTGAGATTCTGCACTGAAAACACGCAGCATTGTGCAGTGGACGGCTTGACGCGTCGCGGAGTTCGACTGACTTCGCGTCGCCTGATTCCCTCTTCCCTACAGTCTTCCGGGTCCCACGATCCACTATGCAATGGATTTTAAATTCGGTAACCCGTACTCGCGCGTGGCCTTGCGTGCCTGACGCGGGAACAGTCAAGTCATTGTTACACCAACATCCGGCACGGACCATCCAGCAAGCGGACACGCGGCCCTTGCGGGCCGATCGGTCGCCCAACCGTTTGCTCTGATGTTTTACGCGTCCGCTCAAACTCCATGCTCTAGATCGCTCAGCAAATGCTTCCCGCAATCCCAGTCGACGAGAGGGGGTTTTACAGACGGTGAGAGATGCAGGCGGACGCCCACCCGGCGTCGATTGGGAGGCTTACAGATTCGCCCCGACCAGTCGTTCAACAGACGCTCGGTAGTTCCGCGTCAGTTTGAGTTCCGTACCATCATTGAGTACCACTGTATATTCGCCCTTGTCGAGAGGCCGAAGTTCCCTCACCCGTTCGGCATTCACTAGCGTGGAGCGGTGAATTCGCGCAAATCCGGATAGCGCCAGCCGAAGTTCCATGGCGGCGATGGTTTCGCGGATCAACCAGGTCTTGCCCTTCGCATGGACCGATACATAGTCTCCGTCCGCCTCGATCCAGTCTATATCGAGCACGCGAATAACCAATATCCGCCCGTCGTTTGCCTTGATCGGAAGGCGATCTACGGCCGACGCCGTCAATGATGCGGGTACTACCTGTGGATCGACTGCCGCCTGTCGAACGCGCTGAATCATTGCGCTGTCCGTCGCGTGCGACATCGCCTCTCGCACACGTGCCACCGCCGCATCGAACCGCTCCTCGTTGACGGGCTTCAGGAGATAATCCAGCGCATGCACTTCAAAAGCCCGCAGCGCAAATTTGTCATACGCCGTCACGAATACCACGTGCGGGCGTTGGCCATCGGCAATGGCACTGATGACATCGAACCCCGTCTTTCCCGGCATCTGAACGTCCAAGAACACCAAGTCCGGCCGATGTCGGTGAATCGCGTCTACGGCTTCTCGCCCGTTACGGCACTCGCAGATCAGTTCGACGCCTTCGCATCGTTGCGAAAGCGCCCTGAGACCCCGACGCGCAAGCTCCTCGTCATCCGCGATGATCGTGCGAATCCTCACGCTGCTGCGGCCTCAGGTGCGCTGTCATTTGGCTGCCTGACAGCTGTCAGCCTAAACGGGAGTTTGATAACTACCGCGCACCCCGTGCCGTCAGTTCGGCTGCCGATCGTCAGGCTTGCAGCGGAACCATACAGTGCCTTCAGCCGGTCCGACGAATTTTGCAGGCCCATGCCGAAGGCATCAAGTGTGCCGCCTTCGAGTCCGGAGCCGTCGTCCTCCACCGACACAACCAATACCGCGAGTTCCTTGCGCACCGACACCCACAGCGAGCCGCCTGCATCCCGGGGCAGCACACTGTAGCGAACCGCATTTTCGACCAGAGGTTGAAGAATGAGAGTTGGAATGAAGGCATCGAGCACCTCCCGCGTGGCCTCGACCACAGCGTGCAGCCGCGACCCAAACCGGTACCTCTGAATGCGCAAGTACTGCTCAATCAGCTCGATCTCCTCGGACACTCGAAGTTCAGGAGTATCCACACGCTGTAACGTTGACCGTAGAAACGTGCCCAGTGCATCGACCATAGCCAAAGCGGTTATGGAGTCTCGTTCTCGGACCAGGGTCGCAATACCGTTTAGCGCGTTGAACAGGAAGTGCGGGTTCAAATTCGACTGCAATACCCGGAGACGAGCGGTGTCGGCCATTTTTCGTTCATTAATAACATTGGCGCGCTCTGATTCGAGATCCAGCATCGCGTTGACCCCAAAATAAAGGGATGCCCACGTAAATAGGATGATGGAATAAAAGGGCCATAGGTACACAGAAAAAAACAGCGGATCACGCGCCACCCTGACTGCGTATGCCTCAAATGACGAGCGCCATGTATCTACGTGTAGCACCGCAGTCATCGTCATGCGCAAGGTGACTTGTTCGATGGAATACCACAGTGGCGCCAGCAGCATGCTTGCGGTCAGCGCGATGGCAGCGAACACGAGGTATGAATGGTGTAACCGCCGCGATCGTCGATAGACGTGCCGTATACCGAGTGTGATAACGCACCCCACGAGCGCCCAAATGAAAGTGTCTAGCAGCGCCGGCCACAGGCCAAATATTTGCGCTGCCGCAAACGAGCAGACCACGTACGCGGCCGTCCATCCACCGGCCTGAAGCACATTGAACAGGCTGGCCTTGGAAATCTCTCTGCCCGAAGCCAACGTTATGGATGAAGGCTTCGTCGCGGGCTGCTCAGCGTCATCCGGGCGTCTACGGGTCACAGGTCGCCTCTGTGTATGGTCGGAATGCAGTGTAGCGCGCCGTGCACCCGGCAAGCTCTACCGAGCATGGGCAGGTCCGCTTTGTCGCGGATATAGTCCCGTTCATCGCCAAATATTGCTGCGCGGAACGCGGTCACTAGGTCAGTTCACGGGTATTTCGAACTCCCAAGGCGTTCATATCCGGAGTCGTATTGTTGCCCGGAATGCTAGGCTGGCTCAAAGGCGGCGTAAGCTAATCTTAGATCAGTCCCGAAATATCAAGGCGGCTTAGCGCAGCGCCGCGACAAAGTTGATCGTCGAACCATTGACCGAAGCCGTTCTGCTCCTTTTTCGACAAGCTACGCTAGAGCCGGAGGCGTGAGCGCGCTCGCTTATGGAATAGGGATTGTGCCTGATCAAGAACAACTGCTGCATCGGGGCCTGACACGCTGGCATGCACTAGCAGTGATTGACGCCCAAAAGCTCACGGGGGACCATCATCTTGCTACCGCTGGTTAACGTTCGATCCTTCGAGCGGAAAGTGCCGCACGTCAATCCCATCGACCGCAAGAGCATGAGCCGGTTCCATCCGGGAAGCTCGGACGGGACTCAAACCGAACGAGCTTCGTGGCCAATTGCCCGGGAGGTCATCGAAAAGGCGGACTAACTAATCCACTATCACGGCGCTGACCGCGACGAGAACTTGCGGCCGCATAGTTGCTGGGCGCCGGTCGGGCGCGACCCGCAAGACCAAGTGTCACGACACATGCCCTGGCGTTCGGGCTCGATCACATCATCTTAGATCGGGAGCAGTCGACTGACGCCGGGCTATCCAAGTATCTGAGCAACACGGCTGCGCTGCGCGGCAAGCCGAGCCTCGCCGTCGAAGCTGGCCGCGCCGGCACGACGGAGCCCGCCGACATTGCCGCTTTCGTGAACGGCAGTTTGAACGTGCTCCGCTACCTCAAGGCCCTCCCCGGCCCCGCTCCGGAGATCGAGAGCCCGGTCTGGAGGGAGCGCGCCGTTCCGGTCTTGAGCGAGCAGACGGGTCTTTTCTACCCACCGGTCCAGCGCGGGACATTCGTTGCAGCCGGGATGAAGCTCGGCTACGTCACGGATTTCTTCGGCAAGACGATTTTCGAGGCGCACGCCTCAGCGGCCGGGGTCGTACTCTACATATGCTCCGTCCACTCGCTGCAATCGAGCGCGACTAGCGCGAATGTCGGGGCGGTCGCGAAAGCACCGCCGTAGCGGACGATCGCGCGGTCGAAGTGGCGCTGTCTCGTGAGGTGGCCGGATGAGAGCCCGACACCTATTGAGAATTAGGAGGGGCACTGCACGCGGCGAGCCGGCCGACGTTCTGCTTCCGGTAGTGCGCCGTCGCTTGCACCGCCGCAAGTGCGCGCTAACCAGGCACCGTTGCATCGCTGAGCTTCGTCAACATCCCGCGCCCGGCCTGCCTATGAAAAACGCTCCCACGCCGCTTGCCGGGATATTCCGAGCGCCCCGCCGATCGCGTTCCAGCTCACACCTCGCTTCTTCAACGCGTCAATCTGCGCTTGCAGTACCGTGCGAGTCGCCTCGACCGCGGTCACCGCCGATTTTAGTGAGCCCAGCAACTGAGCGTCGGACATCGCGTCCCAACCCGCAAAATGAGAGGGCGTCGCGTCGAATATGTTATTGCAGACGCCAATGCACGCATCGCAGATTCGCGCCGTCGGGCCGCCGACGAGCCGTGTACCCGGAGATTCCTTCTTTCCGCAGAAAGAGCAGCTTGGGACGGAGGTCTTCAGTGGCAGGCGCATCTACAGTATCTCCTCCGTCAGGATCGCCTTGACATACTGGGTATAACCGAGGCGAATTGTCAAGCCACTCCGGACGGCCTGCGGGTTCACGAATCCGGTACATGCTACCGCCGGACGCCAGCCGTCACGTTCCGGTAGCTGGCCGGGAACCGAAGCGCCCCAGAAGATATATCACCGGCAGACTAAAGAGCGCGTGACCTTACCGTCCGGTTCTGCGTCGGACCCGCGCCGAATGACCACCGTTCCCGCGGCGACCGCTAGAGCCAGCACCCGGCGTCGCACCGACGTCCGGCCTCTCGTTGAGCAGGCCTTTGACACACCGTGCCGACGGCGAGCGGCGCCGGCCGAATTCCACGCGGCTGCGCGCACGCAGCCGCCGTGCGCACATTCAAGGTCGCTTCGCCCGTGCGGGCAACCCAATGATCAAAGCGCACGGCTCCGCACTTTTTTTGTTCGTAGGGCCGCGCTCAAAGCGCACTTCATTGACGCTGTCACAGCACAAACCTTACACACCCAATTCAATGGTTTGCGAACGATTCCTTAGCAGCTCGCCAGTTCGGTGAACCAAAACGGCGCAACAGACGCCGCGATCTGCCTCACGACCGGGCACGGGGCGATGGACTCATGGTCGGCTGCACACGCAGCGACAGTCTCCAGCGCCGGACAAGAATATTTTCGATCGGTTGAACCTGACTACCGACTCATCGCACATACCGATTCTGTCTGTGCCGAACTCGTTGATAGCGCTCTGTCAGGCGTCGCTTGACGGTCGCTACCCTCTTCCCTCGCGCGTCATCAAGCGATACCCCACTGTCTGCCGCCGTGCCGCTGGGAAATTATGGACCCGAGAGTTTCGCGACACGCTGATGTCCGCGAGGCCTCGGCGATAACGGGGATGCGCTAGGGGAGGCGTTGCTAGATGCGATTTCAGCAGTCGATGGGGCGGCGGCTCGGGATGTTGTGCGGACGGATTGCGCCGTTTCTAGCCGCGACCGCGCTGCTCGCGGTACCCGGCCCGGCACGCGCGCTACCCAGTTTCGCCGAGCAAACCGGAATGCCGTGCTCGCAGTGTCATACGGTGGGCTACGGCCCCGCGCTGACCCCCTACGGGCGCGAGTTCAAGCTTAACGCCTACGCGCTCGGTGACGTCGAGCACTTCATCCCGCTCGCGTTAATGGTTCAGGGTGGCTACACCCACACCAGCGCCGACCAGCCTTCGATGCCGGCGCCGCACACGAGCACGAACGACAACTTCTCCATCGACCAGACGAGCCTGTTCTTCGCCGGCCGCATCGGCCAGCATGCCGGCGCGTTCGTGCAGGCTACCTACAGCGGTCCGGATCGCCACGCTAACTGGGACAACCTCGATATCCGCTACGCGCGCGCCATTGCGCTTGGCAATACGGGGGCGGTCGTCGGGGTATCCGTCAACAACAATCCAACCGTCCAGGACCTCTGGAATTCGACGCCTGCCTGGGGAGCGCCCTACATCACCTCGGCGCTCGCCCCGTCACCCACCGCCGGACCGGTCATCGGTGGCTTCGCGCAAACGGTACTCGGTGCAACCGCGTACGCGATGATCGACGGCCACTACTACCTCGAGGCGGGCGGCTACCGGGGTCTATCCGACCGTTGGCTCAGCAACACCGGACTTACGCCGGACGCCAGCGCGCACCTCGATGGCATTGCGCCTTACTGGCGTGCGGCGTACCAGGCCGGCGACCGCGAGCGGCAGTGGTCGATCGGCACCTTCGGGATGCAGGTGGACGTTGCGCCGGACCCGACAGTTGCCGCGAGAGACCGTTACACGGACATCGGTTTTGACGCGACGTTTCAGGAGAGCAACGAAGGGCCACACGCTGTCGCCGTTAACTTCGCCGCCATCCGCGAGCATGCAACCCTCGATGCGAGCGTTGCAACTGGCGCGGCCACCTCGACCTCCAGCCACCTGACGGCGCTGCATGCGGACGTGACCTATTCGTTCCGGCGCACTTGGGTCGGGTCGGTCGAAGGCTTTGACACGAGCGGCAGTAGCGACAGCGTGCTCTACGCTCCCAATCCGCTCGACGGCAGCAACAACGGCTCGCCCGACAGCCGCGGCTACGTCCTGCAGCTCGAATGGATACCGTTCGGGAAACTGGATTCCTTCGCCCGGCCGTGGCTCAACGTGCGGCTCGGACTCCAATACACCGGCTACACGAAGTTCAACGGTGGCGATACCAACTACGACGGCTTCGGCCGCTCCGCGCACGACAACAACACGCTTTTTGCCTATTTCTGGGTCATCGGCTGATACCCACCCCGCCCACGTCATAGGAGAGGACCGCTCATGAACCGCGCATGCCCAGCCATTATTGGCATCCTGGCCCTCGCGGCAATGGCGATGCCGGCACACGCCGATGTCTGCCGCGTATCGGTCGAAGCCAACGATCTGATGCAGTTCAACCAGAAGAAGCTTGAGATCGGGTCCGGCTGCAGCGACGTGGAACTGACGCTGCACCACGTTGGGAAGCAACCAGCTCAAGTGATGGGACACAACTGGGTGCTGGTCCGAAACGCTGACGTCGCGGCGGTTGCGATCGCGGGCCAAAACGCCGGTCGCAGTCACAACTACCAGCCGCAAGGTGACAAGCGCATCATCGCGGCGACCGCGCTGGTCGGTGGCGGTGAAACGACGACCGTGATGTTCAGCACTGCGAGCCTGCGCGCGGGCAACACCTACACGTTTTTCTGCTCGACGCCGGGGCACCGCTCTGTGATGCATGGCGTCCTCGTGTTTGGTGACTCCAGCACCCGCGAAGTTGCGGTCAGGGAAAGCTCGGAATCACCAGCGCGCGGCAATACCGCATCGCCGCCGACGCCGATCGTCGCGGCGGAGCACACTTAGGTCGGTTTAGCGTAGGGCCGTCTAACTCGAATGGGGTCGACGCCCCGGCCAGTCGGCGACACCTCGTCAGCCATGGCAGCGTGCGCGATTCGTGGTGGCGGACGTTTGTGGGGTGGCGGAATCCCCTCTGCCGGACGCCACGCTGCTGCGGGAACGCTGGCGCGGGCGCTCGACTTCCACGACCATGCGCACGAGCGCCGCCAGTGATTGCGCTTTCATCTTCTCCACAAGGCTTTCTCGTCTAAAACGAGCAGACAATGCCGCCGAGGACTTTTTTAATGGCGACTCTAAGGTCCAGCTAGGCGCCGTACGCATGACGTGAATACTTGCGGGACCCATGCGACCGGAACGTCTGTGGTTCAACTTGGCCCGCTCACACTGAGAAAGGGTCGCGTGCTGTCGCGCGAATCGTGCCCCGCAGTTTCCGCGCGACGAGAAGTCGAGAAGTTCTTCCGCTCCGGCATCCTGCCGACGTATGCGCTTGCTCGTTTGTCGCCGCCTGCGTCATATTTTTGAGTCTCTGCTTCGGCCTGTGTCGATCTCGTAGCGCGGTGCGCGCTGCCACGAGTCGTCTCATGCGACCGATGTTCAGGCAGCCGGTTTTGCCGCTGTTTCGCGGGACGCGCCCCTGCCTGGCTAAGGTGGTTTCCAAAAGCGTCCCGCGCTTGTCGAGCGCAACAGGACAATCACGCAGCCAAAGGCGTCAGGCGTAGCAGCGGACCGATGAACTGAGCGTAGTTGCGCCAGCGCTCGACGGATTCGCGGTACATCTTCTGCCGTACCTGCCAAAAGCTGGCAGTCACGACCGGGCGGTTGGTCTTGTGAAAGTCGAGGCACTGCCGATCCCACTCGAGGCCAAGGAACTCGAGGATCTTGCGGGTCCACCCTTCTTGGTCCGCGACCAGTTCCGCGTAAGGCACGTCGAGGATGGTTCCGGGCGGGAGCACGCTGCGCCAATGCGCGATGAGTCGATGATGTTCGTGGTAGTAGTGCGCGAGGTCCGACAAGTCCATCGTGAACGTCAAGGCGGGCGAAAGCTGCTGAAAATAACAGGACAGGCACGAGTCGATAGGGTTTCGGCGCATATAAATGATGCGAGCTCTCGGGAACACCGAGTGAATGAGGCCGAGGTAGTCGGAGTTGACCGGCGCCTTATCAACAATGCGCGATGCGTCAGGGACTCGGCTCGTCAGGACTCGTAGATACGCTTGGCTAAGCTGAGTTCTCCTCACGCGCTCCAAGGGCGCCGCCCGCACGGCGGATTCATGCTCACGAACGGCGTCATTCCAGAATCCCAGTTCTCCCGCGCCTTTCACCGACGGATGCGACGCGATGATCTGTTCAGCGAGCGACGTGCCCGACCGCATCATGCCGACGACGAAAATCGGCTGCACCGAGTCAGACGCCCCGTCTGCGGGAATAAAGCTAGCTTGCGAAGAGTAGGCCTGGATGAGGTCGTCAACGAAGCGCGTGCGCGCGCCCCGTTCATAGGGTCCGGCTACATTTTTCAGCAATGCATTGCCGCGCCGGTAGTTGTCAAAGGCCCTCGGGAAGTCTCCCACGTCGTCGCAGTACTTCCCCATCGCGAATCGCAGGTCAGCATCCTGCAAAGGCGTGATGCGACCGGCCGCGAGTTCCTCCGCGCGCTTCAGCCAATCGGCGTCAGCCGTCGTCATTTTACGTTGTCCGACCATTGAGGCCCAGAGGTCTGGCATCGTCGGATTGGCCTTTAGCGCGCGCTTGAACATTGCGCCGGTTTCCTCGAAGCGCCCTTCGAGCCTCGCGACATGACCCAGGCCCAACAAGGCGCCGGCATGGCGAGGTACGACCTTCAGAGCTCTCTTGAAGTGCGCCCTGGCATCGCGCAGGCGACCGAGGGCAGTGAGCGTCGAACCGAGATTGCAGCGCGCGTCGATAAAGTCCGGTCGCAATTTGATGGCGCGCCGCAGCGACGCCTCGGCGTCGTCAAGGCGACCCTTCGAGCGCAGCAGGGCCCCGAGGTTTCCATGCGCTTCGGGGTGATTCGCATTCAGACTGATCGCTGCCCGAAAGTGGTTTTCTGCCTCCTCGTAGCGCCCCAGTTCACACAATGTAGCGGCTAGGTTATTGATAGCGTCGGTATGACGGGGATTGAGCCTGACGCAGGCCTGATACAGACCCACTGCCTCGGAATGCGCGCCCTGCGCGACGCATGCGTTGGCCTGATCGAAGCAATAGCGCGCTTTGCCGGAGTCGCTTGAACTGATCGGCGCAGCGGGCGAGTTTTTCCCAAGCGCGGAGCCGCCCGAATTCAGGGACAGATGAACCACTACCCGCCGCGTCAATTCAGCGGCTATGGCGGGCGCAACTCCGCCCTGGAGCAACTGCCATTTGAAGGAAGTGGCGAATCGAGCCTTCTGATAGAAATTGAGGCGCTGAACCCGTTGATCGCGGTCCGTCTGCCGCATGAGATCTTGCAGCGCTCTCCCGGGGTCTCGGCGCGACGATACGTTGCGTCGCTTCTTCGAAACCGACTGCGTGTTTCCCGAGAAATAGTCGGCCAGCGCGACACCTGCGTCGACCGCTTCGCGAGCGTTGAACCAATCAAGCACGACGCCGGGCCTCCGTGTACGCCCTCCGGTCGAGTCGGGCGCCTGGCTCGGAAGGTCGAGCCGTCGACAGTATTCGCGGGACGGGGCAGCGCTGACCGGAAACCCCTAGCGATTCCGATAGATCGGCCTCGGAGAGTTGTTAAGAAGTGAGCGTCGTCACGTTTCGGAGAACCCTGGTGGCCGGGGAGACGCCTCTGTGCAAAGCCGTCGGACGTCCTCTCCCCTAGCTCGCGAAGTCACGGAGAGCTCGGCGGTGCCGCGCAAGGTGGGAGCTTCCTATAAAGGGTAGGCCGCCCATTCGGGACTCTGCAGCGACCGGCGGTCACAGGTCGATAGCGAGATCATCGTCATCGCCCGTCTGCACCCGCGGCGGCGGGTCGGCGCAAATGCATCCACGGCTCCTCGCTAGTACCGAGTGCGACGCAGGTCGCAATATTGCGGCCGAATCGCACGATCCGGCAGGCTTGTGTGAACTCGACGGACCCGGCACTGGCGCGCTGCGCTAACGTATGCTCCTTGTGGGCGCGCCACACGGACGATCGATCTTGAAATACACATTCTCTGAGGATGATCCGACGGCCCTGTCCGCCGCGCCGTCGCAGCGTTGGCACGCGGTGGGGATCGAGGGGACCGCCTCCGCGTGCGCTGCAGCAAGGGCGTGCAAGGACCAGCGCTATCTCTCGGTCGACGCTCCGCGGTTCCCGCTGCCGGGTTGCGACGCCGCCGTTTGTGACTGCACGTATCGCCACTTCGCCGATCGGCGGCAAGGGCCGCGCCGCGCGGACGGCAGCACCGCGCCGACCACGCGGGCGGGCGCCGAACGCCGCGGCAGTCGTGGACGCCGCGCATCCGAGTGACGGCGAAGCTCTTGCGGCGACACTCTCGCTCAATGACGGGTTGACGGAGAAAGGTCGCTCCATGTCGGACGTGCACCGCCCCGACTTCTCCGCAGGGCTTCTGTTGAGAGTCGTGCTGCCATCGCCGCTGACTCCTGTTGAAGACATTGCGCTTGTGTCGCTTCTCCTTACAATTGGCGCCCGCGTCCCTTAATTTGGCACAACGCCGAATTCCTCTCCTGAAATATGGCGCTGCAGAGATCACCGGAGCCGTTCGCGGACCTCGGTGAGTCCGTTGAGCGAAGCCGCACGGAGCCGCTTCCCCAGTGATGCGCCCGCGCGACAATCTGGCGGGTCCCCAGCGGCACTTTTGGCGAGAATTGGTCGAGAAGGGCGAGCCAAGTGCCGTAGATGCTCGCGTGTCGTCTATCATCAGCGGTGGGAACGCGGCTTTTGGGTCCAAGAGCCACAAATCTGCTGCGTCGGGGGGCACTTTGAGCAAGAGGATCGACAATATCCTCGGTACGATCGGCCACACGCCCGTCGTCAGGATCAATCGGCTAGCGCCAGCGCACGTCAATCTGTTCGTCAAGATCGAATCGTTCAACCCGATGGGATCGGTCAAGGACCGCCTCGCGCTCGGCGTCATAGAGGACGCCGAACGGCGTGGAACGCTTCGGCCGGGCCAGACCGTGATCGAGGCGACGAGCGGCAATACCGGCATCGGGCTCGCCATGGTCTGCGCTCAGAAAGGCTACCCGCTCGTCGTCACGATGGCGGAGAATTTCAGCGTCGAGCGACGCAAGATGATGCGCTTTCTGGGCGCGAAGGTCGTGCTGACCCCCGCGGCGCTCAAAGGCAGCGGCATGCTCGCGAAGGCTACCGAGCTCGCCGACAAACACGGCTGGTTCCTCTGCCGCCAGTTCGAGAACGAAGCCAACGCCGATGCGCACTCGCGCACGACCGCGCCCGAAATACTCGAGGCCTTCGACGGCGACGAGCTCGACTATTGGTTGACGGGCTTCGGCACGGGCGGAACGCTGAAGGGCGTTGCCCGCGTGCTGCGCGAGGCCCGCCCGAACACGACAATCGTGGTTTGCGAACCCGACAACTCGCAGATTCTCGGCAGCGGAATTCCGCAGCCGCGCACTAAGGAGGGCGTGGCGGCAGGCAGCCATCCGAATTTCCGCCCGCATCTGATGCAGGGGTGGAGTCCGGACTTCATTCCGGCACTGGTGGAAGATGCGTTGCGCCTGAAGCTCGTGGATCGCATCATTCCGATCGCAGGTGCCGACGCGCTCAGGTGCGCGCGCGACCTGGCGCAGAAGGAAGGGATATTTGTGGGTATTTCCGGCGGGGCTACCTTTGCCGGCGCGCTGCAGGTGAGTCAATCGGCGCGCGAGGGCGCGAACATCCTGTGCATGCTGCCGGATACCGGTGAGCGTTACCTGAGCACGCCGCTGTTTTCCGACATCCCCTCCGACATGACCGAAGACGAGCTGACCATCGCTCGGTCGACGCCACATTATCGGTTTGATTCGGCAGCGCCTGCACCGGTGCCATCGCCGCAGCCGAAGGTCGAAATCGCCCCACTGCCGGTGGATGCCGATGCGGCCGCGTTCATAGACCGACTGCTGGGCGACCCTGAGCAGCCCGTCGTGATGTTCGCGCTCGAATGGTGCGAATTCTGCTGGTCGGCTCGACGCATGTTTGGCAAGTACGGCATCTCCTACCGATCAGTCGACCTCGATTCGGTCGAATATCAACACGGGAATCGTGGCGGCAAGATTCGCGCGGCGCTGACTGCGAAGACTTCGGTGCAGACAATTCCGCAAATCTTCATCGGCGGCCAATTCCTGGGCGGGGCGATGGACGTGCTCCAAGCCTGCAAAGACGGGCGCCTGCAGACGTCGCTAGCGGCAAGTCACGTTAAATTCAATGAATCCGTCCACGACGATCCACTGACGTTCCTGCCGAACTGGCTCCAACCGCGGTCGTAGGACTCTTGGCGCAGGGTCCGGCGGGGTACCGCGAGCGGGGCACCACTGCGGCTCGGGCGAGCGCGAACGTCGGCTTCACGCGATCCCGCCGACTTTTGCGTTCACCTTCGACACCAAGGCCGGCAGCGGCGCATGCCCGCTCTTCCGTCGTGCTCAGCCGCCGGTGCGAACAGCTTCCCGCGCGCGACGGACGGTCTGAGGCCTTACCGGTCGAATGGGAGCGTATGACGCGGCCGCTCGATCAGCGCCGCTTCCGAATTGCTGTCGACCCGGCTGACAATCAGTTCTGAGCCGTCTGGCGCAACATCGAAATCATTGACCGTGAAGTCCGGCGGCAGAGTCGCGAGCTGCCGCTCGCCACCGCCCTTCAGGTCCAAAGCCCATAGATCCTTGTGACCGATATCGCCGCGCAGCACGATCAGCGCGGAACCATCCTTCAGCATGACCAGCCGGCGCGCGCCTCGCGTCAACATCAGATTCGGGATTGCATAGGGTCGTCCGTCGGCCGCCGCGGCTCGCACCGGAAGCGTGGTGCCGATGTCGGGGCCCGAGTAGACAATGAACCGGCCGTCCGGTGACCAGACCGGGTCCATGGAATATTCGCCGAGCATGGCCACCGGTGGGTCGCCATTCAGGAAAATGCGTGTCAAGCGCGGCTCGCCATCGCGGAGCGCCGCCGAGACAACGGATCTCCCGTCAGGCGACCATGCCGGGTTTCCCTGCAATTTCAGTGAATCCGTCAGCAGCGTCAAATGCGAGCCGTCCTTGTCCATCGCCAGGAGGCGCGCACGAGCACCATCCTCTACGGTGAACGCGATGCGGCTCCCGTCGGGTGAGACGGTCGGTGCGCCGGTAATATGGACGTTTGCGTCGTGCCAAAGCTCGCGCATCGTTCCGCGGGTGAGAGTCCAGATTCCGGGAGCGCCACCGCGCGCGGAAACGAAAACGAGAAACCCTGGACCGAACCGCGGCGTGAGCGCACTGGCGGAGACCAACGTCGGGTTCCCGACGTTCGGCATCTTTTCATCGAGCCGCAGCCGCCAGAGACTGTTGCGCGGATTCGCAGTCGTCGCGACGAGGCGCATGCCATCCGCGCTCGCGGCAAGCGAGGAATAGGTTTCAAGTCCGGCGGTCAGGCGATGCGGGACGGGCCGCTCGACATCCAGTCCGTACATCCAGGGCCCCGAACCGTCGGGGTCCGTCGCGAGGTACACGAGCGTCTGCCGATCAAGCATCACCGGATACGTGACTCGCGCGTTGTGATGGGTGAGCCGCTCGAGGCCTGCGCCGGAGGGTCGGATCCGCCAGATGTCCCAATCGTTCGGAGGCATGCCGCGGACGAAGTAGATGAACGCGCCGTCGATGGACCATAACGGATAGTGGCAGTGTATGCCGGCCGTCGCGACGTAGACCGCCCGAGCGGCGGCTGCCCCCCGATCGCGCACGAACAACGGATCACCCGGCGCGGTCGTGTGAAACACGAGCCATCGACCATCCCGGGACCAGTCGTACTCCGCAGCATCCGCGAGATACGGGCGCAGCATGCCGCCGGCGATCGGCGCCGCGTAGATGCTCACGTCCTGCGGCTGCGTGCCGTCGCCTCGACGCGTCCAGATGGAGACTAGCGAGGAGTCCGCCGAAAACCCAAGCGTGCGGATCGATGGATTTGTCAGTTGCGGAAACGCCCCCTGCGTCACGTTGCGGTACCCAGCGCCGCCGATCTCGCCGACCCAGGCGTCGACCACACTGTCGCGCGTCCCGAGGAACGCCACGACTCTCCCATTCGGCGAGATCGCGGCGGCTTGCTCCGAACCGGCGAAGTCGGACAGCCGGGAGAACTTCGCACCAGCCAGCGGGTTGTGCCACGCATAGGTCCTGTCAATCGCGAACCAGGAGAGTGCGCCGGCGAGGAGCAGCAGTGCCAGCGCCGCGGCACCCCACGCCAGCAGCCGCGTGCGCGCGGCCGGTGCGGTCGCTCGCGAGTCGGCGCGCGCGGTGAGCAACTCACCGACCGGCGCCGGGGGGGATGTGGAAGGTAGTTGACCCAGCTGTAGCCGGCGGCTCGCCCACCAGCCATCGAGCTCGGAGCGGTAGGCGAACACCGAGCCCTGCTTGTCGTGCAGATGACGGTGGACCGGCATTCCCTCGCGCCGCTCCCAGCGCTGCACCGTGCTCACGTCGCGCCTCAGGTAGACCGCAATCTTCTTCCACGAGTCCAGCCGGTCCGACGGCGGACCCTGACGGGCGGCGGAGTCCGGGCGGGTTTGCGACTCGTCCAACGCTAGCTCCGAACCTAAGGGACCCCCGAGTGCCACGATTCTTGCACGCGCTCCAGGCAGCGGCAACGAAACGCCGTCGGCCGCGGTCGTTAAGGGTGGCACCTACGGAATGCGCGGCGGACGGTCGCTGGATGTGGACTCGATACAAGGTACCGCCACGTTCTCGACGGCCATAAACTGGAAACGTCGAACTACGGTATCGCGCAGGGCACCTTCAACAAGGACGCTCCTCATTGGGTCGACCCCGGTGCCCGGGTAGCCGAGCGCGTGTCGCCGAAAGATTCCGCCGAACGAAACCGAGCCGCGCCTTGTCAGCCGATCGGCTGCGGCGCAACTATCAGGTACGCGCCGCGCCGTCTCCGCGGCATGCGCGGCGCAAACTTAGCGGGCTTGACGACCAGCACGTCGCAGGGGATCTCATCGAGCAGCCGTTCGGCGGTGTTGCCAATGAACAGGCGGCGCAGACCGCGCCGGGAGATCGCGCCCATGACGACGATCGAGGCCCCGACCGAGAGTGCCGTGCGCGTGATCGCGTCGACCGCGTTCGCACGGACCAGGTGCCCATGCGAAACAGGCACGGAATGCTCGCGCAACAGCTTGCGCATAGCATGCTCGGCCGTCTCGTGAGCCTGCACGTCGAGCGCCTGAATTGTGGTCGCCGCCAAGTCCTGCAACGCGGCGGCCGACGGCGGGGCGTAGGCGTGCACGACGTGCGTCGCCGATCCGAGGTGGCCCGCGAGGGCGGCCGCTTGCCGCATGATGGTGGCGTCGAGGTCCGCAGGCTTCGCAAAGGCGTGTGCCGGATCGACTGCCGCCAGCACACGCGGACGGCGATAGGGTTGCGGCGATTTGACCAATAGGACCGGCAGCGGGCTGTCGCGCAGCAAGCTCCAGTCCGTATAGCTCAGCAATGATGAAAAGCGATGGCGCGCGCGCGCCTGCACGACGATCAGGTCGGCGCGGGCATGCCGCGCGGCGCGAATGATCGCCTCGTGTGGAGGGTAGTCCCACTCCGCCACGGTCGAGACGCTGAGACCGCGTGCGCGCAACGGCGCCGCCAGCTTCTCGAGTCCCGCCAGCGCCACGCGCCGACCATCGCGCAAGACCGCGCGCATGCCCTGCTGCGGGCCGGGCGCGCCGACGAACAGGGGCGTCGCAAGATCGTGAAACAGCACCAACTCCGCGCCGCACTTGTCGGCGATCTGCGCTGCCTTGCTGAGCGTCGGCGCCGCCTGCAGTTCCTTCAACCCCACGATGACCCGGCGAATCTTAGGCGCTGTACGCACTGGCTTACTCCTCAACATCAGGTGGAGCCTGCCTGCTACGGTGCGCGGCGCCCCGAACGGGCGCATCCGTAGCTTTGCGTACGCGAGCCGACGGTGAACGGCCGCTGGATCGGAAAAGGGCGCCTGCTCCGCCCTGGTCGCCGGCCAATGGTGCAGTCCGGTTTGCGCCGGCAGGCGCGCTGCCCGCGCCGTGCCTAGCGCGGACGCTCGAGGTTGAGGACCATGCGGACAAGCGCCGCGAGCGAAGGGGCATCCATCTTCTCCATCACGCGTGCGCGGTGAATCTCGACCGTCCGCGGACTGACGCCGAGTTCGCTTGCAATGACCTTGTTCGCTTTCCCGCTCGTCACGAGGGTGAGTACCTCGCGTTCGCGGGCCGTGAGCGACTCGAGGTGTTCACGGATGCGGCCGGTCTCCGCGAGCGCGCGCCGGTTCGCCGCATCCTTCGCGAAGGCTCGCTGCACGCGATCGATGAGGTCCTGGTCGCGAAACGGCTTCTGCAGAAAATCGAATGCTCCCTGCTGCATGGCGTCGACCGCCATCGGCACGTCGCCATGGCCGGTAACGAACACGATCGGGATGACCGCGCCGCGCAGGCTGAGGTTCCGCTGGAGGTCCAGTCCGCTCATGCCCGGCATTCGAATGTCGAGCACCAGACAGCCCGGATGTTCCGGTTGGTAGGCCGACAGGAACTCCTGCGCCGATGCGTATAGCGCGGCCGGAAGCCCGATCGACTTGATCAGCATGCGTAGAGAACTACGAACGGCCTCGTCGTCATCGACGACGAAAACGGTCGCGGGCGGAAGCTTCATGGGTTTGTCCCCGGCCCGCTAGGCAACGTCATGACGAAAGAAGCACCGCGTTCCGATTGCGGGGAATGGTCGAGGCGCCCTTTGTGGGCCTCCATGATTGTCCGGCTTATCGCGAGACCGAGGCCCGTCCCGTCGGTCTTGCTCGTGACAAACGGCATGAACAGGCGGTCGAGCACGGCCGGCGCGATGCCTGTGCCGTTGTCCGTCACAGTCACCGTGATGTCGCCTGCTTCAGTCGCCGCACTCTGGACAACGATTTGCCGGCTTACCGCAGAAACGGCAGCGAGCGCGTCGATCGAGTTTCTCAGCAGGTTCAGCAGCACCTGCTGGATCTGGATCCGGTCGACGCTCACTGGCGGGAGCTCCTGCGCGAGATTGAGGACGATCCGTACGTCGTTGGCCCGCGCGTCGGCCCGCGCTATCGGGCCGAGCTCTTCGATGATGTCATTGATGCTCGCGGCTTCACGCTCCGTAATCCGGTTCTTCACGAGGCTCCGCAGGCGCCGGATGATCTCGCCCGCCCTTAGCGCCTGGCCCGCGATCTGACCGAGGGCCTCCCTGACGTCGGCAAGCTCCGGTTGCGGGAGCTGCATGAGACGCACTCCCGCCTGGGCGTAGTTCGCGATCGCCGCGAGCGGCTGGTTAAGTTCGTGCGATATTCCCGTCGCCATCTCACCCATCGTCGCAAGTCGGGACACGTGCATCATGCGTTCGCGCGATTCGCGCGCGTCGCGCTCCGCCTTGCGACTCTCCGTCACGTCATCGCCCGAGCACAGGATGCCGGTCGCATCACCTGTGCCGTCCTCGAGCACCACGCAGCGCCACGCAATCATCCGGTCGAGGCCGGCGCGCGTGACGATGCTGTATTCGCAGTGCAGTGGCGAGCGCGGCCCCCGCTCGGCGAGCCGATCTACCAGCGCCGCCACTTGCGCTTTCTCGGCAGGGGCGACGACCGTGTCGATCCAGTCACGGCCGTTCAGAAAGTCCTCGTCATACCCCAACACTTCGCTGCCGGTTCGATTGATCAGCGTCACGCGGTGTGTCAGGTCGAGCGCCACCAAGATCGTCTGCGCAGCCTCTAGGTAGCGGTTTGCGCGGTCGCGCTCGCGCTGCACGGCAGCCAGCGCCTGCACGCGCAGCGTGGTGTCCTGGATAAAGCCGACAAAGCGAGGTGGGTCCGAGTCCGCGATCCGGCCCACGGACAGGAACGCCGGAAACTCGTGACCGTCCTTGCGGCGGCCGCGAACGTCCCGACCGGTTCCGATGATGTGGGCAACCCCCGTCCTTACATACCGCTCGAGGTACCCGTCGTGGTGGTGCCGGTCGCGGCCGGTCATCAGCAGGCTGACGTTTTGCCCGACGGCCTCCGCCGCCGCGTACCCGAACATCCGCTCGGCCGAGTGGTTGAATACCTCCACGATGCCGTCGGCATCGATGAGGATCACCGCATCTACGGTCGCATCGAGCAGCGCCTGAATCTCGAAGGACGGAGTTACTGGCAGCGCCATGCAGTAGGTAGTTTCCACCGGACAGTACGCGAAGCATCGCATAGCCACGCGGCGCGCGGGGTTGGACCATCGGGCTCCCATGCAAGCCCTCGCCTCCATTCTGCTGCTCGTCGAGCGCGGCGACCGCGTCCATCAGGCGCTCAGCAAAGCGTTGATGCTGGTGCGCCACTTCCACGCCAGACTTGACATATTCTTATGCGATACAGAGGGTTACGTGCATATCGACCCCGATGCTCCCGCGACCGACGCACGCGCGCGCACCCACGCGCGCTGCGTGGCCGAGGGTAGCGACTACCTGCAGGCGCTTCGTAAAAGCATCGTCGCGCCCGACGTCGAGATCGCGAGCGAGGCGATCTGCCATCGATCATTGCGCGAGGCGATCGCTGAAAAAGCGCAGCGCAGTGCAACCGACCTGATCGTGAAAGCGGTCGAAGCGAGCCGCCAGGACGAGGGCGGTCGCGGCGCGGCGGACTGGGCCGCGGTCGCCGCGTGTCCCGTGCCCCTGCTCTTGACGCGTGGGCGGTCGTGGCGCCCAGTTCCTAAGTTCGCGGCCGCGCTCGAATCATCGCACGGCGCCGTGCCCGCCTCTGCCCGGGCCGTCGCCGAGCTGAGTGCGACGCTTGCCCTCGCCTGCGGCGCGGACGTGGACCTCTTGCGGGTAAGACCCGGCGGCGCGGACGCACGGGATGAGCCTTCGCAGGGCGGCCCGCAATCGCCCGAGAGCTTCGCCGGCCGCGCGCCGGCCGGCCCGCCCCGGTTCCTGGACGGTGCCGCAAAGGACGTCGTTCCCGCCTATGTCGTCGAGCGGGACTACGATCTCGTCGTCCTGGAGAAACCCCGACTCGTCGGCGCCCCCGCCTTGCGCAGCGTCGCCGGCAGAGTCCTGGCAGCGTTTGCAGGCGACGTGGTCCTGACTGACGCCGTAGCGTCTGGCAGCGGCGGCGCGTCCGCGGACGTCAAGGGCAACGACCGAGCTTCGATCGCCGCCGCCGACCCACTCGCGGCCGGGCCGCGGCACGACCACTAGTCCGTGGACAGTGCCACGCTTTTGGCAGATACGCGGCGGCGCATCGAAGCGTACTGGCGTGCCGCCAACTGAAGCAGCAGCTCAGGGACAAACTGGTCGAGCACAAGCGTGTCATCTCGCAGAACGGCGAGGACTTGCCGGAAGTGTGGAACTGGGCGTCGCCGTCCACCGGTCGCGACGTGACGCCCGGCTAGCAATGCGCGGTTGCGGGACGACCGCGAAGTCCGCCCGGCGCGCGGCGGCCCGCCTGCCGCATCCGTAGTTTCCCGCTTATGCGGAGGCGGCACGGACGATAGGCTTTCGGCAAGGGTCCGCAGGGACCGCGGAGCGCAAAACCGTGACCGACAGTTCCGTTTTCGATGAGAGCTTGATCCGTCGCTACGATCGGCCCGGACCGCGCTACACGTCCTATCCAACAGTCGTCCAGTTCGACCCGAGTTTCGGCCCCGAACAGTTCCTGGCCGCCGCGCGCGCCAGCAACTCGGGCGCACCGCCTAAGCCGCTGTCAATCTACGTGCACGTGCCGTTTTGCACGAGCCCGTGTTTCTACTGCGGCTGCAACAAGGTGATCACCCGCGATGCGCGCAGGGGCGCCCTCTACCTCACCAAGCTTGGCCGGGAGATCGAGCTGGTCGGGGCCGCGTTCAGCCGGCACCGCGCGGTGGGGCAACTGCACCTTGGCGGCGGCACGCCGACATTCCTGACGACCGAACAGATTGCCGATCTGATGGCGATGCTCGAGCGGAGCTTCTCGCTCTGCCGCGACGACGCACGCGAGTTCTCGATCGAGATCGACCCGCGCACGGTCGATGCCAGCGGCGTGGCGCGTCTCGCGGCCCTCGGTTTCAACCGGGTCAGCCTCGGCATTCAGGACTTCGATCCCGCGGTGCAGGCCGCGGTCAATCGCGTGCAATCCGCGGCGCACACGTTCGGACTCATCAGCGCCGCGCGCGACTCCGGAATCCGTTCGATCAGTGTCGATCTGATCTATGGCCTGCCGCTGCAGACAGTGGAGAGCTTCGCGCGCACGCTCGACCTCGTGACCGGTGCCCGTCCGGACCGCCTCGCGGTGTACTCATACGCCCACCTCCCGCACCTGTTCAAGCCGCAGACGCAGATTCGGAGCGCTGACCTGCCTTCCCCCAACGAGAAGCTTGCCTTGCTCCGCCTCACGGTCGAGCGGCTCACGGCGGCCGGCTACGTCTATGTCGGCATGGATCATTTCGCCCGACCGGACGACGAACTCGTGAAGGCGCAGCAGGATGGCAGCTTGCACCGCAATTTCCAGGGCTACTCGACGCAGGCCGAGTGCGATCTGATCGGGCTTGGCGTGAGCTCAATCTCGAAGGTGGGCGACACCTACTCCCAGAACGCGAAGACGCTCGATCGCTACTACGCGGCGATCGACACGGGCAGGCTCGCCACCGATCGGGGCGTTCGCCTGACCGCGGAGGATGCACTGCGCCGCGACGTGATCCAGGCGCTGATGAGCGGCTTGCGGGTCGAGTTCGAAAGCATCGAGGCGCGGCACGGAATTCACTTCGAGTCCCATTTCGCGGCCGAGCTTGCGGCGCTTGCGCCGCTCCTCGCGGATCGCCTGGTCACCCGGGTGAACCGGGGCCTGCAGGTAACCGAGCGCGGTCGCCTGTTGATGCGAAATATTGCCATGGTCTTCGACCCTTACCTGTACGCTAAGTCCCCTGACAGCACGATGCCGAGGTACTCGCGCGCCGTCTAGCGGCCCGCTCGTTGCACTCCGTTCGCGCGGTCCGCGGCCGGCAGCTTTGTGCGCAAGCGTACGTAGTTGCCGCAGCTTCGTGTGTGGTCTCCCGAACTGACAGGACGGCGTGACGCGCCCACGCTTGTTGAAAGGTCGGCCGCACGACCTGGCAATCGAGGAGGGCAACATGACGTCAGTCGCACGCACGCTCGGAACTCTGCTTCTCGGCCTTGCGCTCATGGGCGGACCGCTGGTCGCACGAGCCGTACCCAGTTTTGCCAGGCAGACAGGCATGGCCTGCGAGGCATGCCATACGGTGTGGCCGGAACTCACGCACTTTGGCCGGATGTTCAAGGCCAGCGGCTACGTGATCGACAACCTGAAGCAAGTGAAGGGTGTCACCCCACAACGCGACGAGATCCTGGAACTAGCCGCCCTGCCGCCGTTGTCGCTGATGGTGCAGGTATCTGGCACGCAGCTGGCGAAGCCGTTGCCCGATTCCGCGGTTGCCGGTGGCTCGCAGAACGGCACGATCGCGTTCCCGCAGCAGGTGAGTCTCTTCTACGCTGGCAAGATCGCCCCGCACGTCGGCGCGTTCCTGCAGCTTACCTATTCCTACGACGGCGGCACGATCGGCATCGACAACACCGACATCCGCTACGCCGACCTCAAGATCCTGCCCAACGACCAGAGTCTGGTCTACGGGCTGTCGCTAAACAACAATCCGACCGTGCAGGACCTCTGGAACTCGACTCCCGCGTTCGGCTTCCCCTATGCCGCTTCCGGCGCCGCACCGGGCGTGCCCTACGGCGCACAGATCGATGGCGGGCGTGCCCAGGACGTCGCGGGACTGACGGCGTACGCATTCTGGAACGAGTCACTATACGGAGAACTGGGTGTCTATCGCTCGGCGAAGCAGGGAACGGCGGGACCTCTCGACAGCACCAGCGCCGGTGGCGTCCTCAAGGGAGGCGCGCCCTACTGGCGTCTCGCTTACGAGCACAATCTCGGTCGCCACTCGATCGAGGTCGGTATCTACGGCGCGACCTTCAATGTGTTCCCGGATTTCGGAGCGGGTTACGGCCAGCCGCTTGCGGGACCTGCCGACAAGTACCAGGACGTCGCCGAGGACGTGCAGTATCAGTTCATCGCCGACCAGCACTTCTTCAGCTTTGAGGCGACCCGAATCCATGAGGCGCAGACGCTGAACGCATCCTTCGCTGCCGGCAAGGCTGACAATCTAAGCGACGACCTGACGACCGTCCGCGCGAACGGGACCTACTACTACCAGCGCAAGATCGGCGGCACGCTGGGCTTCTTTTCCACGACCGGCAGCAACGACACCACGTTTCTCGGCAACACGAGCGGGCTACCCGACACCAAGGGCTTGACCGCGGAGCTGAATTACCTCCCTTGGCTCAACACCAAGCTGTCGCTGCAGTACGTCAACTACAGCAAGTACAGCGGCCTCGGAACCAACTACGACGGCGCCGGCCGAAACGCGAAAGACAACAACACGATCTATGCGCTTGTCTGGCTGTCGTACTGACCGGCTTGGTAACAGGGGTTAATGTCATGATGAACAAGTACCTGACGCTGGCCACGCTTCTGCTGACTCTGATGACCGGTGCGTCGCTCGCCGACGAAACCGATCCGGTCGCGCACGCCACGGCGGTTCGACTCGCTGTCGGCATCTGCGGTACCTGCCACGGACCGCGTGGGATCAGCCAGCAGCCGAAGTACCCGCGCCTCGCGGGCCAAAACGCCAACTACCTGGTCGCACAGCTCAAGGCATTCCGCGGCCAGACCCGCGGTGACCCGGATGCGATCGGCTACATGTGGGGCGTGGCCGGCAACCTCGAGGACAGCACGATGGACGCCCTCGCGCAGTACTACTCGGGCCAGACGGCGGGCAGCGGGCGGGGTGGCGACTCCGCACTGACCGCGCGCGGTAAGATTATTTACGAGCAGGGAGTGGCGGCGGTCGGCGTCCCCGCGTGCGCGGCGTGCCACGGACCCGATGCCCACGGCATCGGAGACTTTCCGCGTCTGGCGGGGCAGCACGCCCAATACGTCCTGAAGCAATTGAACTCGTTCCAGAGCAACATGCGCAACGTCGCGGTCATGCACGGCGTGGCACAAGGACTCAAGACGGAGGAGATGTCGGCAGTCGCCGAGTTCCTCGAGTCGCAGCCTTAGGTCGTCGGGCCGCGGGAACAACGGTGGCACTTCCCCCCGTCCTCGCTCCGCCACGGATCGGCGAGGTCGCGCCTGCCTTCACGGGCGCCTCCACCCACGGACCCATCAGCCTCGACACCTTTCGCGGTCACTGGCTCGTATTTTTTGCGTATCCCGCCGACTTTACACCCGTCTGCAGCAGCGAAATGGCGCGCTTCGCGCAGACTGCCAGCGACTTTCGGGCGCTCGACTGCCGCCTGCTGGGCCTGTCGATTGATTCCGCGGGGACGCACGCTGCCTGGCGGGCCAGCCTGAAGCGGGAGTTCGGCGTCAGCGTTGATTTCCCTATCCTGGAGGATCCGTCGCTGCGAATTGCGCGCGCCTACGACATGGAATCGGCGCGCGGATCTGAGACGGAGCGGGCGCTGTTCGTCATCGACCCCCGCGGGGTCGTGCGGGCGATGCATCGCTACCCTTGCGAAGCCGGACGCTCTGTCGCCGAGGTGCTCCGTCTCGTGCGCGCGCTGCAGGCGGCCGACAAGGCGCACGTCGCGACTCCCGAAGGCTGGCAGGCCGGAGATTGGACACCCGCGGTCGAACCGGGCGGAAGACTGACTGCCGAGGACCCCGGCCAGGGGTGCGTCGAATGGTATTCCTACTGTACGCAGCCGCCGGCAGCGCCGTAGGCACGCTCGCCGCGACATGCGGACGGCGACTCGGTAACGACGGAGGACGCCGCGTGGCAAGTGCGATTCGCGACCGGAACTCACCACCGGTCGGGAACTCGCCCCGCCCGGGGAGCGCCCACGTGCGCTTGCCGGACGGCGCACGGGTGAATATCCGATCGCTCGTTCCGGCGGACCTCCGTCGTGGCCCGGAGTTCTTCAACCGCCTGTCGGCACGGTCGCGCTATCTGCGGTTTATGATGCCGGTGCCCACGCTCACTCCAAACGTGCTCGCGATGATCGCGCGTCAAGCGCGCAACCCTCGCTGTGCCGTGTTGCTGGCGTACGTCCGTCACGCGAGCGGAACGGAAATCGTCGGCGGTGGCCGGGTGGTCGCCACGCGGCGTCGCGGGAACTGCGAATTTGCGCTGACAATTGTCGACGCCTGGCAACGTCGTGGTGTCGGCATCGCGCTGCTGAGGGCGCTTGTCACGCGGGCGAGGGCCCTGCGCTACCGGCACATCGACGGCGAGATCCTCGCCGCCAACACGGCGATGCTGGCGGTGGCTCGCCGCGTGGGTTTCCGCGCGCGCATCGCGGCAGGCGGCGGCGGTGTCGTGACGGTGTCCCGCCCGCTGTGGCCGTCGGCCACCGCCCGCCCGTCCTCAGGCAGCGGCGCAGTCGCGTAGACGTAGACAGCAACGAACACGCTCAACGAGGGTGCATTTTCCAGACCTCGACGGGTGCTTCATGGCGCCGTTCCGAACAGCGTACCGACGGCGGTGGTCAGTGCCATGGCCAGCGCACCCCAAAGCGTCACGCGCGTCGCGCCGGTTACCACGCTCGCGCCGCCCGCGCGAGCAGCGACTCCCCCGAGCAGCGCCAGAAACACCAATGCGGTGCCCGCCACCAGCGGGATCACGACCGTCGTGGGAGCCAAAGCCGTGACCCCGAGTGACATTGCTGCGCCGACGGCGAAGCTGCCGGCGGAAGCCAGTGCAGCCTGAATCGGGCGCGCACGCAGCGCTTCGGAAATACCGAGTTCGTCCCGAGCATGTGCGCCCAGGGCGTCGTGTGCCATCAGCTGCTCGGCGACCTGCTTGGCGAGCGACGGGTTGAGGCCGCGAGCCACGTAAATTGCAGCCAGCTCCTGGTGCTCGCCTTTATCGTCCACCTGCAGTTCGGCTCGCTCCCGCTCGAGCTCGGCCTGCTCGCTGTCGGCTTGGGACTGCACCGACACGTACTCGCCGGCAGCCATCGACATCGATCCTGCGACCAGGCCGGCCATTCCAGCGACCACGATGCTGCCAGACGTTGCATGCGCGGCAGCGACACCGAGCACGAGGCTCGATGTCGAGAGGATGCCGTCATTCGCACCTAGCACCGCCGCGCGAAGCCAACCCGCCCGCGCGATCCGGTTGGTTCCCTTGGCGTCTGCGGGCATGGTTGAAACCTCGTTGATCGGCGACCGTCACGAAACGAAGCGCGGGCGATTGCTGGCCACACGTTCGATTTTCGGCCAGCGCTCCCTTTTTAGCACGACGTCGGTGGCTGCCCCTGGGGATCACACGTTGCCGGCCCACGCATATACGGTTCCCGGATCGCCCGCGAAGACACGGTCGGTTCTCAGGAGCACGCTCTCGCGGATTGTGCAGCGCAGCTACAGACTCTGAGTTTCGCTCACCGCCGCCACTTCCCGCCGTGCTGGCACAACCGACACGGTCTGAGGAAGCGTCCCTAAAAGGCGGATGCCTCCCGTGCCAAACTACGCCACAATGATTGCCGCCTGAAGCTTTGCGCTGGCGCTCGGCACGGTGGTGGCGATCGCTGCGATTGCGAGCAATGACGGGAGTCGCCAGATCCTTCGGATCGAGCCGTTCGATGTTTCTCGGGAATAGGCCCCGTGGGGCGCGCAGCGCTTCGAGCGTCGCCGGTCATCGACTGTACGGGACGCCGATCGACGCACCGCTTGTGGTTGCCACGCGCTCGAGCCCACGCGGCACCGGTCATTGCGCGGGCTGGCTGCGGCGTCAGCCATGGCTCGCAACGCTAGCGTGAACAGACCACGAGGAGTCGGTGTGCGGTCGATAAAGATGTCCGCGCCACGTCCGGTTCGAACGCGAGCTGCCCCGGACCGGCCGGCCCGCGCGGGGCTCGAACGCCGGGGCGCCACGGTCACGCACTGGGTGGTTGCCACGACGGGACTCGTGGGGATATTCGCCTTCTGGGGCGGCGTTGTGATGGCGGCGAGACGGTACCCCTCCGAGTACGACTGGCGATACATGACCGTATCGAGTCTGCTCGCGACCGACCGAAACCCGGCCGGCCACCTGTGGTCATCGGCGGGGATCGTGTCTTGCGGCATCCTCGGGTTCCTGTGGGCGACGCTGTCGATGCAGCAATCTCGCCTCTTGGGCGCGGCGGAGCGGCCCCGCGGATTCCGCGCATTTCAGTTGGGATACATCTGCACGGCGATCGCCGCGGCGCTGCCCGACCGGCTCGTTCCGCTTCCGAAGGCACACGAGATCCTCGCCATACTGGCCTTCACCGGTCTGTGCTACGGAGTTGTCGGGACGTTCCAGAATGGCATTCTTCGCCGTATTCGCCGATCCAGCCGGGGCGGACGGTTCTGGGGGCCCGTGCTCGCGTGCGCCGTCGTATCGCCGGTCGTTCTGGCGGCCGTCGCGCTGGCGTACGTCTTCCTGGCGCGGCCGGACCTGCCGTGGGTAAACCTCTCCTGGCGTGCCCGCGGAGTCTCCCTGTTGTTGAGTTTTGCGTTCTGGGAATGGGTCACCTGCGGTGTCCTGTCAGCTTATATGGCGGTCCTCGTATTCCCGAGGCGCACGGTATTCGCAGAGTCGGAAGGCCGCTGACCGCCGAGTGACGACGCTTAGCGGAGCTGCGCTTCGTCGATGCGCCCCATGCATAACGAGCGGGTCCGAGGGCCACTTCGTGCCCGGCACGAAGCACAGCCAAGGCCCGTGCGAACTCTCGGCCGGCGCCTACGGAACGCCCCTCGACAGCGTGCTATACAGCGCTATGGATCCGACGACTGACAACCGTTCCAGCGGCCGTTCGCGTGCAGGTCGTCGCTTTGCGCTGGTGCTGCTCTGTTTCGCATTCATCGGGGCTTCCGGCGAAAGCGGCGAAGCGCCAGCTGTAATAGTGCCGTGCTCGGGCGCGGTGCCGGAGCCGCGATACAGCGATGCCGGTGCGCCGCCGAATGTGCGCACCTGGACCAACGGACGCCTGACGGAAGCCCCGGCGCTCGGAGCCTGTACCGGGTGGACGGACCTGAACTATCGAACGCTCGTGGCCGTTGCGGGCACATTCCGCGCGGCCGGCGGCCACCTGGCGCTGCTGTCGCGATTTGGTTCGGTCTCGAGCTTGTTGCTGTTGCGGTACTGGTCGACCACGGATCAGGCGTGGCTGCCGCTCGTCACGGCCGCGACGCCGTTGACAGGCGAAGTTGCCGGTCAGCCGCGCGCTGATTTTACCGCGGCCGAACTCGCGGGCGGGCAGAACTTCTACATGTCCCAGAGAGACAACCGAAGCGCGAGCGACGTCGTCTACCGAATGCGCGTACGCGAGAGCCGCGTCGATCGCATCGTCCTCGAAACGGAGAACGTGACCGCCGTCCGGTGGTGGGCGCTGACGCTGTTCAAGCCCGGCGCGCTGCGCACGGTGTATTTCCTCAACCAGCGCTCCCCCGATACTTGGTCGTACTACGCATTGACGAAGATTACGGACGGTAGCTGGCTCGTCGCGGGCCACGAAAAGTCGTACGTGAACCGCGTTGTCGCACTCTTTCGTCATCTCGCCGGCGTGCCCACTGACGCCGAGCCGCCAGCGGCCCCCTGATTGACTGAGACCGCCGGTGCCGATACCGGTCGACGCGCGCGGGCCCAAGCCGACGCACCTGCCCTGCGTGCGCATCTGCTAGTGCTGTCACGCGCAATTAGGGACGGCGTGCCGGTGCGCGCGTACCACTGCTGGAGTCTTCTCGACAACTTCGAATGGGCTTCGGGCTACAGCCAGCGCTTCGGACTCACGTACGTCGACTTCGCCGACCGCCAGAAGCGGACGGTCAAGGATTCGGGGTTCTGGTACGCCAAGGTTGCGCGCGACAATCGGGTCGCGTGAGATGACTCGCGAGCGGTGCCTGCCTGGCGTCGCCGCACTTCTCGCCGCGCTCGCCCTGTACGCAGGCCCGCCGCAGGCGACCGCGGTCGGCGTCAGCGCTTCGATCAGTCCGGCGAGCCTCGAGGCCGGAACCGGCATGGCGGGCATCGATCCGGCGCCGTCGCAGTTTCCGATTCGAAATGGCAACGACGCACCGCTCGTTGCGGTTCACGACTCGCTTTACGCCCGCGCCTTGGTCCTCGACAGCGCCGGAGCGAAGGCGATCCTGGTCGTCGTCGACGTAATTATCCTGCCGGAAGAATTCTACGAGCACGCCGTCAGCGCCATTTCGGAGCGCTTCAAGGTGCCGAGGGCCCGTATTCTGCTTGCGGCGACCCACACGCACACCGTTCCGTGGGGCATGGGCAATGGATACGACGCGCTGGTCCTGGCCGGGATGTTGGCAGCCATCGATCAGGCGCAACACCGACTCGAGGCTGTCCGGGTCGGCACTGGCAGCGGCCTCGCCTACATCCACATGAATCGTGACGAGTCGAGCGCGACCGGTTTCATTCTCGGCCAGGATCCGGAGGGTGCCTCGGACAAGAGCGTGCGGGTGGCCGGTTTCTTCCGTGCCGACGGGAGTCCGCTTGCGATCATCGCAAACTATGCGGTGCACGCCGTGTCCCTCTACAGCTCGGAGACCGCCGCCGAGCACGCCGCGCTGGTCAGCGCCGACATACCGGGTGTGGTCGACCGCTTCGTCAATGAACACTACGGCGCCCACCGGACCGAGACGTTCTGGACGAGTGGAGCGGCCGGCGACCAGAATCCGATCCTGATGTCGTTCCACGCGGAACCGCAAAGCGACGGCCGCGTCGTGACCTCGGACATGCAGGCAGCGGGCTTCACCGTCACGCAGCGGCTGGGGCAGGCGCTCGCGCTGGAAGTCATCCGAGTAACGGATCGGTTGCCGCCGCAGCCCGTGTCCGCCCCAGTCCGCGCAGCGCAAGCGGTCGTTTCCTGTCCGGACAAGGCTAACCCTGGCCTGATGCGACCCCTGCGAATCCCGTACCTCGGCATCGGCCCAGTGGATCTCGTCGGAATTTCCGCTGAAGTCGGCACGCTCATCGACCGCCACTTGCGCGAGCGACTTGACGCGCGCAGCCCCTTGCTGCTGACGCTGACCAATGGCTACGCGGGGTACCTTCCGGACGATGCGAGCTACGCACGCGGCAAGACTTTTGAAGTACGGAAGTCGCTGTTCGCACCGGGATGCGCAGAGGGACTGATCATCGAGCGCACGCAAGAGCTGCTTGGCACCGCGGTGAAGTAGCATGGGCCCTCGCGGTCGCGCGCTACTCCGGTGAATTCGCGTCCCATGCAGAGCCCAAAACGGTATCCGTTGCTGGTCGCCGGTGTCAGCGGCAGCGGCAAGAGCACGGTCGCCGAGGGCTGGGCGCAGCGCTTCGCGGCGGGCCTCATCGAGGGCGACCTGTTTCACTCGGCCGAAAGCGTCGCGAAGATGCGCGCGGGGATCGCGCTCGAGGACGTCGACCGGACCGGGTGGCTCGATCGACTGGTGGCGGAAGCGCAGCGACATCGCGGGACCGCGGCACCGGTACTTACCTGCTCCTCGCTCAAGCGCAGCTACCGCGACCGCCTGCGCCAGGGCATTCCCGGCCTGAGCCTTGTCATGCTCGAGGTTCCTTACTCCGTAGCACTGGAGCGCGTCGGCCGTCGAGCCGGACACTACATGCCGCCAGCACTGGTCGCGAGCCAGTTTGCGATCTGGGAGCGGCCCATCGAAGAGCCTTGCACGGTGGTGCTGGACGGGTGCCGACCAGTCGAGGAGCTGCTGGATGCCATCGGCGACTGGCTCGCGCAGCGATGACCCACGACGCGCAGCTGCTGGCGAATGCCGCGGCGGCGGTCGCACTGCTGGTCGTGCTCGTGTCCATGCCGAGGATCCACGCGTTCCTCGCGTTGCTGCTGGCTGCCGTATTTCTCGGGCTCCTGGCCGGGATCGCTGCGGGCCCGTTGCTGAGTGCTTTGCAGCAGGGTGTCGGCCATGCTCTCGGATTCGTGACGGAAGTCCTGGGTTTGGGCGCGATGCTGGGTCGGATGCTGACCGCCCCGGCCGGTGCGGAGCGCATCGCGCTCACGTTGGTGGACCGCTTCGGCGCGATTAGCGTCCACTGGGCGATACTCTGCGCGGCCTGTGTGGTCGGAATCCCACCTCTTCTTCGAAGTCGGCTTCGTGCCGCTGGTACCGCTGGTGTTTGTCGTGCTGAATGGCGCGCCGCTGACGAATCGCCGGGTCTTCGCGGACTTGAAACCACGCACTCCCGATGCCGCACGCACCGACGTAGGCGGCAACGTGTGGCGCAGCTACCGCCTGGGGTGACCCCGCCGCGGACGGCGTCCGTTGCTACGCCCCGACGGCGAACTCATCGGCAAGATTCATCTGCCGAAACCGTTGCCAACCTGACATTCGGCGGGCCAAAGAAGAACCGGCTGTTCATCTTCGCGAGTACCTCGGTCTATTCGATGTGCCTGAACAACGTCGGCGCTCAATCGCCGTGATGCCACCGTAGCTTTGGGTTAAATTGAGACATGAAACCAATATCGCGCGCGCTTCTTGCGTTGCTTCTGGTCGCCACCCGCAGCCAAGCCGAACCCGCCAGTGCCGTCTCGGCCGAAGTCGATGCCGCCTATCCTGCGTCCGAAACGCTGTACTTCGATCTGCATCGGCATCCGGAGCTTTCGCGCCACGAGCAGCAGACCGCCGCCAAGCTAGCAGCAGAACTTCGCGCGCTCGGCTACACGGTCACGACCGGCGTTGGCGGCACGGGGGTCGTCGGCATCCTGAAAAACGGCGACGGACCGGTTGTGATGCTACGGACGGAATTGGATGCCTTGCCCGTCGAGGAGAAAACGGGCTTGACGTTCGCAAGCACGGTGCGAACTAAGGACGACAACGGCGCAGATGTCGCCGTGATGCACGCCTGCGGACACGACCTCCATATGGCGTCGTGGATTGGCACGGCGCGCATCATGGCGGACAGCCGTGCCCGCTGGCGCGGCACGCTGATGCTGATCGGCCAGCCGGCGGAGGAAGGTGGGGGCGGCGCTGTGGCGATGCTGGCGGACGGTCTGTTCACGCGCTTTCCGCGCCCCGCCTACGCGCTGGCCGTACACGACGACGCCCGGTATCCGGCCGGCCTCATCGGCTTTCACGCTGGGCCGATCCTTAGCCACATCAACACCGTGAAGATCACGATCTTTGGTCGGGGCGGCCACGGTGCGCGACCCGAGTCGACGGTGGATCCCATTGTGATTGCCTCGCGCACGGTGCTGGCGCTGCAGACCATTGTCTCCCGGGAAATGTCTCCTTTCGATCCGGCCGTTGTGACGGTCGGTTCCATCCACGGCGGCACCAAGGCCAACATCATTCCAGGCGAGGTGGTCCTCGAGCTCTCGGTCCGCTCGCTGAGCGAAGACGTCCGCAAGCATCTGCTCAGTTCCATCGATCGCATCACCAAGGCCGAGGCAGTGGCCGGCGGCGCGCCCCGGGAGCCTCTAATAGAAATTTCATCCGTGGGATACGCCTTGGTCAACGAACCGGCGCTGACCCAACGCGTCTCGACCGCGCTGCTGCGCGAACTCGGAGCGCTGCGGGTCGTGGATATACCGCCCGAGATGGCGAGCGAGGACTTCTCCCAATATCAACACGCAGGCGTACCTACCCTCATGCTTCGTATCGGTGCGGTGGAGCAGTTAAAGTACGAGGCGGCGCTGAAGGGAGGCGAAACGCTTCCGTCACTTCACTCCGCGCTGTTCGCCCCCGATCGCGGACCGACGATGAAGGCCGCCATCTCGGCAGAAGTCATCGCGCTTCGCGAGCTCATGCCTCCGGCGGCGGAACCCGCTCCCCGCTAGCAACGCATTCCGGTGCACGAGGTTTTCGGACTACCGGTACGCGCGAACCGGGCGTCGCAGTCGCGCCGACCCAGACGCCTGAGTGCTTCGCGTGGTTCAGCGCGCAAGCCCTGCGGTGCGCAGCACGACGCCGCAGCGCTCTTCCGATCGCAGGTCGTCGAACGCGGGGCTCGCCCGCCAGTTCAGTCATAGCACCCTGACGTTTCGCGTAAGCGCGCTCCAGCAGTTCGCAGGCTTTTCCCTTGGCCCCGAGTCGGGCAGGCACGACCGCGAGGCCGTCGCTCGTCGTGTAAGCCTCCGGAAAGCTGAACCCTGCTCGCGAGCCTCAAGCGGCTCTTGCGAACATCCGCGGGCACCCGGTGCGGTGTCTGCGGCGCGCAGCGCATCCTTCTCGCGCTGTGCGTCGCGCGCCTCTGCGCCCGAAAGCATTCGAGCTTTCGCTTCCTCGCTGGTGGCGGCCTCGAATCTGCTCCCGGCAGGCGCAGCGGTGCAGGCGCTGCCCATGACCGAGCGCAATTGCATTGAGCCCGGCGGCCTCGGCCTTGGGCGTCGAGTCGAGGCCGCTGCAAGGATCATCCACCGACTGCTACTACATCCGCACGGCTTCGAGTTGCGGCGCGAGCAGGCGCCCCTCCGCTCGCGCGCCGTCGCACCTTGTGACAGAGGTCTCGAACATAATCATGGCGGGACCCAGGCCCTGCCCGTCGAGCAGCCATTTGAGACTAGTAGGGCCGCATTCTGTGCGCACATACCGGGTGGTCCAGCAGGCTCGTGCTTATAAAGGCAGTAGGGCCCCGTCTGGATCTGGTTGCCATGACCGCCACTCCTTACCTGACGCATCACGGACCCGGCCTCGCCGCCGCCGCGCGTGCGCTCGCTATGATTCTGGCACTTGCGTTGTCGCCAGCCCTCAGCGCGCAGGAGGCGCCCGGGGACGCCTCCACTGCGCCCTCGACGCCGACCGCCGACTCGATACTGGTCGTCAAGTCGGAGCATCGGCTCTACCTTATGCGCGACGGTCAACCGCTGCGCAGCTATGCAGTCGCGCTGGGCCTCAGCCCCGTCGGACCAAAGCGCCAGGAATTCGACTTCAGAACGCCGGAAGGGCACTACGTGATCGACGCCCGCCAGCCCAACAGCCGCTATTTCCGAGCGCTACACGTGTCCTACCCCAACGCCGACGACCGCAAACAAGCGGCCGAGCGGCACGTATCGGCCGGTCAGGACATCATGATCCACGGACTTCCAAACGTAATGCAGAAGCCGTTGTCGTACTACCAGACCCAGGACTGGACCAACGGCTGCATCGCCCTGTCGAACGAGAACCTTCTTGAGGTCTGGACGCTCGTTCGCGGAAAGATTCCGGTCGAAATCCGCCCGTAGCGTCGAGGGACATTTCGAGCTCGCCTCGTCCGGGCCGAAAGACCTCGTGCAAATCCGGTCCCCCGATCAGGATCCGCGGATCGCACTCGAGCGCGGAAGCACCGAGTTTCCCGCGCGCCGCGGGCCAATACTCCAGGCGAGCGCGAACAGCGCCTTCGCATTGCGGCGGTAAAGCTCGTCGACGACCTCAGCCGGCAGATTCCGGCCGCGAAGCGGGCCAGCGAAATCGGTCGAATGCATCGCGTCGGACGTCACCAGAATTTCCCAGTCCCGGAGCCAGTCCGCGCGGATTTCGGCGAGCGCCCGATCAGAGCCGCGCACGAACTGACGGAGATAGCCTTTGCGGCGCGGCAGCAACTCAAAGTGCCGCCGGCCGCGGAGCGTCTGCCGTCCTATTCGGGCGGTCTGTTTGACGGCAACGACCTGATCCTGGCGCCGTTGCTCTCCGCGCTAGCGGCGCGCGCACCGCGTACAGTCTCGTGGAGCCCCGCCCGCGGCCGCCGGCGGGAGCGGCACTCTACGCAGCCACGCTCAGCGAAGCGGCGCTGGCTGCCGCCGCGATTGCAGTACTGGAGGAGCAACTAAACCGCCGGGCCTGACTCTATAGTCAACTTTGGGTCGGAGCGGCGCCCGACCGGCGAACGAGATTCCATCCCGAACTCCCGAGCCGCGCTCGGCGAAAGGATGCGCCTCAACCCGCGAACAGCACTGTGACCGCGTCCCGCTCCGGCTCGGTGAGCTCAAACTCGAAAATCGCGAGATCCTCGCGCATGTGCGCGCCCGATCGAGTTCCGGTCAGCGGAACGACGCCGACCTGGGTCAGGTAGCGAAACAGGATTTGCGCGGGAGTCCGTCGATAGCTCGACGCCAGCTCCGTGATTGCGGGGTCCGCCAGCGGTTCGGGGTTAGCGGTGAGCGTCCAGAAGCACTGGTAGACGATGCCGTGATCGCGGCAGTAAGCGCGGATATCGCGGTCGTAGCCGGTCTCGGCGTAGAAGCGGTTCTGGACGACCGCCGGTTTCACGCGAGCCTCTCGGTAAAGAGCTTGCAGGGTCGAAAGCACATAGCAGTTGCTGACGCCGGCTTGCCGGATCCCGCCGACATCGATGATCGACTCGATCGCGCGCCACACTTCCAAGGTCTGGGCGGCCGTCGGGAGTGGCGAATGGACGACAAGACAATCGACGTAGGATGTCTGCAGGTTGCCAAGCGAAGTGGCGAAGGATTGGGCCACCTGCCCGCGCAGTGGCGCGGCGGGGTCGTACGGAATCCGCGCCGGATCGTGCCCGGACACCGACGTGAACTTGGTTTGCAGGTAGATGTCGGTGCGAGAGAGCCCCGCGCCGAGGCTCGCCGCGATTCCGGCGCCGACGCCCGCCTCGTTGTAGTGCTTGGGCTGGCAGGCGGTGTCGATCCCCCGAAATCCCGCCTGGAGCGCGAGCGTGACGAGCCGTGCGGTGTCGTCCTTCTTCCACGCAGTCCCGTAGACAATCGCGGGAACGTTCATGCCGGCGGCGGAAGTGGCGTACTCGGCCATCGCTCATTCTAGAACGAACTGACCGCCACATGGCATTTCGCCTGAACTCGCTCGGAGCCCGACTTCCGCGCAGTGAGACTCCCGATCCGCCGCATCATCGCGTCGACCGCGTTGACCGCGCTCAACCCGGATCGAGCTCGGTGCGAAAGACGTCGCTCAGGATGAACAAATACGCCAGCGACCGGATCGCGGTAACAACGCCGATGAAGGCCAGCGCCCAGGCGAACGATCCGGTCGCGCTGATGATCACCTCAACGACCGAGGGAGTCACGATTCCGCCGAGATTTGCGGCAAGACTGAACATGCCGCCGGTGACGCCCATCAGCGACCGCGGCGAGATGTCCGCGATCACGGCCCAGCCGAGCCCAACCAAGCCCTGCCCAAAAAATGCAACCGAGAAGACGCTGATCACCGCCAGCTCCGAGTCACGGCCATTGGCAAGAATGATCGTCGAGGCCAGCAGCAGCCTGAAGATAATGACTTGCGTGCACGGTTCGCGCTGGACGCTGCCCTGCTCGACACGACGCGCACGAACAACATACTGTATGACCGGGATGCCAGCGGGGAGTATTTCTATCTAGTCCCGCGCTCTTTGCGATGCGCCTTTTCTTCGAGATCGTCGAGCGGCGAAATTACCCCGGTTACGGCGCCGCGATTTCGCCCGTCCGGCTGGCTGCGCCGGCAAGATACTAGACCGCGCCGGGCAGCACCGCCTGACGGGTTCCGATCGGTCGTGGAAGCGCCTCTACCAACCGGTCGTCCGCTCCAATCCACTACTGTGCGGACACGGACGCTCGCACCTCGACGTAGAATCCGTTCTGGCCCCGTTTTCTGACAGACGCGCCACCAGGGACTCACGATGAGCACCACCAGATCTCAAGGCGCTACGGTCCCATCCACGATCGAGGACCGAAGCGCGTGGGTCAAATTCGACCGGCCCGAGAAGCGCAATTCGATGAGTCCGCAGTTGAATCGCCGAATGATGGGAGTGCGCGACACGCTCGAGCACGACGACGCCGTCGGCGTGTTTGTCCTCACCGGGGAAAGGAGCGCCTGGTCGGCGGGGATGGACCTGAAGGAATACTTTCGCGATACGGAGGCGAAGGATCTTGCCGGGACCCGCAACGCACGGCGCGCAAGCCACGGCTGGTGGCGCCGGCTTCGCCGGTACCAGAAACCGACGATCCCGACGGTGAACGCGTGGTGCTGCGGCGACGGCTACGGACCCCTCGACGTTATGATTGCTGGTCATCCCGAAGCCCGTGCGACGCAATCGCTCGAGCATGGCGACGGTGGGTCGGTGTCGCTGGCATTTGAGTCGGGAGCCGAAGCGCTCCTGCGGGTGTTCCCATGTTTTGGATTCTGATTTCACTGACGTGCGGCTGGTTGATCGTCCGCGAGTTTCGGTCGACAACTTCGGCACCCATTGACATGCCCCTGTCGAAGGGTGTCTGGAAAGGGTATGTCTACGTCTTGGCGGCGATCGGGCTGATTTCCATCTGGCAGCCGATCAACACTTGGCTGTTCCAGCGCCACATGTCGGCGATCGCCACGGAGCTCGCCGATTCGAAGCCAGCGCACGTCCATTGCAATAGCGTGCTCGACACCATGTTCGACCCGAATTCGACGAACATCGGGCACGCCAATCCGCAGAGCGGAGCGATCGCGTTCCAGTACCCGTGGTGCAATACGCTGATGGCGTACATTCGCCATCCGCAGCGCGCGGACCGGGAGGAGCTTGCGAGCCTTGGCCTGCTGACCCACGAAAGCATGCACGTCCGCGGCGAATACAACGAAGCGCGCACCGAGTGCGAGGCGGTGCAGAGGAACTTTCGCACCGCGAAGCTGCTGGGCGTCCCGGAGCGGATAGCGAAGAGAAACGCCCTCGACTACTACTACACGATCTACATGAGCCGCTCCTACGCCGATGGCGACCCCGACCGGTATTTCTCGGCCCAGTGTTTTCCCGGAGGCGAGCTCGACGAGGGCTTGCGGGACGCGAGCTGGTCGACGCACTAGTGGCCTGTACCAACCGATTGTGTACTGATGCGGCGTGAAGGGTCTGCGTATTTCCACTTCACGGTCTTGGGCGCCTTGTTGTAATGACGCATGTAGCGCATGAGCTTTCTCTTTAGATCGACTACCGAGGTGAACACGCCGCGAGCGATGACGTCGCGCTCGATCTTGGAGAACCACAGCTCCACCTGGTTGAGCCACGAGGCGTAGGTCGGCGTGACGCGCAGGCGGACTTTAGGATGCGCCGCCAGGAAGTCTTTGACCAACGCGCTCTTGTGTGTCGAGAGATTGTCCGCGATGACTCGGATCTCTTTGCCACGCGATTGGTTGGCGACGATGTCGGTGAGGAAAGCGACGAACTCGGCCGAGGTATGCCGTGCCGCAGTCTTGCCGAGCACCTCGCCCGTCTTGGTGTTGAAGGCCGCGTACAAGGACAGCGTGCCGTGGCGAAAATACTCAAAGCCGTGCCGCTCGGCGCGCCCCGGCGAAAGCGGCAACACCGGGTCCTTGCGATCACGGGCTTGGCTCGCAGTCTTTTCGTCGACGCAGAACACAGCCGCGTGCTGGGGCCGATGCAAGTAAAGACCGATGATCTCAGCGGCCTTGGTCTCAAAATCCGGATCGTTCGAGGCCATGTAGCCCTCGAGCCGGTGCGGTCGCAGGGCGTGCTTGCGCCACACGCGAGCCACCATCATGTACGAGACCCCCAGCTGCTCGGCAAGTTTGCGGGGTGCTCCAGTGCGTCGAACCATCGGAGGGCTTGCGCTTGCCGCTCCACTCCAGAATGCGCGCTTCAACGGCAGGGGTTAGAGTCGTGGGCAACTGGCCCG
>JANXZZ010000020.1 GCA_025355245.1 Pseudomonadota bacterium | reverse complement strand
AGGATACGTTGCGACTGCCGAGTTCACGCACGCGGCGACTCCTAGTAACGCTCCTGGGCGCGGTGTTCTAGGTACTGACCAACGGAGATCAGGGCTGTGCCGACGCCGATTACGACGATGCCGATCGACGCCGCCATCGGCCAATCGAACGCGACGCCAAGCAGGTTGACGACCACGTTCGAGATCATCACCGCATCAGAGCCGCCGACCAGGGCCGGCGCGATGAAGTCGCCTGCCGCGAGCGCAAAGGTGATGATCGCGCCCGCGACCACCCCAGGCATGCTCAGCGGCAGCACGATCTTGAACAGCGTCTCCGCAGTCGTCGCGCCAAGGTTGCTCGCTGCCTCGATCATCGACGTTGGGATCCGCTCGAGTTGCGAGTAGATCGACAGGATCGAGAACGGCGTGAAGATGTACACAAGCGTGAGGATGACACTGAACTGGTTGTACAGGATTAGCCGCAGCGGTTCCTGGATCAAGTGCATGTTGAGGAGCAGTGCATTGATGATGCCGCCGGTGCCGAGAATCGTCTTCCAAGCATAGGCCTTGACGAGGTACGCCGCCCACCAGGGCACGATCACCAGCAGGTAAATCAAGAACTTCGCCCGGCTTGAGCGAGTATGAAACGCGAGGCAGAACGCGACCGGATAAGCGAGGATCGTCGCACCAATGGCCGTCAGCGCGCCGATCCGTGCGGACTTCAGCAGCACCGACAGGTACGGCTCTGCGGTCAGCACCTTGATCAGGTTGTCCAGCGACAGTCCCGGCTTAAACGTCATGTAGTCGGTGGAGCCGAGGCTGTAATAGAACAGCAGGCAGTACGGGATCAGCATGAACACGATGAACCATAGCAGCGGTGGCAACAGCCAAAGCAGCAGCTGCCGGCGTTCTGAGCCCATCGGCATCGACACGGCGTTCAGGCGACGCTCCGGTGCCCGTCGCTGCCACCGATGATCCGCACGTGCCGCGGGTCGACAGTGACGAGCACCTCATCGCCGACCTGCAGCCCGTCTCGGTTGCCGGCATCCAGCGCCGTCAGCCGTGCATCGGTGCCCGCAAGGTCCAGCTCATAGCGGACCTTGTCGCCGAGGAACAGCCGCTCCGCGACCCGCGCACGCACTCCACGCCCGGCGGTCGAGCTCGCTGGCATCAAATGCAACTGCTCGGCGCGCAGCATCACGGTCACCGCCGCCCCCGCCTCGATGCCCGCGACGTTTTCGCCGGCCTCGAAGCGCACGTCGCCTGGCATGCATACGCTGACGACGCCGTCGGCGCGCAGTTCCGCCGTTCCGTCGAGCACATTGGCCGCGCCGATGAAGCGCGCGACCGCCGCGCTGCTCGGCCTGAAGTAGATCTCATCGGGCGTTGCCAGCTGCAGCAGCTGGCCGTCCTGCAACACGGCGACGCGGTCGCTCAGGCCCATCGCCTCTTCTTGATCGTGGGTCACGTAGATAAACGTTTTCTTGAGTTCCCGGTGCAGGCGCTTCAGCTCGAGCTGCATGCTCTTGCGCATGGCCGCATCCAGCGACCCGAGCGGTTCGTCGAACAGCACAACCGGCGGGTCGGTGACTAGTGCCCGCGCGAGAGCCACCCGCTGGCGCTGGCCGCCGGAGAGCTGGTGCGGCATCTTCTGCGCGTGCGCGCTCAGCCGCACCGTCTCAAGATAGCTGCCGACGCGGCCTTTTATCTGCTCTGCGGTGATTCGGCCGCGATAGATCCGCAGCCGGAGTCCGAACGCCACGTTGTCCCAGACTGACAGATTCGGAAAGAGCGCGTAATCTTGGAAAACCATGCGCATGTTGCGCTGCGCTGCGGGCTGGTAGGTGATGTCCTCGCCGCGAAACAACACTCGGCCCTTGCTAGGCGTTTCCAGCCCCGCGATCATTCGCAGTGTGGTGGTCTTGCCGCTGCCGCTCGCGCCCAGCAGCGTCAGGAACTCCCCGTCGTTGACCGAGAGCGAGACGTCGTTGACGGCCAGTTGCTGGCCGTACTGTTTATGCAGCGACTGGATTTCGATAATCGTTGTCATGGTGTGCTATGCCGCATTATTCCACTCTACCTTGACCACAAAAAGATGCAGCGATTGGTGCTTCAAGCTGATTCGCCGCCACGCGACCAGCGCCGGCATCGAATCGGCAGTTTGCGATCCCCCGATAACTCAGGCCCCGAAAAGAGTCAGGCGCGGGCCCATCCGATCCGCGTACCCCAGTGTCTGGACAGCGTTCCACGTACCCGGCAAAGGCTGTTCACGATTCAATAACACGATAGTGCTAGTGCGCCTTGACCTGGTTCCAGATTTCTAGATACTTGCCCCGCCGGCGCACGAGCTGCCACCAGTCGAGGGTCTTGATAACGTTCGGGTCCGTCATGCCCAGCAGCTCGTACTGCCGCCGGTCGGCCGGGGCGAGTTCCTCCGGCATCTTCGCGTTCGAGTAACCGAACCCCGTGACCTTGTGCGCGAGCGCCTGGGCTTTCGGCGAGGCGGTCCACTCGAGCCACTGGTAGACGCAGGTGTTTTTGCCAGCGCCGCGCACGATCATCCAGCTATCAGAGTAGGCACTGCGCCCCTCCTTCGGCACAACGTCGATGATGTGCCGGCCGGCCTTGCGCAGGCTGACGAGTGTAGTTTCCCAGGAGTTGCCCGCGGCGACCTCGCGCGTCTGCAGCAGCGTACCCATCTCGCCAGTGGTGGCCCAGTACTTGCGGATGTTTGGCTTGAGCGCGATCAGCGCGGCTTTGACCTTCTGCAGCTGCTCGTCATTCAGGTCGTAAGTATTCTTGAAGCCGAGGTACCGCGAAGTCATGTAGATGGCCTCGACGTCGTCCCAAATTGACACCTTGCCGCGCAGTCGCGGCTGCCAAAGGTACGCAAGGCTGTCTGGCGCAGTTCCGGTGAGCACGTCAGCATCAGCCAGCAGCCGCACGATGCCCCAGCCATAGGGAATACCGTACAGCACCCGGTCCTTCACGATCCAAGGCGGCAATGCGAAGATCGGAAAGAAGTCCTTCATCGCCGGCACGCGACTGCGGTCGACGGGCTCGACGGCGCCGGCGTCGATCAGCCGCATCGTCGTGTCGTTTGACGGCGAAATCAGGTCGTACGCGCCGCCGCCGGCGATCACCTTTGCGACAAACTCGTCGTTGGAGCCCACGTAGGTCGCCGACACACGGCAGCCGGTCGTCTTCTCGAACGGCTTAACGAAGCTTGCGTCAGCGTAGCCCTCCCAGACGAGAAGGTTGATCTCACCGCCCGCAAAGGTCGGCGTGGCGAGGAGCACGGCGGCGAGCAGCGCCGGCCAGCGGACAAAGGGGCTTGCGAAAATCATCTGTATCCTTGTTCAACTTGCAAAAAATGGCCCGCAGGGTGGCGGTACACCCGAGACGCTAGCAGCCCTCGCCGTCTGCGATATTGCCGGATTCACGCCTATCAGCACTATACATTTTAGGCAAACAGGGTGATCGCCGACGCCGCGATGCAGAACATCGACAACACCGATGCCCATTCTAGCGACCGCCTCAGAGAGCGATGACGCTTGGATTAGATCGCTTTTGCCTGCTTCAGCTCCGCCATCTCTGCCTCGGTAATGCCCAGCAGGTCCCGTAGCACGGACTCCGTGTGCTGGCCCAGCGTGGGCGGTGGTTCGTAGCGGTCCAGGGGGGTATTTGAAAACCGAATCGGGTTTGCAATGAGCGTCAGCGTTTCCAGCAGAGGGTGCGGCACCGGCACAGCCATTCCGCGCTCTCGAACCTGCGAATCAGCGAAGACCTCGTTGAGCTCGTTGACCGGACCGCTGGGAATGTCGGCTAGCTCTAGCGCTTCCAACCAATGTGCGCTGCTGCGCGTCGCGAACTTCGCCTCGAGTGTCGGCGTCAGCGCCTCGCGATTCTCGATGCGCTTCGTGGCTGTCTCGAAGCGCCCGTCGGCGGCAAGCTCCGGCTGCCCGACCGCCGTGCAGAAGCGCTTCCATTGAGAATCATTTCCGACAGTCAGAACGATCTGACCGTCGGAACATCTGAACGCCTGTGAAGGTGAGCCACCGCCACCAACGTTGCCGCGCCGTGGAGAGGACTTGCCCGATATTAGGTATTGCACTCCACGGTGACTCAAAGTCGCGACCATCGAGTCGAGCAATGCGATGTCAATGTATTGGCCCTTCCCTGGTGGGTCGCGATCGCGATGGTTCAAGGCTGCGAGAATGGCGATTGAGGCGTACAGACTCGTCAGGATGTCTACGAGGCTCAGCCCGCTGCGCGTCGGCCCGCCACCAGGCAGATTGTCGGGAGCTCCGGTGACGGCCATGTGGCCGCCAGCTGCCTGGAATATGGCGTCGTAGCCAGGGCGGTGCGCCTTCTTGCCCGTCTGGCCATACCCCGTTATCGATAGATAGACCAGACGTGGATTGAGCGCCGAGAGCGTCGCGTAGTCCAAGCCGAACTTCGCGAGCGCCCCGACGCGAAAGTTCTCGATGACTACGTCCGACTTCTGTGCGATCCGGCGAATGATGTCCTGGCCCTCGGGTGTGCAAAGGTCCACCGTCACGGACTGCTTGTTGCGGTTGGCGGACAAATAGAAGCCGGACTCCCGCGTGTCCCTACCTTCGCTGGACTTCAGGAACGGTGGCCCATAGCTGCGGGAATCATCCCCCTCGCCGGGCCGCTCGATCTTGATCACCTCGGCGCCGAGGTCGCCGAGCATCTGTGCGACGAGCGGACCTGCCAGCACCCGGCTCAGATCCAACACCCGGAGCCCCTGCATAGGTAGAGTCATCTGTCTGGTCCTTTCAAGCCCGGACTGCTCACGCGGAGGTAGTGCACCGGGCCGGTGGTTGAGTAAAGCTTGTAGGTCCGTGCCAGCCAGTGGTCGCCATCTCCGGCTTCATTGCGCGCCAGAAGATGGCAGACCCCGTCGTCACGGTCCAACAGATCGTCGAATCGACCCCGAGTTCACGCGCATCGCCTTCAGCCGCTCGTCGCGCGAGCAGAAACCCGGCGGCCGTCGTGAAGATGCGCTGGACGCCGCTGCGGAAATGCGCCGCAATGGTCGACGCGCTCGGCGGCCTGTAGGCATTGGGCCAGCCCTCCGCGGACTGCGCGTACCAACGACGTTGGTGATCTGCGGCGCCGAGGATGGACGAACGCCACAGGTGATCTCCGGGGCGCTGCAAGGGGCGATCGCAGACTCGCGGCTGGAGATCATCCCGGACTGCGGCCACTACTATTGCTTCGAGAAGCTCGTCGAACTCATGGCGCTGATCCTCGACTTCGCCCGCACCCCCTGACCGGGGCACAGGCCCCGATAGCCGAAGCGTCCTCACTAATGCGCGCCGGAGGCAGTCAGCCCCCTCGCGACGCGCTCGATGGCCCGCTCCAGCCGCGCCGCGATTTCGTCCGCATCGCGGGCCGTTGCGATCAGCGGCGGCGCCAGCGCCGCCACCACCCGGCCGTGTCCGCCGCGGACCAGTAGGCGCTCCTCTAGGCACGATCGGCTCAGGAGGCCGGCGGCGTGATGGGGGTTGTCGAAGGGCCGGCGCGAAGCGCGATCGGCGTCGAGCTCGATCCCAATCAGCAGGCCCTTACCGCGGATCTCCCCTACCAGCGGGTGCTGCCCCAGGCGCTGCCGCAGTTTCGAGATGAGGTAATCGCCGACCTTGGCGGCGTTGCCGGGCAGATCTTCCTGCTCGAGGATGTCGAGGTTCGCGTGCGCGACTGCGGCGGCTACTGGATGACCCGAATACGTGAAGCCATGCGCGAACATGCCGTCCTCGCTCTTGTCGGAGTAGAGCACGTCCGCGACCTTCGGTGAGATCAGGCATGCCGACATCGGGAAGTACCCACTGGTCAGTCCCTTGGCGACCGACACAAGGTCGGGCTCGATGCCAAGATCTGTGCTCGCGAACCATCTGCCTGTGCGCCCGAACCCGGTGATAACCTCGTCGGCAATCATTAGCACGTCGTGGTGCTTGAGGACCTTTTGGATCTCCCGAAAATAGCCGGTCGGCGGCATTAGCACGCCGCCGGCGCCGGTGATCGGCTCCGCGATGAACGCAGCGACGGTGTCTGGTCCCTCGGCTTCGATCAGCGTGTTGAGTGCGTCGGCCAAGTAGCGCGAGAACGCCTCTGGGCTATCGATGCCAGCGGGCCGCCGGTGGTAGTCCGGCGCAAGCGTATGACGGATCCCGGGGATCGGCAGGTCGAATGTCCGATGCACCATCTCGAGGCCGGTGAGGCTCCCCGCCGCCACGGTGGAGCCGTGATAGCTGCTCATGCGGGCGATGATTGTCTTCTTCTTCGTGCGGCCAAGAATATTGTTGTAGCGGCGAACGAGCTTGATTTGCGTATCGTTAGCCTCGGAGCCGCTGTTGGCATAGACGACCCGCGCCATGTTCCCCGGCGCAAGCCGCAGCAGGCGCTCGGACAGCCTTACCATCGGCTCATTAGAAAAGTTCGAGAAGCTGTGGAAGTAGCACATCTTCTGCATCTGCGCGGCAGCCGCATCCGCGATCGACTGGCGACCGTAGCCGACGTTCATGCACCACAGGCCCGCTCCAGCGTCGAGGAACTCCCGGCCCAGCTGGTCCCTGACCGTCATGCCCTGCGCGCTGTCCATAATCAGCACGTCCTTGGTCGCCTGCGCGCGCAGCGCCGAGAATCCGTGGATTACGTCGGCGCGATCGAGTCGCTCGAGATCGGAGGCCGGGGACGTGTTGGTGGACTGGATGCTCATGTGTCGATCTCCACTGGTATTGGCCGAAATGAGGTAGCGCCCACCAGCGTGCGCCGGACCCCCGGCGGACCCGCCCCGCCGGCGTTCAATGACCGCACGACAATCCGCCGTCTGCGGACAGCACCGCGCCAGTCGTGTAGGAATTCTGCGCAGCGGCAAGGTACAGCATGGCGCCGACGCACTCCTGCGGCGTGCCGATCCTTCCCATCGGCACCGACTGGGCGATGTACTTGTACAACGCATCGTCGCCCGCCGCGGCGTTGTCGCGCTGGATCATCGGCGTATCGATCCAGCCCGGGCACAGCACGTTGACGCGCACGCCTTCGACGGCGAGGGCGAGGGCCATCATGCGTGTCATCTGCACCACGCCGCCCTTGGTGGTCGCGTATACGACCGATCCTGCCGGGCCGCCAATCAGCCCCAGCGCCGAGGCGACGTTGATGATGCTGCCGCGGGTCTTTTTCAGCGCCGGCACGCATGCCTGCGCGGTGAAGAACACTGCCTTGAGGTTCAGGTCGAGCATCCGCTTCCAGTACCCTTCGGTCACATCCTCGATGAGGCAGTCGTCTCCACGCCCGGCATTGTTGATGAGCACATCCAGGCCGCCGAGATCGGCGATCGCGCGGCCGACCGTGCGTGTGCGCTCGGCGGTATCCGACAGGTCTCCGGGGGCAGCGATGAGGCGCGCCCCGCCGCCCATCTCGCGGATGGCGCGATCGACCGATTCGGCCGTCCGGCCATTAACCGCAACCGTTGCGCCGAGCTGCAGGAACGCCTCTACGGCAGTACGCCCGATGCCGAGCGTGCTGCCGGTGACAAGGACGCGCTTGTTGGTAAAGTCGAGTTGAGGGTTCACAGGACCACCTGGCAAGACTTAACCGGAGACCGGCGTCGGAACGTATGCGGCAGGGCCACCGGTAGGCGGCTCGCCGGCGTTGGCTCCACCCCAGCTGGCGTTGGCGGCGCAGCCGCCGTCATAGACGAGAATCGTCCCGATCGCGTAGCTAGCGTAATCGGACGCCAGGTATAGGATCGCCGAGGCAATTTCTCGTACCGTGCCGATGCGCCGGAGCGGCACCACGTTGCGAATGAACTCGTGGATCTGGCCGTTGGTCGCCTCGTTCTCAGCTTGTATCATGGGCGTATCGATGTAGCCCGGACAGACGGCGTTGACCCGTACGTTTGACGGCGCAAGTTCGAGTGCGAGTCCCTTCGTCATCTGGATCATCGCGCCCTTGGAGATGGCGTACACGAAGCTATCGGTGGGTCCGGCCGTGATCCCGCCGACCGACGCCACCATCACGACGTTGCCGTTCGACTGGCGAAGCGTCGGCAGCGCAAACTTCGTGCAGAACAGCGCCGAGCGCAGGTTCACGTCAATCACCTGGTCCCAGTGCTCCTCAGTCACGTCCATCAGGCGACTGAGCGGGCAGATCCCGACGTTGTTGACTAGGCAGTCGAGGCCACCGAGCGCCGCGATCGCCCGCTGCACAACGTCGCAACAGCCGGCAACGGTAGCCACGTCGCCTGCCACGGGCAGGGCGCGCGGGCCGAGCTCGGTCACCGCCTTGGCAACCGCCGCGTCCGTCCGGCCGTTGATCACGACCGTCGCCCCCGCCTCGAGGAACATCTCAGCGGCGCCGCGACCGATGCCGGTCGTACTGCCGGTCACGAGAATTTTCTTGCCCTTGAAGTTCATGCCCTTGATCTCCGACCGATGGGTTATTAGCCGCCGCCGGCAACGGTCCGGCGGCCCCTCAGGATCGCCCGTG
>JANXZZ010000308.1 GCA_025355245.1 Pseudomonadota bacterium | reverse complement strand
GGATAGGTGCCGCAACGGCAGATGTTCCCGGACATCGCGTGGTCGATGTCGGCATCGCTCGGCGCCGGATTGGCGGCGAGCAGCGCGCTCGCCGACATGATCTGGCCCGACTGGCAGTAGCCGCATTGCGGCACGTCGAGTTCGATCCACGCCTTTTGCACCGCGTGCGAGCGATCCGCCGACAAGCCCTCGATCGTGGTGATCTTCTTGTCGAGGACGTCGGAAACCTTGGTCACGCAGGAACGCGTCGCGCTGCCCTCGATGTGCACCGTACAGGCGCCGCAGAGCGCCTTGCCGCAGCCGAACTTGGTGCCGGTGAGGCCGAGGTGATCGCGGAGCACCCACAACAGCGGCGTGTCCGGGGCGGCATCGGTGGTGAGCGACTGGCCATTCACGTTCAGGGTCAGCATGGATCCCCCAGTGGTGTGTGCGCACGCGGGTCGGCGGCGCGGCGCCGAGCAAGACCGGATCCTACTCGCACCGGGGATGCGCGGTCGATCACAGAACCCGGCCGTTGGCCGGTTGTCGCCGCCGCGGTGGGCCGGTAAGGTGTGTCGATGGTGCGTTTGACCTCCCCGGTGACGACGCGGCCGGCCCGGCGGGCCGGCGCACTCGCGTTGCTGGCGGTCTTCTGGCTCGCGCAGCTCCACGGCATCCAGCACGGCATCAGCCACCTCGGCGCCGCCAGCGGGGCCGGCGATCGCACGGCGCCGCATTCGCTCGTCTGCGCCGATTGCGTCGCCTCCGCCGAGGCGGGCGCAGCGCCGACGCCCGCGACGCTCGAGCTCACGACCACCGTTTCCGACACGGCGCACGAGCCGCTGCCCGCGCTCGTCGTCCGCGCCCGTCTCTTCACCGCGGCCTACCGCTCCAGGGCCCCTCCCGGCACTTCGATCTGATCACGCACTGATCGGCCGCGATCCGTCGCGGCCGTCTCACGGCTTGCATCTTTTCGGAGTCCACCATGGGAATCTCGCGCCCGACGGCGGTGGCCGTCCTGCTGGTCGTTTCTTCATTCATTGGCATTCATCGCGCGCGCGCCGACCAGGCCGCGGACGCCGCGGCCGCCGGCAGCGGCGGCATCCTGACCGAGGTGCAGGTCACTGCCCGCCACCTCGACGAGGCGCGCAACGGCCTCATGCCCGAAACCGGCAGCAGCAGCTTTCGCTTCGATGCCGAGGACCTCAAGAACCTGCCGCTCGGCGCGGCGACGCCGCTCAACGAGGTGTTGTTGCGCGCGCCCGGCGTCACGCAGGACTCCTTCGGGCAACTGCACGTGCGCGGCGACCACGCGAACCTGCAGTACCGCATCAACGACGTCGTGATCCCGGAGTCGATTTCGCTGTTCGGCCAGGCGCTCAACCCGCGCTTCGCGAGCGAGATCAACCTGCTGACCGGCGCGCTGCCGGCGCAGTACGGCTACCGCACGGCGGGCGTCGTCGACATCCACACCAAAGGGAGCAGCTTCGCCGCAGGCGGTGACGTCAACCTGCTGGCGGGCTCGCGCGCGGACCGCGAGGCGAACGCCGAGTGGAGCGGGAGCGACGGGCCCTTCTCGATGTACGCGACCGGCGGCTACCTCGGCAATGACCTCGGCATCGAAAATCCGCTGCCGACCCAAAACGCGCTCCACGACCACACCGGTCAGAGGAACGCGTTCAGCTACCTCTCCTACCTCCTTTCCGACGACTCGCGCATTTCCCTGATGCTCGGCTACTCGAACAACGACTTCGAGATTCCGGACGCGCCGGGCCAGGTTCCCGAGTTCCAGCCGCCCGGCGTGGCGGTCCCGCCCTCGGCCCTGCTCAACGAGCGCCAGCACGAGGGCAACCGCTTCGCGATCCTTGCCTACGAGGGCTCGGTGCGCGAGGTCTTCCACTACCAGGTCGCACTCTACGACCGGCTCTCGGATGTGCACTACGCGCCCGATCCGGTTGGCGACCTCAACTACACCGGGGCGTCGGGCGATGTGTACCGTCGCAACGAGCGCTTCGGCCTGCAGGCCGATGCGAGCTGGCACGCGAACGAGGCGCACACCGTGCGCCTCGGGCTCACCTACAACGAGGAGACCGCCGTGTCGCGCACGACGACCAACGCCTATCCGCTCGATGCGCTCGGCGATCCCGCGTTCACGCCCGCAGCGATCGCGGATGACGCGAGCGACGTCGCGCGGCTCTTCGGCCTCTACCTGCAGGACGAGTGGCACCCGCTCGACAAGCTCACTGTCAACTACGGTGCGCGCGTCGACTGGTACCAGGGCGCGCTCGCCGAGCACCAGCTGAGCCCGCGACTCGGCGTCGTGTACGAACTCGGGTCCGCGACGACGCTGCATGCGGGCTACGCGCGCTACTTCACGCCGCCGCCGACCGAGAAGATCCGCATCGAGACGATCGCGCTCTTCGAGCAGACGACCGCGGCGCCGGCCTCGAGCGGCAACGACCCGGTGCTCGCCGAGCGCAGCCACTACCTCGACGCCGGCGTCCTCGAGCGGCTGACCCCGCGCGTGAGCCTCGGCCTCGATGCCTACTACCGCGCCGTCGAGAACCTCATCGACGAGGGCCAGTTCGGACCCGCGCTCGTGTTCGCGCCGTTCAACTACGCCGCGGGCCGGGTCTGGGGCCTCGAGCTCACCGGCAGCTGGCGCAGCGACTTCACGAGCGCGTACCTGAACGCCGCCTACGGCACCGCGACGGGCAAGCGCATCGTCAGCGGTGAATACAACTTCGCACCCGCGGAACTTGCGGCGATCGCGGGCGAGTTCGTCCACCTCGACCACGACCAGCGCTGGACGGGCTCGGCCGGTGTCGCCCGGAAATGGCGCGGCACGACGCTCAGCCTCGATGCGCTCGTTGGCAGCGGCCTCAGGGCCGGCTTCCTCAACAGCGACCACCTGCCCTCGTACCTGCAGCTCAATGTCGGTCTGCACCGCAGCCTCGAGGCGGGTCGCCTCGGCGAGCTCGAGGCGAGCGTGTCGGTGCTGAACCTCCTTGACCGGGTCTACGAGATCCGCGACGGCACCGGGGTTGGCGTCGGTGCCCCGCAGTGGGGGATCCGGCGCACGCTCTACGTCGGGCTCGGCAAGTCATTCGGCAAGTAACGGAGCGCTGCGCGCGGGCACGCGGCCTCAAGCAGGTCGTCACGCGCGAGCTCGACGTGGTCGCGGATGACTTTGCGGAACAGGGCAGTGATGCCGCGTGGTGCCGCTGGCTGCTGTGCTTCGTGAAGGATCCCGCGGCGGTGGTCGCACGCATCGGCGCTGCGCTGCGCCCCGGCGGGGCGGCGGTGTTCCACGAGTACATCGACTACCGCAGCTGGCGGCTCGCGCCGCGCGCGCCCGAGCAGGAGTTGTTCGTCGACCGGGTCATGGCGAGCTGGCGCGCCGAGGGCGGCGATCCCGACGTCGGCACGGAGCTGCCGCGCCTGCTGGTCGATGCGGGCTTTCGCATCGAGAGCACACGCCTGCACACCGATGCGGTTGCCCCGGCCGATCCGCTCTGGGAATGGCCGCGCCGCTACGTGGACGTCGGTGCCGAGCGCCTGGTCGAGCTCGGCCAGATGAGCGCGGCGGAGGCGACGGCGCTCACCGCGGCCTTTGAGCGCACCGAAGCCCTCGCGCACGCGCGCATGATCCTGCCGCTCGTGATCGAGGTCATTGCGCGCCGCTGAGCGGCGCTGGCCGGCGCGGAATCAGCCGAGTTCAGGAGCGGAGAACTGCAGCGCCGCGAGTCGCGCGTACAGCGGGTTACTCGCGGTCAGTTCCGCGTGCGTGCCGGTGCCGACGATGCGCCCATGGTCCATGACCACGATGCGATCGGCCTTCAGCACCGTCGCCAGGCGATGCGCGATGATGATCGTCGTGCGGCCGCGCATCAGCCGCTCGAGTGCCTCCTGCACCAGGCGCTCGCTCTCGGCATCGAGCGAGCTGGTCGCCTCGTCGAGCAGCAGCACCGGCGGATCCTTGAGGATCGCGCGCGCGATCGCGAGCCGCTGGCGCTGCCCGCCCGAGAGGCGCAGGCCGCGCTCGCCGAGGAAGGACTCGTAGCCTTCCGGCAGCTCGCGCAGGAAGCCGTCAGCCGCGGCGGCCTCCGCGGCCGCCTCGGTCTCGGCATCGGTCGCGCCCGGCCGTCCGTAGCGGATGTTCTCGCGGGCGCTGGTGCCGAACAGCACGGTGTCCTGCGGCACGAGGCCGATCTGGCCGCGCAGCTCCTCCGGGACGAGTTCCGCGAGGTTGACGCCGTCGAGCGTCACGCGCCCCGACTTCGGGTCGTAGAATCTGAGCAGCAGCTGGAAGGCCGTGCTCTTGCCCGCGCCCGAGGGACCCACGAACGCGACCGTCTCGCCGGGCGTGATCTCGAGTGAAAAGTCGTCGAGCGCGGCGGCGCCGGGGCGCGACGGATACTCGAAGCTCACGTGCTCGAAGCGGATCCGACCGGCCGCGCGCCGCGCGAGATGCGCGGGCGCGGCGGGGGCCGTGACCGCGGGCGTCGCCGCGAGCAGTTCCGCGAGCCGCTCCATCGCGCCCGCGCCCCGCTGCACCTCGCCCCAGGTCTCGCTGAGCGCCGCGGCCGCGGCTCCGACGTAGACGGCATAGAGCAGAAACTGCGCGAGCTGCCCGCTCGTCATCCGCCCGGCCAGCACCTCGCGCGCGCCGAGCCACAGGACCAGCGTGATCGCGCCGAACACCAGCGTCGTGCCGAGCGCGGTCAGGATCGCGCGCACCCGCGTGCGCTGGACGCCGGCAACGAAGCTCGACTCGACCGCGGCGCCGAAGCGCTGGCTCTGCAGTTCCTCGAGCGTGTAGGCCTGCACGGTCTGGATCGCGTTCAGGGTCTCGCCGGCGAGACCCGCGGAATCCGCGATGCGGTCCTGGGCGCTCCTCGACAGCGAGCGCACCTGGCGGCCGACGATGATGAGTGGCGCGACGATCAGCGGCATCAGCAGCACCAGCGCGATCATGAGCTTGCCGCTGGTGAGCGCCAGCATCACCAGCGCACCCGACATGCTGACGGCGGACCGCAGCGCCACCGACAGCGACGAGCCCGCGATCGTCTGCACGAGGGTGGTGTCGGTCGTCAGCCGTGACAGCACCTCACCCGTGCGCGTGACCTCGAAGAAGGTCGGATCCATGCGGATCACGCGCCGGTACACGGCGTCGCGCACGTCCGCGACGACGCGCTCGCCGATCCAGGTCACGTAGTAGAAGCGCAGCGCCGCGAAGCCGCCGAACATCGCCGCGGCGAACAGGAAGCCGACGAAGTAGCGGTTGACCGTGGCCGCGCTCTGCGAGGCCATGCCGTGATCGATCAGTTGCCGGAGCGCAATCGGCAGCGCCAGCATCGAGGCGGCTGCCACGAGCAGCGCAAACATCGCGAGGATGACGCGGCCGCGGTAAGGGCGGATGAACGGCGCGAGCGCGCGCAGCGGCTTCAGGGACCGGCCTTTCGGGCGATCGGGGGTGGGCTCGGCCATGCGTGTTCAGCGACTCCGGGAGCGAGGGGCTTGCCGTTGAATGCCGGGCGTCACGAAGCCGGCAGCGGGCGAGCGGACACGGGGCACCCGCGGCGGCGGGGCCGCTAGTCTAGCCGGATGTCAGCGCCGCCACGCCGCGATTGCGGCGGCGGCGGGCGAGGGACCCCGCCACCGCGAGCGCGCCGAGGCTGAGCGCATCGATAGCACCGCCTCCGCCCGAGCCCGTCGCGCTCGCGGACGTGGCCGGCGGAGTCGTCGTCGCGGCGGGCGCGGGGATCGCGACCGGGCAGGCATTGCTGCCAGCCTGTGACGGCGCCGCCGTGCTCGCGAGCGTCGAGGCGATCGCGATGACCGCGGAGTCCGTGCGCCCGGCGTCGTCGGTCACCGTGACCTCTACGTTGAGCGTACCGCTGCCCGGCGCCGGCACCGAGGTGCTCGCCCCGGCAGCGGAAGAAAGGACCGGGTTGCCGGGCGCGGTGCTGTTCGGCAGGATCGTCCACGCGTAGCTCGCGACCGAGTGGCCGCAGGCGGCGGCGCTGCCGTTCGCATCGAGCGTGACGCTCTGGCCGGCGGCGAAGCCGGCCGGTATCGCCACCGCGGCAATCGGACGCAGCGCTTCGTTGACGGCGTTGGCGGCATCGGCAAGCCCGGCGCCGCAGGTCGCCGTCGTGCAGTTGCATTCGAAGGCTTCAGAGGCGCCGACGGTCGCGAGTGCGCACATCGGCACCGGCGCACCCGTGTCGTCGGTCGTGACCACCGGGAAGGGGCGCGCGCCGGCCTGCAGGCGCTCGAGCAGCTGCGCGGGCGTCAGGTTGCCGTTGGTGCTCAGCATGAGCGCGGCGATGCCGGCGACGATCGGCGCCGAGAAGCTCGTGCCGATGCTGAAGTTCGCCTGGTTCGTGTAGGTATCGGTCGCCGGCCCGCTCGCACCGCTGTTGGTCGTCGTGTCGATGGAGAAGAGGCAGGCCCCGCCATTGGTCACGCAGTTGCCGGCGGGCGCGGCGAGCGCGACCTGGAGACCCACGTTCGCATAGCCGACCTTGGTGCCGATGTGGCGCACGCCCGTGACCGCGTTGGCACCCGCACAGTCGGCGGGCTCATCGACCGCTCCGCCCTCGTTGCCGGCGGACACCACCACGACCGCACCCTTGAGTGCGATCTGCGCGATCACGTCCTGGTAGCCGCCGGCGGCGGTCGAGCAGGAGCCGACACTGCCGAAGCTCATGTTGAGGACGCGCGCGGGGTAGAGATTCGAGGGCGCACCGCTCACCGGCACGCCCGCCGCCCACAGCATCGCCGCGAGGATGTCCGAGTCGTAGCCACCGCACTTGCCGAGCACGCGTACCGGCAGGATCCACGAGTTCCACGTCATGCCGGCAACGCCGGTGCCGTTGTTGGTGAGTGCGCCGAGAATGCCGGCGGTGCGGGTGCCGTGCCACGAGCTCGCGCTCTTGCTGCAGCGGGAAAAGACCGGCTGAGTGAGGTCGGTGCTCGATACCCAGTCGCCCGGATCGGAGGCATCCGCATCCCAGCCGTCGCCATCGTTCGCGGTCAGGAATTCATTGCTGCCGCTACCGCCGTCGGCGCCCACGAAATCGTAGCCCGGCAGCAGTCGCCCGCCGGCGTCCGCCCGGCCGAGATCGGGATGATCGAAGCGCACGCCGGTGTCGAGATCGGCAATGACGATCCCCGAGGTACCGTTGGTCGTCGACCACGCGCCGAGCGCGTTGACCGCGGCGAGCGTGGTGCCGTTGGCGGTAACCGCGGGCGCATTGAGGTACCACTGGCCGGTCGCGCCCGGCGTTGCGGCATAGAGGGGGTCGTCCGGTGTCGGCGCGCCCGCCGAGTGCGGGAAGCGGCGCCGGTCCGCATCCGCGTAGAGGACCGCCGGGTCCGCCCTGAGCGCCGCGAGGGTCGTTTCGAGCTCGGCACCGCGCTGGCTGATCAGGAGCTGCGCGACGTGGATGTCGGCGGTCACGCTGTGCGCGAGCCTGAGCGAAACACCCGCGCGATCGCCGAGCCTCAGCAGCCGCTCGGAAACGGGAGTCGCGGGCTGCGGTGCGGCGGCGGGGAGCGCCGCCGAGTCATCGCCGGCGCGCAGCCGGATCAGCACCCGCCCGACCGGCTCCGCCTCGCGCGCGTCCACCGCCACGGGGTTGAGCTCGGCCGCCGCGGTCGGCGCGAACGCAGCGAAAGAGCCGAGGGCGAGGGCCGCGGCGAGAATGATCCGATTCATTGGACAAGTCCGGGGCGGTGCGTGCACACAGCCTAGGTTCCCCATCCGGCGACGCAACGCGCGCCCTGTCGCGGCGCGGCGACAGAGCAGCTTCGCGCATCGGATCCGTGCACCCGGTCGCAGTTCCTGCGTGCCCAGACGCCGATGTCGAGGCTCGCGCCGGTGCTTTGCGCGGCGGCGCCCGAGGCCAGGTTTGTCGTGACCGTGGGCAGGAATTTCCCGATCCACCGATGCGGTTGATCGACAGGGTCGCCACCGCCGGAGGATCGCTGTGACGTTTGAGCGGAGCGCTCCTGGGCGACTGAAAGCACGATTTGTGCCGCGATCTCTGACCAGCGGTCGGCCCGGGTTTTCAACCGCTGCAGTCAAGATGTGCAAAGGTGACGACAAGATAATGTTGGCGCCGCCCGCGGCGTCGAATCGTTGCCGCGCCCCCCCAGCAAGGGCTTGCCCGCGGGGTTCCGCGCGGCCTCGATTCGAATGCGCGGCGCCCCCACGGAACCCGGAGGCCCTCTCCGGGATCTCAATAAGGGTAGGGCAGGCCCGGTCCGGACCGGCTCCCGGTCGCGGGCGGCGAGTCAGCGCTTTCGGGCCCGCTGCGTTGTAGTCTTGAGTAGCTGTTTTCGGAGAGCGTTGCATGTACAAGGTCGTCCCGTTTCTCATGCTCAGCGTTGCAGCCGGGCTCGCCGGCTGCGTCGTCGCGCCCCCGGCACGGCCGCCGCAGGTCATCGAGAGCGCACCGCCCATCGCACCGCCGCCGGAGCAGGTGACCGAGGTCGTGGCCTACCCTGCGCAGGGCCAGTCCGAGCAGCAGCTCGACCGTGACCGCTACGAGTGCCACGTGTGGGCCGTGAAGCAGACCGGATTCGACCCGAGCGTGCCGGGCGTCCCGCCGCACCAGCGCGTGCAGGTCGTCGCAGGCCCGCCGGCGCCGTCGGCCGTGCCCGGCAGCGCGTTCACCGGCGCCATCCTCGGCGCGATCGTGTCCCGCCCGCGCGACGCCGGCATCGGCGCGCTGATCGGCGCGGTCGCCGGCACCGCGATCGGCGCGGCGAGCGATGCCTCGCGCGCCCAGGCGACCCAATCCGTGGTCGCGAACCAGCAGGCGCGGCTCGACGCGCAGACCTCGCAGCAGGAATCCCAGGCCGGCGGCTATCGCCGCGCGCTCGGCGCCTGCCTCTCGGGTCGTGGCTATACGGTGCGTTGAGCGCGAAGCGAGAACCCAATGACTACCCGCATCTTCCTGCTGGCGACGCTGGCGCTCCTCGGCGCCGCGGTGTTCGCGAACCCGGCACTCGCGCGCGATCGTGGCCCGGGCCCCGCGCCGCAGAGTCACTACGACGGCCGCTACCAGCACAACCGGGCGTACCCGGTGCGCGGCTACGCGCTCGCCGAGCGCCCGTCGAACGCGATCGCGGTCACGCACATGGGCGAGCACTACTGGTACGGCGGCGGCGTCTGGTACGGTGCGCGCGGCCGCGGCTGGGTCGTGGTCGGTTCGCCGATCGGCGTGTTCGTGCCGGTGCTGCCGCCGTTCTACACGACGGTCTGGTTCGGCGGAATGCCGTACTACTACGCAAACGACACCTACTACCTGTGGCGCGACGGTGACCAGGGCTACCAGGTCGTCGATCCGCCGGGCGCCGCCGCCCCAAGTCCCGGGCCGCCGGCGACCCCGGACATCTACATGTATCCGCGCAACGGCCAGGACGGCGACCTGCAGGCCAAGGATCGCTACGAGTGCCATCGCTGGGCTGCGGACCAGACGGGTTTTGATCCGACGCGCGCCGCCGGCGGCGTGGCGGCGGCGGACGCCCAGGGCAAGCGCGAGGATTACTTCCGCGCGATGGGTGCGTGTCTCGAAGGCCGTGGCTATAGCGTCAAGTGACGCCGCTCTTGAGGCTGGGATGGCAACGGGCAGCGACGCTCGGCGGCACGTTTGCGCTCCTGTCGCTAGCCGGTGTCGGCTGCGCCAGCCACAGCTTCGAGCGGCTGCCGCGGCAGGCGGTCGACCTCGGCGGGCAATGGGTCTACGTCGCGAGTGCGAGCGATGACGCGGCCGCAATCATCACCGCGGCCCTGCCCAAACCCCGGCGCGCGCCACCGCCGGACCGCGACACGAGCGGCTACCCGCCCATGGATTCGGGCACCGGCCAGCAGGGCGGACGCGGCGGTGGCGGCCAGCGGCGCGGCTCGCGCGGCGGGGATTCCAGCATGGGCGCCGACAGTCAGATACCCATCGTCGCGCCGCTGTGGGGCCGCGGCAGTGCCGGCGAGTACGTGCGGGCCTTCGCGTTCCCGGCGCCGCGGCTCGAGATCGAGGCGCAGCCCGCGCTCGTCACCGTGACGCAGGGTGATCGCCGCCGCAGTTTCCAGCCGGGCGACGACGAGCCCTTCAGCGTCACCGACCGTTTTGGATCGCGCACCGTGCGCGCCGGCTGGGATGACAACGCGTTCATCGTGCACAGCACGGGCGGAACGCGCTTGAGCGTGCTCGAGCGATTCCGGCGACTTCCCAAGGACGAGCTGGGCGTCGAGGTCGATTTCAGCGCGCAGGGCGTGAGGAGCGTGAAGGTGCATTCCGTCTATCGACGCGCGACCGCGAGCGAGCTCGCTGCGCCGCCGGCGGAGGGTCCGCCGCGGCCGGGCCCGCACTGACGCGTCGCGCGTTGGCGACAGAATTGATCGTGTGGCGCGGTGAATCCGCGTCACAGAATGGGACACGACACGCGCAACGCAGCGTGTGCGGTGCTTGAATCCGCGGGTGGCTGCGCGGCACCTCGCGCGCGCGCAACTGCAGTTACCGGGTGATGGAGAGCAGCGATGCCGAGGCTGACAGCACGATTTCTTCTCGCCACGCTGGTCGCGGCCGGTCTCGCGACGCCCGCGTTCGCGGACCCGCGCGATGGCGTCGAGCGCCGCGAACACGTCGACGGCCGCCACGAGCACAATCGCAGCTACGCCGATCGCGGTGTCGTCGTGACCGCGATGCCGCGCGACGCGATGCCGGTGCGCTACGGCGGTAGCCGCTTCTGGTATCACGGCGGCGTCTGGTACCGGCCGGAGGGGCCGGGCTTCGTCGTCATCGCGCCGCCGGTCGGCGTCGTCGTCGACGTGCTGCCGCCGTACTACACCGCGGTGGCGGCAGGCGGCGTGCAGTACTACTACGCGAACGACACCTACTACCTCTTCAATGCGAGCGCGCGCGGTTTCCAGGTCGTCGAGCCGCCGCCCGGAATCGACACGGACAGCGCAGCGGCAGCCACTGCATCCGCTGCGCCGGGCGGCCAGGATGCCGCGTTCGTCTATCCCCGGAACGGTCAATCGCCCGAGCAGCAGGCCACCGACAAGTACGAGTGCCATCGCTGGGCCGTCGACCAGACCGGATTCGATCCGAGTCGCGAGGGCGGCGGCGTCGCGCCCGAACTCGCCGGCGACAAGCGCATCGACTACGGGCGCGCGTCGGCTGCGTGCCTCGAGGCACGCGGCTACAGCGTCCGCTGATTCACCGCACAGATCCGCATCCGACCGTGAGGCACAGAGCCATGTCCCATCTTCCCGTTCGCGCCGCCGCCCTCGCCTGCGTAGCGCTCCTGGCCGCCGCGCCCGGCGCGGCGGAGGCCGCCCTCGGCGGCAACCTCGCCTCCGTCATGCACGACAGCGAGGCGGTCAAAGGCACGCACTACGTAACGCCCTTCAGCGCCTACGACCTGCACGAGACGATCGCGGACGACGGCACCGTGCTGCGCGAGTACCTCGATCGCACCGGCGCCGTGTTCGCGGTGACCTGGCACGGGCCGCGCGGGCTCGACGTCGATGCACTCCTCGGGGCGCGCGCGCCGCAGTATCACGCGGCTCGCACGCGGCTCGGCAATCACCACGTCGCGACGATCAACGAACCCGACCTGGTCGTGACCGTCATGCGCCTGCCGCGCGGCTGGCAGGGCGCGGCGCTGTTGCCGACCGCACTCCCGGCCGGCGTCAGCCGCGCCGAGCTGCGCTAACTCCATTGCTGAACCGAAGGCAGGCACGACCCATGAGTACACGAGCGCTAGGTTCCCGGTGGACAGTGGTTTTCGCGGTCGCGAGCGCAGCCGCGATGTTCGGCTGCGGCGGCGGCGGAAGCTCCGGCAACAGTTCCGGAGCCAGCACCAACCCCGCGATCTCGCTGAGCACGATGACGCTGCCCTTCGGCAGCCAGGGCACCGGCACGACGAGCGGCGCGCAGATCGTGACCGTGAGCAACATCGGCGCCGGCACGCTGACCGTCAGCGGCGTCACGATCACGGGCACCGCTGCCGCGCTCTTCGCCGAGACCAACACCTGCACGAGCGTCGCGCCCAACGGCACCTGCACGGTCAGCGTGACATTCTCGCCGAGCGCGATCGGCGCGGACGCGGCGACGCTCAGCATCGCCTCGAACGTGATCGGCAGCCCCACCGACGTCGCGCTCACCGGCACCGGAGCCGCCTCCGGCGGCAGCAACACCGTGGCGGGCATCATCGACGCGGGCCCCGCGGCACTTTCGTCGCCTGCGGTCAACATCCTCTACGTTTCGGCGACCGTGTGCGTGCCGGGCACGCAGACCTGCCAGGTTGTCGATCACCTGCAGGTCGACACGGGCTCGGAGGGCGTGCGTGTGCTCGCGAGCGCGCTCACCAACCCCAGCGTCGCCTCAGGACTCACCACCGTCACGTCGCACGCCGGCCACTCGCTCGTCGAGTGCACGCAGTTCGCCGACGGCTACAGCTGGGGTCCGGTCAAGACTGCGGATGTCACGATCGGCGGCCAGACGGTCAGCGCGCTTTCGATCCAGGTGATCGGTGATGCGGCCTATCCCGTGAGCACGGTGCCGAGCATCTGCACGACGGGCCCGGGCGGCAACACCGAGGAAGACTCGGTCGGCGCGTTCGGCGCCAACGGCATCGTCGGCATCGGCTTCTTCCTGCAGGACTGCGGTGCTTCCTGCGCCTCCGACGGCAGCGTCTACAACGACTGCAACGGCACGACCTGCACGGGCTATCGGGCACTAACCTCCGAGCAACTCCCGAACCCGGTCGGCAAGCTCCCGCTCGACAACAACGGCGTCATCATCGAGATGCCGAGCGTTCCCTCGGCGGGGAGCACCGACGTCACGGCAACGATCGTGTTCGGGATCGGCACGCAGGGCAACAACGCCTTGCTCGCGGGTGCGACGGTCTACACGGTCAGTCCGAACACCGGCGAGTTCGGCGTGAGCTTCGAGAACACCTCGCTCAACCAGAGCTTCATCGATTCGGGTTCGAACGCGTATTACTTCCCGAACCTCACCACGCCGAAGCTGACGGCCTGCGCGGCACCGAACCCCTCGTTCTACTGCCCGTCGCCCGACACCGTCGTGAGCGTGACGATCTTCTCCGCTGACGGGCTCGTGACCAACAGCTTCGCGGTCCCGGTCAACAGCCTCAGTGAACTCGGGGCGAGCACCACCGCATTCCCGGGCTTCGCGGGAACGATCACCGGCCTGCCGACCAGCTTCGACTTTGGCCTGCCGTTCTTCTTCGGCAAGTCGATGTACGTCGCCTTCGAGGGCTCGACGCTCGGCGGCAAGACGGCGCCGGCCCTCTCCTGGTACTAGGGCCCGACCCGCGCCCGACGAGGCGGCGCGCGCCGCCTCAGGGCAGTTGCAGCGAGACCGCGGCGCTGCCGCTCGTGCCCAGCACCGAGCTCGTCGTCGAGACCACCCGCACGAAGGTCGCCGCCGGCGAGCTCGAATTCCACGCGCGAATCGCGACCTGGTAGGGCACGCCAGTCGTTGCGGCGAGGCCGCTGCCGGCCGGCAGGTTCACGATGTTGAGCGTGCCACCGCCGGTGCTGAGGAGCGTGCTGACGTTGGCCGCCTCGACCACGCGGTTGCCCGCGCTGATGACGACGAAGCCGGAGTCGAACTCGCCGACCGCGACCGTTAGCGTGAGCGCGATCGTGCCCGGGACTCCGCCCGCCGCGATCCCCGGGTAGGGCGCCACGACCGGCGTCGGCGCAGTGCTCGTGCCGCTGATCACGCTCGGCCCGGTTACCAGCGTGTCGGCGCGGTAGAGCCCCTCGGTGCCGACGACATAGCCGCCTTCACCCTCGACCGGCGCGAGCGTCGTAAGGGACACCGTGCTGCCGGTCGCGTAGCTGCCGACGAGCAGCGGGCCGCTGCTGAGCGCGAACGCATTGCCGGGCAGGCGCCGGCTAACGAGGTCGACGGCGGTGCCGTCGATCGCGTAGGGGATTTCGCCGCTCGCCGGCACCGTCTGGTAGAACGCCACGCGCGCGCCGCCCGGTAGCAGCGTCGCGGTCTGCGCGACGTTCGCGTAGACGGGGCTTGCCGCCGTCAGCACGATCGGCGTCGCCTGCACCGCAACCGCCTTCGCCACGTCCCCGGCGCTGATCGGCACGTCGCGGACGATGACGGTCTCGGCACTCGAGGAAGTGATCACAATGTCGTAGTTGGTGGTGCCCGAGGACGCTGCCGGCAGCGGATAGAGCGTGAAGCTGCCGTCGGTGCCGACCACGCGCCGCTGCACGATCACGTGGTGGGTGTTGGTGGCGTTGGGAATCTCGGCGCTGACCGTGATGACGCCGTAGCCGGCGGCGAGCCCGGAAGGATCGACGGTGCCGCTGATGCCACCCGAATTCTTCTCATCGGCCACCGTCGCGATCGGACTCAGGATGTAGCCGGTCGCGGTGCCGACGGTGTAGGGGAGCACGTCGCGCGCGCCGTCGAGCATGATCGCGAGCGTCGAGGTGCTCGTGGTCGTCGTGCTCGCGGTGCCCGAGCTGCCGCCGGTCGATTGCGCGCTGGTGGTCGAGGCGGACTTGCCGAAGTCGAAGGAGCCGGCGAGCACGAGGTCGGTCGGAATCGTGATCCCGCCCTCGGGCGCGGGCGATTCGAGCGCGGTCGTCGTCGTCGTGCCGCTTGCATCGGCGACGGTGATGGAGGAATTCGTCGTCAGCCCCTGCTGCTGCGCGGAGGTCACGAGCGTAGCCCCCGAATCCGCCGTGACCAGGTGGACCTGGCGATAGGTGCCGGCGGGCAGCGATACCGTGCTCGCGAGCGCGGTCAGTGTTGCGGGCGCGATCGCGGCGAGGTCGAGCGTGATCGGTTCCGGCAGCACGGACTTCGTCCAACCGGCCGCGGCCTCGGGCGGGGTATCCGGCGCGGTCGCGAACCAGACTTCCTGCACGGTGACCCACAGGTGCGAGACGTTGCCGGGCGCGCTGCCGGTCGCGACCACGTCGCTCTTGAGCGTGCAGCCGGTGGCGAGGAACAGCGTCGCGAGGACCGCGGTGCCCGCGGGCAGCAGCGCCGCCCGCCGGGACGGCCGCGCAGCGGTCGTGCGCGCGGTCGAGGGCTCGTCAATTTCGCGTCCGGGTAGGTTCATGGCGGGGACCTTCAAGAAGCTCATGGACGTGGACCCAAGGATAGGCCCGATCGGTTGCCGTGCCACCCGTTGCGCGGCAAGGCTCTGTCGGGCCTTTGCAAAGAAGCGTTCGGGCCTGCGCAGGCCCCGCAAAATCCGTCGCCAGCACGCGACGCCGCCAACACTTCGCATTGAGACCGCAGCGGCGCGCGGTGGTTCCGCGCCGCCACGCACTGTCAAGACTCGCCGCCGGCGCGCCGCGCGCGTATTGTCGGGCGCCGTGGGATGGATGCGCACCGAGGTCGAGCCGCCGATGTCATTTCCCCGACCGACAACGGTTGCGGCGACGCGCCGTGCGCGCATCCGGGTCCGGGTCTCTTCGTGAGCCGCACGGCAGATGAGTCGGCGCTCGCGCGGCGCGCGGCGCTGCGCGCCGGCTTCTGGGACATGGTGCCGACGTTCCCGGCCACGATCGCGTGGGGGCTCGTGACCGGCGTTGCGATGGCGCAATCGGGCATCGGCCTGCCCAAGGCCTACGTGCTGTCGACGATCGCCTACGCGGGCTCGGCGCAGCTCGCGACGCTGCCGCTGCTGGTTGCCCACGCGCCGGTCTCGGTCATCGTGCTGACGGCGCTGATGGTCAACCTGCGCTTCGTGATTTATAGCGCCGCCCTCAAGTCGACGCTCGCCTCGCTGCCGCTCGCGCGCCGCACCGGGCTCGCCTACCTGATCGGCGACATGAGCTTCGTCGTGTTCATGCGCGCGCAGTCGCACCACGAGCCGACGCTGCGCCCCTGGTATTTCCTCGGTGCCGCGGCCTCGAACTTCCTGCCCTGGCACATCGGTTCCTACGTCGGGCTGCTGGCCGCCGGGCGCATTCCGGCCGAGTGGGGCCTCGACTTCGCGGGCATGCTGGCGCTCGTGGCGCTGCTCGTGCCGATGCTCGGCAGCCGCCCGGCGCTCGCCGGCACCGTGGTCGCCGGCGCCTGCGGCCTCTGGTTCGATCCGCTGCCCGCGCGCATCGGGCTCGTGCTCGCGACGCTCGCGGGGGTCACGGCGGCGCTGCTCGCCGAGCGGCTGCAGCGGCGGCGCGCGTGAGCGAGGACGCAGGTAGCTGGATCGCGATCGTCGGCATCGCG
>JANXZZ010000177.1 GCA_025355245.1 Pseudomonadota bacterium | reverse complement strand
GAAGCGGCGCGCAATGTCCGCCAGGTCAGTCGCTTCCTCGACGAGCTCATGCAGGGCGCGACCAAGGAGGGCATCGACCGCGGCCTCGCGCTGCCGACCGCCAAGAACGGCGACGGCGACAACCGCGCGCCGAGCGGCCGGCTGTTCTTCCAGACCGAGGTGCTCGACTCCGACCTGCCGACGCTGCCCGGGCACGGCGCGGACAACGCGATCCTCGGCCAGACCCTCGCGCTCAAGCGCGCGCACGCGGAAGCGGACGTGACGCTCGTCTCCAAGGACATCAACCTCAGGATCAAGGCCGCCATTGTCGGGGTGCACGCGGAAGACTACTTCAGCGACCAGACGATCGAGGATGCCGACCTGCTCTACACGGGCACGCAGGCGCTGCCGGCGGATTTCTGGGAGCGCCACGGCAAGGACATGCAGTCGTGGAAGGAGCAGCACCGCACCTTCTACCGCCTGCGCGGCCCGGCGGTGCGCGACTGGCACGCGAACCTGTTCGTCTACGAGGACGTGGCAAACGGCGTCGAGGCGACGGTGCGCAGCATCTCGGGCGAGGAGGCCGTACTCGAGCTCGTGCACGACTACCGCGCCGAGCGCCACAATGTCTGGGGCGTGACCGCGCGCAATCGCGAGCAGAATTTCGCGCTCAACCTGCTCATGGATCCTGAGGTCGATTTCGTGACGGTGCTCGGTCCCGCGGGCACCGGCAAGACACTGCTGACGCTGGCGGCCGGGCTCGCGCAGACCCTCGACAATCGGCGCTTCACCGAAATCATCATGACCCGGGTCACGATCCCGCTCGGCGAGGACATCGGCTTCCTGCCGGGAACCGAGGAAGAAAAGATGGAGCCGTGGATGGGAGCGCTGATGGACAACCTCGAGGTCCTGACCCAGGGCCAGGAGGGCGGCCATTGGGCGCGCGGGGCGACCAACGACCTGTTGCGCAGTCGCATCAAGATCCGCTCGCTCAACTTCATGCGCGGGCGGACCTTCCTCAACCGCTTCATCATCCTCGACGAGGCGCAGAACCTGACGCCCAAGCAGATGAAGGCACTCGTGACCCGCGCAGGTCCCGGCACCAAGCTCATCTGCCTTGGCAACATCGCGCAGATCGACACGCCCTATCTCACCGAGACGACCTCGGGGCTCACCTTCGTCGTCAACCGCTTCCGCGGCTGGGCGCACTCCGGCCACGTGACCCTGATGCGCGGCGAACGCTCGCGACTGGCCGATTTCGCCTCCGAGAGCCTCTAGCCGGGAGGGGGCTGAACCAATGCCCACCCGGCCGGTCTATAGCCCTCTCATGAGCTTCGCGACCCTCCTCCGCCGCAGCGCGATCGGCCTCGCCGGCGCCTTCGTGGCGATGACGGCGCTGGCCTCGCCGCCGGCCGAGCTGCCGGACATCGGCACGCCCGCGGATGCCGTCTTTACGACGGCGGACGAGTACCAGATCGGCACGATGATCGTGCGCGAGCTGCGCGATCAGGGGGTGCTCCTCGAGGATCCGGAGATCGGCGAGTACATCCAGGGACTCGGTGCCGGCCTCGCAGCCCACGCGCAGGAGGGGAACGTCAAGTTCACCTTCCTGGTCATGAAGGACTCCTCGATCAACGCCTTCGCGCTCCCCGGCGGCTTCGTCGTGGTGCACTCGGGGCTGATCCTTGCGACCACCGGCGAGAGCGAGCTGGCCGGGGTCCTGTCGCACGAGATATCCCACGTCACGCAGCGGCACATCGCGCGCGGCATCCAGAACCAGAGCCGTTCGAGCCTCGCGGCGACCGCCGCGATGCTGGCCGGTATCCTGCTCGGCGCCGTCACCGGCAACGCCAACGTCGGCATGGCCGGCGTGATGGTCGGGCAGAACGCCGCGATCCAGCACCAGCTCAACTTTTCGCGCGAGAACGAATTCGAGGCCGACCGCGTCGGCATCGGCGTGATGGCCGCCTCCGGCTACGACCCGAACGGCATGGCCACCTTCTTCGATACGCTCGGACGCCGCATGGGCGGGGGCGGCCCAAACGCGAAGATCCTCGAGTTCCTGCAGACGCACCCGGTCACGAGCGCACGCGTTGCCGAGGCGCGCGCCCGCGCCCTCACCTACCCGATCGTGCGACCCATCGACACCACCGGCTACCAGTTGACCCGCGAGAAGCTGCGCGTGCTGGCGCTGCCGATCGAGGCGAACCCGCACGATGCCTACGCCGATGCCGCTTCCGCGGACTCGGTCGTCAGCGAGTATCGGCTCTACGGCCGCGCTCTGGCGCTCGTGCAGGGCCGCTCCGCGAGCGAGGCGGTGCCGATCCTGCGCGATCTCGTGAACCGCCACCCGGACGTCGTCGAGTACCACTCCGCGCTCGGCCAGGCACTGCTCGCGGCGGACGACATTCCAGCCTCGCGCGCGGTGCTCGCGCACGCGATGGAACTCTTCCCGCGCAGCGTGCCGATCACCGTGCGCTACGCCGAAACCCTCATGCGCGCCAACGATGCGCGGCTCGCGCACTCGGTGCTGCTCGATCTTTTCAACATCGTGCCGCCGACCCACGACCAGGTGCGCCTGATCGCGCTCGCGGCGAGCGCCGCGGGCGAGGCGGCGGAAGCCAACTACTACATGGCCGAATACGACGTGATGAGCGGGGACCTCGCGCTCGCGATCCAGACGCTGCGCCAGGCACTCGCGGTCCCCAACATCACGCCCGTGCAGCGCAGCCGCTTCAAGGCGCGCATCGACGAGCTCAAGGAATACCTGCCGCCACGGCTGCAGGCGGCGGTCGATCGCGGCGAGCCGATCCCGCCGCAGACGCCGGACGGCAGCAGCAGGTGAGGGCGCGGCGCGCGCCTGTTAGACTCGGGGTCGCAAGGGAGATGCCGATGTCCACCGCGCCGCGCGACCGCGCCTGGCGATACCTCGCCGCAATTGTGATCGTTTCGCTGGTGCCGTTCGCGCCGGCGCTGGCGGCCGCCACAAAAGGCGACCCGCTCGAGAAACTCAATCGCGCGACCTACGCATTCAACGATGCGCTCGACCGGATGCTCGCGCGGCCGGTGGCGCGCGCCTATGTCAAGGTAGTCCCCGCCCCGGTCCGCAAGGCAGTGAGCAACTTCACGGCAAACCTGACCTACCCCGAGGTCATCATCAACGACACGCTGCAAGGCAAGTTCAAAGATGCGGGCAGTGACTTCGCGCGGCTGCTCATCAACACGACCGTCGGCTTCGGCGGCTTCGGCGACCCGGCGACCCGATGGGGCTTTCAGTCCCACGACGAGGATTTCGGCCAGACCCTCGGCCACTGGGGCGTGCCACCCGGACCCTATTTCATGATCCCGATTCTCGGTCCCTCGGATTTTCGAGACGCGCCCGGCAAGCTCGTCGACAGCTACGCGTCCCCCTACACCTACATAAAATCGACGCGCACCAAGGACGGGCTCTACCTGCTGACGCCGTTCAACAACCGCGTCGAGCTGCTGGCGGCCGATACCACGCTGCGAAACGCCTACGATCCCTACGCATTCGTGCGCAACGCCTACGTTGCCCGTCGCAACTACCTCGTGCACGACGGCAACGTGGCCGAGGACAATTTCGAGGATCCGATTGGCGAGACGGCGCCTGCGGGCGCGGCGCCAGAAGCCGCGCACGGAGCGGGCGGCCCGGCGGCGTCGACGGCGGCTGAAGCGACGACGCAGGCTACTCCCGCCGCCGACCCGCTCGCGCCGCCGACAACGGCCGCCGAGGCGCCAGCGGCGCCCGGCGCTCCCAAGCCCTAGGGACGGGCGGGGGCTGCTTCGGCGGCCGCGAGGAGACTCTCGACCGCGCAGAGGCGCGCGATCTTCAAGAGCTGCGCCGGCAACGCCGTGTACTTGAGCAGCCGCCCGTCGCGTCGCGCGCGCTCGACCCAGGTGAGGAGCACCGAGAGGCCGGCACTGTCCGCGTGCGTGAGCCCGGACAGGTCAACGGAATTCATGCTGGCGCCCGCAAAGGCGGCGTCGCCGCGCTTGAGCACGCTGGCCGCCGTGTCGAAGCTCAAGACGCCGGACAGCCTGAATTCCCCCGCCGCTTCGGCCGGCGCGAATTCAAAGCCCGAAGGGCCCTTGCGACGCTTCACTTGGGCTCGCTCAGTGCCCGGCGGCCGGCTTGCCGGTGTCGAGGCCGTCGCGCTCTAGGCGAGTGATGACCGCCTCGAGGCCCTTCTCGCCCGCCTCCGCGCCGAGGTCCGTGCGGTAGTTGCGAACGTAGGAAATGCCCTCGATGACGACGTCAAAGGCCTTCCAGCCGTGGTCGGTCTTGCGCAGCCGGTAGTCGACCGGCACCACCGCGCCGTTCGAGCGCAAGACTTCCGTGCGGACGGTCGCGGTTAGTGCCGCCGGGTCCCCGCGGAACGGCAGCAGCTTCAGGCGATTGGCCGTGAAGTCCGAGAGCGCCCCGCCGTAGGTGTGCAGCAGCGCCTTGTAAAGCGCCGACACGAAGCGCGTGCGCTGATCAGGAGTCGCCGTGCGCCAGTACTGCGCGAGGATCAGCTGCGCCGCGTACTCGGTGTCGAAGTTGGGCAGCAGGATCGTGTCGACGAGCGGGAACACCTTGTCGGGGTTCTTCTGCAGCGCGTCGCGGTTGCTGTCGAGCGCGGCGAACATCCGCTTCGCGACACCGTCCATCAGTTCCTGGGGGCTGGCCGTCGCGGCATCGCTCGTCGGCGCCGCGGCGAGTGCCGTCGCCGGTGCCGGGGCGGCGCGCGCCGTCGGCGCGAGCTGGGCGAGCGCAAGCGCGGCCGCGCCGAGTGCGATGGCGGCACCGAAGCGCCGCGGCAATGTTCGGTTCTTCATTTGGCATCTCCCGCCGGGGTCTTGGTACCCGAGCCGGCCTTGTCGAACAAGTACTTGCTGATGAGGTTCTCGAGAACGATCGCTGACTGGGTCATCTCAATCTGATCGCCGTTCTTGAAATAAGTTTCCGAGCCGCCGGCGGTGATTCCGACGTAGTTGCCCCCGAGTAGGCCCGCCGTGAAGATCGCGACATCGCTGTCGTTCGGGATCTTCTCGAAGCGGCTCTGGATCTTGAGCCGTGCCACCGCCTTGTAGTCCGAGGAGTCGAAGTCGATCGACTCGACCCGCCCCACGGTCACCCCCGCCATGGACACCGGCGCCCCCACCTTGAGGCCGCCGACATTGGTGAACCGCGCGGTCAGGTGGTAGCTCTGGTCGTTCCACGTGAAGCCGCGGCTGGTGATCTGGGTCACAAGGAAAAAGAGCGCCGCAAATCCGAGCAGGACGAACAGCCCCGTTGCGATTTCCGTTCCACGTGTCTGCGTCATCGCCAATCTCCTCCGCTCACAGCAAGACCGCCGTGAGCATGTAGTCAATCACCAGCACCGACACCGAGGAGGTCACGACCGTGCGCGTCGTCGCACGCCCTACCCCTTCGGCCGTCGGCACGGCGTGGTATCCCTCGTAGACGGCGATCGCGCTGCAGGCGAAGCCGAAGACGATGCTCTTGAGAATGCCCTCGGTGACGTCTTTGACGGCGACCGCGCCGCGCATCTGCGACCAGAACTGGCCGGAGTCGACGCCCATCAGCGTGACGCCGACGAGCTGCGCGCCGAAGATGCCGATCATCCCGAAGATCGCAGCCAAGAGCGGCATCGCGATGAAGCCGCCGATGAAGCGCGGCGCGCACACACGGCGTACCGGGTCCACCGCCATCATCTCCATCGCCGAGAGCTGGTCGGTCGCGCCCATCAGGCCGATTTCGGAGGTGAGCGCGGTTCCCGCGCGTCCGGCGAACAGGAGCGCCGTCACGACGGGCCCGAGTTCCTTGAGGAGCGCAAGCCCGGCGGCAACGCCGAGCGATTCGGTCGAGCCGAAGCGCTGCAGGAGGTCGTAGCCCTGCAGGCCCAGCACCATGCCGACGAACAGTCCCGACAGCATGATGATCACGAGCGACAGCGCACCGGTGTTGAACAGCTGGTCGATCACGAGCCCTGGCCGGGCCAATGCCGCCGGAGTCACGCGCAGCAGGCGCAGCGTGAACAGCGTGAAGCGCCCGCTCTTCGCAAGGAACGCGCTGGCGTTTTCGACGGCGTCTCTCCCGACGCTCAAACCGGCACCTCGGAGCCGAGCAGCTGCCCGGCGTAGTCGGGCGCCGGGTAGTGAAAGGCGACCGGGCCGTCGGGCAGCCCGCCCATGAACTGGCGCACGATCGGCGAGGAATCCTGGTTGAGCTCGGCGGGCGTTCCCGCTGCGACCACCCGCCCACCCGACAGCAGGTAGGCTCGATCGGCGAGCGCGGTGATCTCGTGCACGTCGTGGGACACGACAATGCTGGTGATCCCGAGTGCGTCGTTGGTGTCGCGAATGAGGCGCAAGACCACGCCAAGCGCGATCGGATCGAGGCCCGCGAAGGGCTCGTCGTAGATCAGCAGCTTGGGATCCATCACGATCGAGCGCGCGAGCGCGACGCGGCGCGCCATGCCGCCGGAAAGCTCGCCGGTCCGCAGCCGCGCGGCACCGCGCAGGCCTACCGCGTGCAGCTTCATCAACACGATGCGTGCGATGAGGGGCTCGGGCAGGTCCGTGTGCTCGCGAAGCGGGAAGGCCACGTTCTCGTAGACGTCGAGGTCGGTGAGCAGCGCGCCGTTCTGGAACAGCATGCCCATGTCACGGCGCAGCCGGTACAGGCCGTCGTTGTCGAGCGCGCCGACGTCCTGGCCGTCGACGTCGATCTTGCCCGCGCTCGCGCGGATCTGACCCGTCATGAGCCGCAGCAGCGTGGTCTTGCCCGTGCCCGACGGTCCCATGATCGCGGTGACCTTGCCGCGTTCGATGCCGATGTCGAGCTTGTCGAAGATGACGCGGCCGCCGATGGCGTAGCTCACGCCCGTCAGCGAGACGATCGCGCCGGCGCCACCCGTGGGTGGCGCCGCGGTTGCGGAAGCAGTCATTCGGTTGAGGCCGGGCGCAACCGTCACGCCGCCTGTTTTTCGAGCGCGGACTCGTAGCGTCCGAGCGTGGCCAGGCCGCAGAGACGGGCGCGCTTCAGGAACTCGCGCTGCGCGCTCGGCACGCTCGCGGCCGCGCCGCCCCATGCGCTCAGCGCGGAGGCCTGCAGCGCCCGGCCGTAGCTGAAGGACAGGAGCCACGGCAGCGGACCCGTGCGGTTCATGAGGTCGAGATGCAGCGTCGCCTCCGCCTCGCTCTGGCCGCCCGACAGGAAGGCGATCCCGGGAACCGCCGGCGGTACGTGGCGCTTGAGGCAGCGCAGCGTCGCATCGGCCACTTGCTGGGCGGATGCGCGGTTCGCGGCCTTCTGTCCGGAGATGACCATGTTGGGCTTGAGGACGATGCCCTCGAGGTACACGCGCTGCGCCAGCAGGCGGTCGAACACGGTCGCGAGCACCTCGTCGGTCACCGCCTCGCAGCGCTCGATCGAGTGGCCGCCGTCCATGAGGACTTCGGGCTCCACGATCGGCACGATCTGCGCTTCCTGGCAGAGCGCCGCGTAGCGCGCGAGCAGTTCCGCGTTGGTCTCGATGCAGGTGCGGCTCGGGATCCCGTCGCCGATGTCGATGACCGCGCGCCATTTCGCAAAGCGCGCGCCGAGGGAATAGTACTCCGCGAGGCGAGCGGCAAGACCGTCGAGGCCCTCGGTCGCGACCTCGTTCGGGAAGTTCGGCATCGGCTTCGTGCCCGCATCGACCTTGATGCCGGGGACGACGCCGAGGCGGGTCAAGAAGTCCGCAAAGCGCTCGCCGCCCTTGGTCGACTGGCGCAGCGTCTCGTCGTAGAGGATCACGCCCGAGATGTGTTCGGCCATGCCAGGGGCCGTGAACAGGAGCTCGCGGTAGGCGCGACGGTTTTCCTCGGTGCCTTCGACCTTGATCTTGTCGAAGCGCTTCTTGATGGTGCCGGTGCTCTCGTCGGCCGCGAGCAAGCCGCGACCCGTGGCAACCATGGCGTGCGCGACGCGCGCAAGTTCATTCCGATTCATGCCGAACTCCTCGATGGGTCACGTCGCCACGCTGTGCGGACCGGTGGCGAAAAGGGAAGTTCCCATAATAGCGGATCCGGCCCGGCCGCCGGAGCCGGGAAGCCCTCTCCGCTTGGCTCCGGACGCTAATTAGGACTAAAATAGTCCTGTATAGATTCCAGGTGTCCCCATGCTCCGGATCAGCAAGATGACCGACTACGCGACCGTGATCCTCGCGCACCTCGCCGACGAGGGCGCGGGACGCAAGACCGCGGTCGAGCTCGCGGAAGTCTCGCGCGTCGGGCTCGCGACCGTCAGCAAGGTCTTGAAGGAACTGCAGCGTGCCGGCCTGGTGACGTCGACGCGCGGTGCGCACGGCGGCTACTCGCTCGCCCGCCCCGCGTCTGCGATCAGCGCCGCCGACATCGTCGATGCGGTCGAGGGCCCGGTCGGGCTCACCGAGTGCGTGACGCACCCCGGGCAGTGCGGCCTCGAGTCGAGTTGCCGGGTCGGCCACAGCTGGCAGCGCGTGAATGCCGCGATCCGCCGCGCGCTCACCGAGGTGTCGCTGACCCAGCTAGCGGGGCCGGACGCGGGCGCCGGCGTCGTCGCCGGCCTCAGCATTCCGCTCGGCGCGCGCCCCGGCTTGCGCGCCCGAAGCTGAGCAGCCATGGCAACCAAGCCGCAGGACCTCGACGCACTGGTCAGCCAGAAGTACCAGCACGGCTTCGTGACCGACATCGAGTCGGACACCCTGCCGCCCGGCCTCAACGAGGACGTGATCCGCCTGATCTCGCGCAAGAAAGGCGAGCCCGAGTTCCTGCTCGCGTGGCGCCTCGAGGCCTACCGGCACTGGCTGACGATGAAGGAGCCCCATTGGGCGCACGTGCGCTACGCGCCGATCGACTACCAGGACATTTCCTACTATTCGTCCCCGAAAGCGAATACCGACGGACCGAAGAGCCTGGCCGATGTCGACCCGAAGCTGCTTGCGACCTACGAAAAGCTCGGCGTGCCGCTGCACGAGCGTGCGCGCCTCGCCGGCGTGGCGGTCGATGCGGTGTTCGACAGTGTCTCGGTCGCGACCACCTTCAAGTCGAAGCTCGCCGAGGCGGGCGTCATCTTCTGCCCGTTCTCGGACGCGGTGCGCGAGCACCCGGCGCTGCTCGAGCAGTACCTGGGAAGCGTGGTCCCGCGCACCGACAATTTCTTCGCGGCGCTCAACTCGGCGGTCTTCACCGACGGCTCGTTCGTCTACGTGCCGAAGGGCGTGCGTTGCCCGATGGAGCTGTCGACGTACTTTCGCATCAACGCGGCAAAGACGGGGCAATTCGAGCGCACGCTCGTAATCGCGGACGAAGGCGCGTACGTGAGCTACCTCGAAGGCTGCCTGCCGGGCGATGAGGAAGTCTCCTACGGCGACGAACTGCGCTCGATCCGCGACGTCGCGATCGGCGACATGATCCTCAACTCGCTCGGCGAGGAAGCGCCAGTCGCCAAGATCATGCGTCGCGGCTACTCGGGCGACCTCGTGAGGATCACGCCGCGCAGCCCTGCGAATCGCTTCTCGGTGACGCCGGAGCACCCCGTATTCGCCATCCGGCGCGCCAGCGTTTCCACGGGCTCGCGCGGTCCCGGCCGCGTTGCGGATATCGACACGAGGAAACTCGCGGCGGCGACACCCAGTTTCGTGCCGGCGGGCGAACTCGCTGTAGGCGACCTGCTCTGCTACCCGATAAACAAAGTCGAGCGCGACGATCCGTCGATCAGCGACGATTTCCTGCGCCTCCTCGGCTATTACGTCGCCGAAGGCTGCGTCACGCAGTTCGACAACTACGCCGCGGTCGAATGGTCGTTCGGCGATCACGAGCCCGATTTTGTGGAGGACGTCTGCACGCTCGTGGAGCGACTGACCGGCACGCGGCCGTCCGTAACCCACGCTCGCGAGCAGCACGGGCTCAACGTGGTCACGTATTCACGCGAGCTTTGCGCGCTGTGCGAGCAGCACGGCGGCAAGTATGCGCACGGCAAGCGCTTCAGCAAGACCGTAATGGACCTGCCGCCGGCCCGCCAGCGGCTCGCAATCGATACCTACTACCGGGGCGACGGCAGTGTCAGCGAAAGCGGCACGGTGAAGGGCATCCGCGCCCTCACCGTTTCGCGTCGTCTTGCATTCCAGCTCCAGGAGCTGTGGTCGCGGCGCGGCGTGTTCGTCTTCATCCACGAGCGCAAGGCCTTCGACGAGACGATGAAGGACGGCCGGGTCATCAAGCATCGCGACGCGTGGCTGCTGTACCACCGCGAGGGCGCCCGCTCCCGTCGTGCCATTCGCCATGGCGATGTGTTCCTGATTCCGGTGCGTGAGCTCGAGCGCACGCCGCACGAGGGCTTCGTCTACAACTTCGAGACTCTCGCAGAGCCGCACTCCTACCTCGTCAAGGGCTTCGCCGTGCACAACTGCACGGCGCCGATGCGCGATGAGAACCAGCTGCACGCCGCGGTCGTCGAGCTCGTCGCGCTTCGCGATGCGAGCATCAAGTACTCGACGGTACAAAATTGGTACCCGGGTGACGAGAACGGCCTCGGCGGCATCTTCAACTTCGTGACCAAGCGCGGCGACTGCCGCGGCGCGAACTCACGGATCTCCTGGACGCAGGTCGAGACCGGCTCCGCGATCACCTGGAAGTACCCAAGCTGCGTGCTGACGGGCGAGAACTCCGTCGGCGAGTTCTACTCGGTCGCGGTCGCGAATCATTTCCAGCAGGCCGACACCGGCACCAAGATGATCCACATCGGCCGCAACTCGCGCAGCACCATCGTCTCGAAGGGGATCTCCGCGGGGCACGCGCAGAACAGCTACCGCGGCCTCGTAAAGGTGCTGCCCTCGGCCGACGGCGCGCGCAACTACACTCAGTGCGATTCGCTCTTGATGGGCGATCGCTGCGGCGCGCACACCTTCCCCTACGTCGAGGTCAAGAACCCGACCGCGACCGTCGAGCACGAGGCGACCACCTCGCGCATTGGCGAAGACCAGCTCTTTTACTGCCTGCAGCGTGGGCTCTCGCAGGAGGACGCGGTCAACATGATCGTCAGCGGCTTCTGCAAGACGGTGTTCAAGGAACTGCCGATGGAATTCGCCGTGGAAGCACAGAACCTGCTTGCCGTGAGCCTCGAAGGCGCGGTCGGCTGAGCGGAAACAGGAAACGGACGTGGACACGAACAGCAGCGAGAAGGGCGACATGATCCTGGAAATCAAGGACCTCGCCGTTGACGTACAGGGCCGGCGCATCCTCGACGGTCTCAACCTCGAGGTGCGCGCGGGCGAAGTGCACGCGATCATGGGGCCGAATGGCGCGGGCAAGAGCACGCTCGCGCAGGTACTCGCCGGACGCAGCACCTACGAGGTGAAGCGCGGCCACGTGAACTATCGCGGCGAGGACCTGCTGGCGCTGCCGCCGGAGGAGCGTGCCCGCCGCGGCCTGTTCCTCGGCTTCCAGTACCCGGTCGAGATTCCGGGGGTCAACAACGTCTACCTGCTGAAAGCCGCGCTCAACGCGCGCCGCCGCCAACAGGGACTGCCCGAAGTCGACGCCTTCGAGTTCCTTGGGCTGGTGCGCGACAAGATGCGCCTGATGCAGATCGACGACAGCTTCCTGTCGCGCGGCGTCAACGAGGGATTCTCGGGCGGCGAGAAGAAGCGCAACGAGATCCTGCAGATGACCGTGCTCGAGCCCACGCTCGCGGTGCTCGACGAGACGGATTCCGGTCTCGACATCGACGCGCTCAAGGTCGTCGCCAACGGCGTCAATAGCCTCAAGCGCGACGACCGCGCGGTCGTGCTGGTCACTCACTACCAGCGCCTGCTCGACCACATCATTCCCGATCGGGTGCACGTGCTCGCGGCCGGCCGCATCGTCAAAAGTGGCGATCGCAAC
>JANXZZ010000265.1 GCA_025355245.1 Pseudomonadota bacterium | reverse complement strand
GTGACGTCGAGGATCGCGCCCGTCACGTACGAGGCGGCATCGCTCAGCAGCCACACGATGGGCTCGGCGATCTCCTCCGCGCGCCCGGCGCGGCCGATCGGCGTCGTCGCGCCCAGGCGCAGCGCGCGGTCGGGCTGGCCGCCGCTCGCGTGGATCTCGGTGTCGACGAGCCCGGGACGGACCGCGTTGACCCTCACGCCCGAATGCCCGAGTTCCTTCGCGAGCCCAATGGTCAGCGTGTCGAGCGCCGCCTTCGAGCCCGCGTAGTCGACGTACTCCGCGGGGGAGCCGAGCCGCGCGGCCGCGGAGGACACCAGTACCACCGAGCCGCCGGCGCCGCCGCGATCCCGCGCCATGCGGCGCGCACACTCCCGCGCGCACAGGTAGGCGCCGAGCACGTTCACCTCGAACACGCGCTTCAGACGATCGATGCCCATGTCGGCGAGTGGCAGTGACGGCGCGACTATTCCTGCGTTGATGACGACGCCGTGGAGCGGACCGAAACGGCTGTGCGCCTCGTCGAACATCGCGACGACGTCTTCTTCGACCGACACGTCCGCGCCCAGCGTTGCGGCGCGACCGCCGGCGGCGCGCACCGCGCGCGCGGTCTCCTCGGCCGCTTGTTCGTCGCGCACGAAGTTGACCGCCACCGCCCAGCCGCGCGCGCCGCACAGCAGCGCGGTCGCGCGTCCGATGCCGCGGCTCGCGCCGGTGATGAGTATGGATTTCAAGGGGCCGACCGGTTGTTGTTCGTAGAGGCGATTCCGCAAGCCTGCGATCGCGCGCGACGACCGACGGCGGCGCGAATTCAAAACACTGTAGAGAGCCCGCCCCGATTCCTCTATCGAAGCGGCCGGTCACGCCGCGACGTCACGCGCGCGTGCCTTACGGCCACTTGCGCTCGCTGCGCTTCCAGTTGCAGCTGAGCCGCGCACGTCGTTCGCGCCGCGATCCCGGCTGCGGCTTGGCGCGCTTGCTCTTCTTCGCGCTGGCGCCCGTGACCTGCACCCAGCCCTTCTTGGGATCGAATTTCTGTGCGTAACCGCCGGTCAGCACCTGGAAGGCCTTCGTCGCGTGGCCCTTGAAGTCGACCTCGGCCGGTGAATCCGCGTGCGCGAACCAGCTCGGCGTCACAAAATCCGTCACCAGCATCCCGGCGATCGTGTAGCCGTAGCTGTCGTCCTCGACCGGATCGCAGATCTCGCCCGCCCAGAACGTACCGCTGGGGTCCTGGTAGGCGCCGTTGAGCCACGGATCCACCGCCATCTCGCAGATCTCGTGCGTCGCGCCGACCGAGAGACTCGCGCTGTCGGCCTGGATGGTCTTCGCGAACACCTTGGAGATCGGCAGGCCCTCGTTGGTGAGATCGTGATACGCGAGCGCATTCGCCTGGTCGCTGTTGTCGAGGAACACAACCCACCAAGTGCCGCTCGGCGGCGCTTGGCCCGAGGGGAAGAACGCGAAGCTCGCCGCCTCGACCGGCCAGATGGACCTCAGGTCCGAGTTCCATTGCTGCGTGAACGCCGGCAGCATCGCCTGCACGGCGGCATTGGCAATGGCGGTGGATTCGTTGATAACGGCGATCTGCGGCATGGACGCTTCTTCCGTGATGGCGCCGGGAATGGACGCGGCGCGATTGAGCGTACGCCCGCGGGTCGGTGGAGTGCTAGAAATACTCTAGCGCCCGGCTCCCCGGCGCGCACGCCGCCGTCTGCTAGCAGCCGGGCGTGATGAGCTCGAAGAGGGGTTCGCGGATGTGAACCAGGGATCCCGAGTCGAGGCGCACCACGATGCCGCGGCCGAGGCGCTCCCAGCTGCGCGTCGCGAGCGCAATGTTGCGATTGTCCTCGCCGATCACGGCGACGACGGTACCGGGGCCGTCCTTGCGCAGGCGCACGCGATCGCCCGGCGCGATGACCGGCCTGCTAGAGCCGTTCATGGTCGAGAGTGTCGTCGCGCCGCGCCCATGCGGACGGATGCGCACGAGTCGCGCCGGGCACTGGCGGCGTTCGCGGGAACGGGTCGTCGTCATTCGCTCGCACGGGCGCGCTGAACCTCACGAGGACGCCGCAGGGGCCGGAACCCCTGCGCCGAGGGGCAAAACCCGTAGGGGACTGCCGTGAGTAGCGTCACCGGACGGACGGGTTCTCTGGCGCGCAACGAAAGCGCAGGCCGACCCGGACCTCGGGTCGACGATCGGGCTTCCGGCGCACGGAGCCTCAAGAGATCCGGCCGTCGATGCAGCTCCGAAAAAATGCGGCGGGGGTGACGCTACTATCCAATCCGTTGGCAACGTCACCGGAAACGATTCCCTGCCAACCTGCCGCCGCACAGAGAACTGTCGCGAGGCCGTCGGCAATCTCACGCAAGCGCCCGGAAATGCGCGATGTCGCCACCGCGCCGCAAAAAGTGCTGAGACATCGGCCCGCCCGGTGACAGATACCGGTGCAGGACGTCCACCGGCCGCGTCAAGGCGCCGACGGATGCCCCGGACGACCGAACCGGGCGGGCCTTGGGGCCGAGCGAGGGCAGTTGACGAAAAATGGATTGATAGGGTTCGTCTCGGGCGGGAACGCGCTCGCCCGCGTCACGGGCCGGGGTGCGCGCTCCGTGATCACCGAGGCGTGTGGGCGGCCCTCCGTCCTGTCTGGACCGTTCTGGACGGTGCGCGGACCGGGGCCCTGGATTCGCGTGGCGATCGCGCTCGCGGACGATGCGTTCGGACGCCTGGGCGATGTGATTTCCGCCTGCCGCCTGTCGGGGTTCAAGGAAGAATTGACGCTCGCGGGCGTCGGCGTGATCACCGGCGTCGTGGGCGCCGCGAACCTCGCCGCGCTCCGCGCCGTTCCGGGCGTCACTGCGGTCGTGGTGGCCGGGTCCGCGGCGGGCGTGCGCCCGCTCCGCGCTCGCTGCTAGCGGCGCCGGCTACGGCGTCGCGCGCCCGTCGGGGCTTCTGAGCGTGAACGGGTAGCGGTCGGGTGTCGTGCCTTCCGCGGGCTCGGCCGTGACCGAGATCGCGTAGTTGCCGGGGGCGAGGCGCGCGGCGTCCGCGTAGATCGCGACGAAGCCGTCGGCGTCCCGAATCAGGTGCATCACGGTGCCGATGACGACCGGCGCGCCGTCACGCGGTACGGACTCGAGCGTCGAGCGGTAGGTCTTCGCGGCGTCGACCGCGGAGGGCAGCACGCGCAGCTCGATCGCGCCACCGACCGGCAGCTCGACGTCGGGCGAGCGGCCGGCTTGCCGCATCGCGGCAAACGCGTAGTGACCGGCGATCGCATGCTCCGCGCCGCCCGCGAAGCCGAGCCGGTCGAGCGAGGCACTCACGATGGGCGGGCGCGCGAAGAACTGCAGGCCCGCGAGTACCACCACCGTCGCGAGCCCCGCGGCCGCCGCGGTCACGATCAGCCACTGCGACAGCGGGCGCTTTGGCGAGCGCAGCAACCGCGCGAGCTGGCCGCGCTCGCGCAACACCTCGAGGCCTTCCTTGAACCGCAGCGTGTCCTCCATGGTGCGCACCAGCGTGGGCTCGCGCTCGCAGCGCTCCTCGAAGGCGCGGTTGTCGGCCTCGGACAGGCGTCCGGCGAGATAGGCCCGGATCACGTCCGGGTCCTCGGTCGTGTCGTTCATTGCGCGATGCTCCTTGCGCCAACCGCGGCCGACGCTGCGGGCAAGGTGCCGGCGGCCGCGGGTCCTGGGTGTGTCACGAGCGCGAGCGCGACAAAGCTCGCTGCGAATACCACGATGAATGCCGACAGGAGGTCGGAGCGCGCGAAGCCGCGGCTCTCGAGCAGCACCCGAAAGCGGTTGCGGGCGCGGAAAATAACGCGGTTGAAGTGCTCATCGCTGAGCCCCAACGCCGCGCAGATCGAGCTCTTGTCCTCGTCCTCGATGTAGAAGCGCACGAGGAGCTCGCGATCGCGCGATGCGGGCAGTTCCTCGAGCGTGCGGCGCGCGGTGAGCGCCCACTGCGCGCGACCGACGTCGGCCCAGTCGGGCTCGCCGTCGCCGCTCGGCAGGGCCTCGAGGCCTTCCGCACTCGAGAGTGAGCCACGGTCCTTGCGACGGTAGTTCCGCAAGTGATTGAGCGCGACGCGGTAGAGATAGCCGCCGACACCTTCGGGCTGACTGATCTCGCCGGCGCGCAGCTTCTCGAGCGTCGTGACCGCCGCGTCCTGCAGGATGTCCTGGGCAAGCTCGGGATCGCGCACCCGCCGGATGAGCAGCGCCCGCAGTCCCGGAAAATCGCGGTAGACCGCCGTCAGGTGCGCGACCGGATCGACCACGGGCGTCACCGGGCTCGAGCGCGGCGCGGGCGCCGCCGTCTGCGTCTGTGGTGCGTCGACGACGATGCTCATCCGCGCAGTATATGCCCCAACCGCGCGGTCGCGCAGCGGCGGGCGCCATCCCCGCGAACGCGCCCGCGGCGCCGTCGGCGCGGGGATCGCGCGCTTATGTCGCCTCAAAATACGGTCCGGGCCCTGGGGTGCCGGAGTCGCCTCTGCGCGCGTCCGGGGACTTGCTACCGGGTCTCGATGCCCGCGCGTACAATTTGCGCGGCGCCACCTGCCATGCTCGCGGGGTCGGTTCGGTGATCTCCAAGCTGCTGATTGATCGACCGCCGGTACGGTGGGGGCTCGCGGTCGTCGCACCCGCGATCGCCGCCGCGCTAAGCCTCGGGCTCCAGTCGCTGACGGGCGGTCTGACGCCCTACCTCCTCTTCTATTTCCCCGGCCTGGTGGTGACGGCGCTGCGCGCCGGCAAAGGTCCCGGCTTCCTCGCGCTCGCCCTGAGCGCGCTCCTCGCCGGCAGCGGCTGGCGTGACCACCGCATCGGCGCGCCGCTCCTCGACCTCAGGCAGGTGCTCGCGCTCAGTGGCTTCCTGCTGGTGGGCGCGATCATCGTGCTCGTGACCGAGCGCATGCACACGCTCACCGCGCAGATGCGGCGCATCCAGGAGGAACAGCGCGACGAGATCGCGCGGCACGAGGCGACAACCGCGGCACTGCGCGCGAGCGAGACGCGGCTCGAGATAGCGCTGCACACCCAGTCGCTCGGCACCTGGGAGCTCGACCTCGAGACCCGCAACATGAAGATCTCGGAGTCGCTGCGGCAGCTCTTCGAACTCGAGCTGCCAGAGGCGTCCGGCGCCGAGTGGATTGAAAGGGTGCATCCGGACGATCGCGCGCGGGTCGAGAACGAGCTTGCGATCGCGGCGAGCGGTGGCGCGCGCGGCGATACGGAGTTCCGCGTGCTCGCGAACGGCCGCGAGCGCTGGGTACGCGCATCGGCGAGCCTGATCACGACGCCGGACGGCTCGCGACGGCTCATCGGCCTCGGCGGCGACGTGACCGAGCGCAAGTACGAGCTCGAGGAGACCAAGCGTGACCGGGAGGAACTCAAGACGATGCTCGAGCTCATGCCGGTCGGGGTCGCGATCTCGCACGACACGCGGGGCGACAGGATCACCGTGAGCCCGAGCCTCGCCGCGATGCTGCGCCTGAGTCCTGACCAGAACGCCTCGTACACCGGCCCCGGGCACGAGCAGATCCCGTTCGAGTGCTCCACCGACGGGCGTCCCGTCCGCGGCGAGGACCTGCCGCTGCAGGTCGCCTCACGCACCGGGCAGTCGGTCCGCGACTTCGAACTCGACGTCAGCTTCGCGGACGGGGAGGCCAAGACGCTGATCATCAGCGCCGCGCCGCTCTTCGATGCCCACGGCAGGGTGCGCGGCGCGATCGGCACGCACGTCGAGGTGACCGCGCTCAAGCGCGCGCACCGCGCGCTCGAGCTCGCCGACCGGCAGAAGGACGAGTTCCTGGCGACGCTGGCGCACGAGCTCCGCAACCCGATGGCGCCGATCCGCTACGCCTCGGCCATCCTCAAGAACAACCCCTCGCAGCAGCAGCTCGAGCAGGTGCGCGCGACGATCGACCGGCAGTCGGCGCTGATGGCCAGACTGCTCGACGACCTGCTCGACATGAGCCGCATCACGCGCAACGTGATTGACCTCAAGAGCGCGGACCTCGACCTTCGGCCGCTCGTGATCGAGGCGGTCGAGACCGCGCGCCCGGTCATCGAGGAGCGGCGCCACCGGCTGGTCGTCGATGCACCGGCCTATCCGGTGCCCGTGTACGGCGATGCGACGCGCCTCCTGCAGATCTTCGGCAACATCATCGGCAACGCCAGCAAGTACACCGAGCCGGGCGGGCGCATCGACGTGCGCCTCGAGCGGCGCGACGACACGGCGTGGGTCACGATCACCGACACCGGGGTGGGCTTGAGCCCGGACATGCTGCCGAAGGTGTTCCAGCTGTTTGCGCAGGTGCACCCGACGCACACGGTCGCCGCGGGCGGGCTTGGCATCGGGCTCGCGGTCGTGAAGCGCCTCGCCGAGCTGCACGGCGGGGACGTGTCGGTCGAGAGCCGCGGCCTCGGCCACGGCTCCACGTTCGTGGTGCGTCTGCCGCTCTCGGCCGCGGAGCTGCTGCCCGTGCCCGAGGCGGATCTCGCACCCGTCGTGATCGGCGCGCCGCGCGCACTCGTCGTCGACGACAACCACGACGCGGCGGAGCTCCTCGCCTCGATTCTGCGCGGGCACGGGATCGCGGTCAGCCTCGCGCACGACGGCCGCACGGCGCTGCGCCTCGCGGAGGAACTGCGCCCCGACGTCATGGTGCTCGACGTCGGGCTGCCGCAGATGAGCGGCTACGAGGTTGCAACCGCGATCCGCGAGCACGCCTGGGGCGTGCGCATGCGCATCATCGGCGTGACCGGCTGGGGCCAGGCGGAGGACCGGCGCCGCACGCTGGCGGCGGGCTTCGACCGGCACCTCGTGAAGCCGGTCGATCCCGAGGAACTGCTTGCCGTGATCGGCGAGAACGCGGAGCGCGCACCTGAGCTCAACGGCTGAGGCCTGCCGGCACGCGAGTCTCCCTTGCTCGTCGGGCTCGCCGGTGTAGGCTCCGGAGAACTCGTTCTGGCGCGCCTCGAGCGTCTGGCCGAGTGCCGCGAGGTCCATGCGCGAGCGCCTCGCGAGCTCGAACAGGCCGTGCGGCTGCTCCTCCTCGCGCACGGGGTGGCGCACGAGGTCGGCGAGCACCTTCATGCGCGAATCGTAGTCGCCAGTGCCCGGATCCAAGCGCTCGATCGCGCCGACCAGGTTCCTGACCTCGCCGTGCTCGACGATGGCGTCGTGGTGGAGCTGCCCGTGTAGCGTCGCCTTCAGGAACGCGGGATGGAAGATCTCCTTCTCGATCGTCGTGTGGACGCGCAGCGCCCCGCAGATGCGCGTCGCGAGCTCAATCTTGAGACGCCGATCCTCGGTGCGCGCGAAGTCGTGGAACCGGGTGTCGAGTTCACGCTGATCGGCCTTGAGCACGGCGATCGCGTCGGTTGCCGGCGCCAATGGGCGACGCACGCGCAGCCGCGTACGCGGCGCTCGGCGGGAAAGAGGAGTGGACAGGGGCTGCCTCCGGTGACCCGGGCGTGCGGGGAGGCTGCAGGCTGCGCGGCTGCGCGACCGGGCGCTGCCGGAAAAGCACTGTGCGCGACGCAGGACTCGCGTCGTCGGCGCCGGCGCGCGACAGGCTCGCCCGGCACGCAGGGGCGCTGCGGCGCCGCTCTTTATCATGCCTCGCAGCGGTCCGGCGTAGGCGCGTGCCGCGAGCGGCCGTCGGAATCCGAGACGACCGACGGCGGCGCTCCGGGAAGCGCGTGCCGGCCGGCGCCGCTGGACCGTCGCCGCCGGGAAGGCTATGAAGGGTGGGTGGTATGGTGTCGTGCCGGGACCCGGCGGCCGCGCGCCACTAGAAAAGGTAGCCCCAGGATGACGACGCCGAGCTCGGATGCACTCGTGTTCTTCGGCGCGACGGGCGATCTCGCCTACAAGCAGATATTCCCGGCGCTGCAGGCGCTGATGCGCAAGGGCGAGCTCGAGGTGCCGATCATCGGCGTTTCGCGCGCCGGCTGGACGCTCGAGAAGCTCACGGCCCGCGCGCACGACAGCCTTGCCGAACACGGCGGCGTCGATGCGGCGGCGTTCGCGAAGTTCGCGGCGCTCCTGCGCTATGTCGAGGGCGACTACGCGGACCCCGCGACATTCACGCGCATCAAAGCGGAGCTCGGCAGCGCCTCGCGGCCGCTTCATTACCTCGCGATCCCGCCCAGCATGTTCGCGACCGTCGTGCAAGGGCTCGCGAACGTGGGCTGCACCGCGGACGCGCGTGTCGTCGTCGAGAAGCCCTTCGGGCGCGATCTTGCCAGCGCGCAGGCGCTCGACCGGACGTTGCACGAGGTGTTCGACGAGGCGGCGATCTTTCGCATCGACCACTACCTCGGCAAGGAGGCGGTGCAGAACCTACTTTACTTCCGGTTCGCGAACGCATTCCTCGATCCCATCTGGAATCGCCACTACGTCGACAACATCCAGATCACGATGGCGGAGAACTTCGGCGTTCAGGGGCGCGGCGCGTTCTACGAGGAGGTGGGTGCGATTCGCGACGTGGTGCAGAACCACCTCCTGCAGGTCATCGCGCTGCTCGCGATGGATGCGCCGCTCGGGCAGGACGCGGAGTCGATGCGAGCGGAAAAGTTGCGACTGTTTCGCGCGATGCGCCCGCTTGACCCTGCCCACGTAGTGCGCGGCCAGTTCGCGGGCTACCGGAGCGAGAAGGGCGTCGCGCCCGCCTCCCAGGTCGAGACCTTCGCGGCGCTCAGGCTCTACATCGATACCTGGCGCTGGGCCGGCGTGCCGTTCTACCTGCGCGCGGGCAAGTGCCTGCCGATCACCGCGACCGAGGTGATGGTGGAATTGAAGCCCCCGCCACTCGGCGTGTTCGACGGGGTAAGCGCTGCGCGCCCGAACTACTTCCGGTTCCGGCTGAGCCCGGAGGTGCTGATATCGGTCGGCGCAAAGGTCAAGAAGTCGGGCGAGGCGATGGCCGGCGAGCCCACTGAGCTGATCGCGCGGCACTCGCTGCGCCGTGACCGCGCGCCCTACGAACGGCTGCTTCACGATGCGATGCGCGGCGACCCCAGCCTGTTCACGCGCGATGACTGCGTGGAGGCCGCGTGGCGGGTCATCGATCCCGTGCTCAGGGCGCCACCGCCGGTGGTCGAGTACGCACAAGGCTCCTGGGGCCCGGCGCCCGCGGGCGCGCTCGTGAAGAGCGCGACCGGCTGGCACAATCCGGTCGCGGAACAGCCGCCGTGCGGCGACACCGCCGCCCCGTCCCCGGCAAAGGAAAAATCATGAAAGCAACCGCTCGGCTTGCCGGCCTCGGCCAGAGCCTCTGGCTCGACAACATCACCCGCACGATCCTCGACGACGGCACGCTCGCGCGCTACATCGCGGAGCTGTCCGTGACCGGGCTCACCTCGAACCCGACGATCTTCGACGAAGCCATCGGCCAGGGCGATGCCTACGATGCGGGGATCCGCGACAAGGTCGCGCGCGGGCTGTCGGGCGAGGCGCTGTTCATGGAGCTCGCGCTCGAGGACCTGAGACGGGCGGCCGATCTGTTCCGGCCGGCGTGGACGGCGAGCGACGGCCGCGACGGCTACGTGTCGATGGAAGTATCGCCGCTCCTCGCTGCCGACACGCAGGGCAGCATCGATGCGGCGCTGCGGATCTTCAAGGACGCGGATCGCGCGAACCTGTTCGTGAAGATCCCGGGCACGCCGCAGGGCCTCGGCGCGATCGAGGCCGCGATCTTCGCGGGGGTTCCGGTCAACGTGACGCTGCTCTTTTCGAAGGAGCAGTACGTCGCGGCGGCGGAGGCGTACCTGCGCGGCCTCGAGCGGCGCCTCGCGGCAGGCCTCGACCTGCGGATCGCCTCGGTCGCGTCCCTGTTCGTCAGTCGCTGGGACAAGGCGGTCGCGGACACGGTGCCGGCGGAACTCCGCAATCGGCTCGGCATCGCGGTCGGGCAGCAGAGCTATGCGGCCTACCGCGCACTGCTCGCCTCCGCGCGCTGGCAGCGGCTCGCAACCGCGGGTGCGACGCCACAGCGCCTGCTCTGGGCGAGCACGGGCACGAAGGACCCGGGTGCCCCCGACACGCTCTACGTCGAGGCGCTCGCGGCGCCCGACACCGTCAACACGATGCCCGAGAAGACGCTGAAGGCCTTCGCCGACCACGGTGCCATCAACGGCACGCTCGCCGCGGACGGCGGCGATTCGCTTGCCGTGCTCGCGCGCTTTGCCGCCGCCGGCATCGACGTCGCGGCCCTCGGGCTGCAGCTGCAGCGCGACGGGGCGGCCTCGTTCGTGAAGTCCTGGCAGGAACTCCTCGGCAAGATCGCGTCGAAAGGCACCGCGCTCGCGACCCCGCGCGCGGCGAGCCGCTGACCGTGATCCCGCTCACGACACGCTCGGAATGGCTGGCGCTCGAGCAGCACCTGCCGTCCGTCCGCGACCGCTCGCTCAGGGACATCTTTGCCAGCGACGCCGCGCGCGGCGAGCGCCTCGCGCTCGAGGCAGCGGGCTGGTATCTCGACTACTCGAAGCAGCGCGTGACCGACCAGACGCTGCGGCTGCTGCAGGCGCTCGCGGGCGCCTGCGGCGTGCGCGAGCGCACGGCTGCCATGTTCCGCGGCGATCGCATCAATGCGACCGAGGGGCGTGCGGTGCTGCACGTCGCGCTCAGGGCGCCAGCCGGGCGCCGCATCCTGCTCGATGGCCACGACGTGGTTGCCGACGTGCACGCGGTGCTCGAGCGCATGGCGGCGTTCTCGGATCGCGTGCGCGACGGCGAGTGGACCGGGCACACGGGCGAGCGCATTCGCCACGTGGTCAACATCGGCATCGGCGGCTCCGACCTCGGGCCCGTCATGGCCTACGAGGCGTTGAAGCACTACAGCCAGCGCGAACTCGCGTGCCATTTCGTGTCGAACGTGGACGGCACGCACCTGGTCGAGGCGCTGCGCGACCTCGATCCCGCCACGACGCTGTTCGTGATCTGCTCGAAGACCTTCACGACGCTCGAGACGCTGACCAACGCCCACGCCGCGCGCGACTGGTGCCTGAGCGCGCTCGGCAGCGAGGCGTCGATCGCGAAGCACTTCGTGGCGGTGTCGACCAACACCGAGGCGGTCAGCAAGTTCGGCATCGATCCTGCCAACATGTTCGGGTTCTGGGACTGGGTCGGCGGGCGCTACTCGATGGACTCCGCAATCGGGCTCTCGACGATGCTCGCGATCGGAGCCGCGAGGTTCCGGGAGATGCTCGCGGGTTTCCATGCGATGGATGCGCACTTCGAGAGCGCGCCATTCGAGAAGAACCTGCCGGTGATGATGGCGCTGCTCGGCATCTGGAACGGCAACTTCCTCGGCGCCGAGACGGTGGCGGTGCTGCCCTATGCGCAGTACCTGACGCGATTTCCCGCGTACCTGCAGCAGCTGACGATGGAGAGCAACGGCAAGCACGTCACGCTCGACGGCCAGCGGGTCGGCTACGCGACGGGGCCGGTCTACTGGGGCGAGCCGGGCACCAACGGGCAGCACTCCTTCTATCAGCTGATCCACCAGGGCACGCACCTGATTCCCTGCGACTTCATCGGTTTCTGCCGGACACTGAATCCGCTCGGCGCGCAGCACGACCTACTGATGGCGAACCTGTTCGCGCAGAGCGAGGCGCTCGCGTTCGGCAAGACGCCCGCCGAGGTCATCGCCGAGGGCACGGCGGCCGCGCTCGTGCCGCACCGCGCGTTCGACGGCAACCGGCCGAGCAACACGCTGCTCGCGGATGAGCTGACCCCGCACTCGCTCGGCGCGCTGGTCGCGCTCTACGAGCACAGCGTGTTCGTGCAGGGCGTGATCTGGAACGTCGATTCCTTCGACCAGTGGGGCGTCGAGCTCGGCAA
>JANXZZ010000247.1 GCA_025355245.1 Pseudomonadota bacterium | reverse complement strand
TCGACATGCAGCACCGTGTGGAAGCAACACACGGACTATCTGTATCTCAACTTCTATAATCACTTGCAAGAACTTTCTGCAAGTTATTTAGTTGATTGAGGAAGTTGTGGGTAATTGAAAGCGTGACGACACGCTTACGGTAGGCCAGACCGGAAGGGAGACGCTATCCCTCCCGGACCGCCTGTGTTCCCGGCCCGTCAGCGACGGTCGCTGCCCATCGGCGAGACACCGCGTCAGTCGTCCGAACTCAATATTTAGGGTTCCGACGCCGCGGCGTTCCCCGCTGGCCGCTGGCTGATCAGGATTCCGGCCAGCGCGATCGCGGCCGCGACTGAAAGCCATGCACCGGGCATGGCACGGTTGCCGGTCGCGTGGATGAGCCAGGTTGCGAGCGCTGGCGTCGCGCCGCCGATCGTGGTCGCGAGGCTGTAGGCCACCGAGAACCCGGCGGTGCGTACGCTGGACGGGACGATCTCCGTCAGGTGCACGACCATAGCGCCGTTGTAGCCGGCAAACAAGAACGACAGCCACAGCTCGACGAGCAGCAGGCGCTCGAACGTCGCGCCGCCGACCAGCCAGGACATCACCGGGTATGCCGAGACCAGCGCCAGCCCCGAGAACAGCAGCAGCAGCGGACGTCGCCCGATCCGGTCTGACAACATGCCCATGACGGGCAGCCAGAGGAAGTTGGAAAGACCGACGCACAGGGTTACCAGCAGCGCGTCGCTGTCGCTGAGGTGCAGGACGCTGCGGCCGTAGGTCGGGGTGTACGCGGTAATCGTGTAGAACGAAACCGTGGTCATCAGCACCATGCTGACGCCGCTCAGGATGACCCGCCAGTGCGCGAGGATGCTCCCGTAGATCTCGCGGGTAGTCGGGTGGTGCTTGCGGCGCGCGAAGTCCTCGGTTTCCTCCAGCGTGCGGCGGATCACGAACACGAAGGGAATGATCACGCACCCGAACAGCAGTGGGATGCGCCAGCCCCAGGCGGAGACGGCTTCTGGCGGAAGCACCGAGGAGATCCCATAGCCGAGCACCCCGGCGACCACGACCGCGACCTGCTGGCTGGCCGACTGCCAGGCGACGTAGAACCCCTTGTGGCCCGGCGTGGCGATCTCCGACAGGTAGACCGAGACGCCGCCGAGCTCGACCCCGGCCGAGAAACCCTGGCAAAGGCGCCCAAGCACGACCAGGATGGGCGCCAGCACCCCGATGCTCGAATAGGCCGGCACCAAGGCGATAGTCAGCGTGCCGATCGACATGAGCGTCAGCGTCAGCAGCAGCCCCTTGCGCCGGCCGAGGTGGTCCACGTAGGCGCCAAGGAAGATCGCGCCGATCGGGCGCATCAGGAAGCCGACGGCGAAGGTCAGCATCGAGAACATTAGCGACGCGAACTCGCTGCTGGCCGGAAAGTATGCGCGACCGATCGCGGCACTGAAGTAGCCGAAGACCATGAAGTCGTACATCTCGAGAAAATTGCCGCTGGTGACGCGAACAACATTCTTAAACCGGCTCATCGGCGGTGTGGCGCTGGACTGCACGTTGGAATCGCCCGGGCCGAAGGGAACCTGCGCGCGCTCAGGCGCGCGCAGGTCTCCGGCTCACAGCTTCATCTTCGCCGAGACGTACCAGGTGCGCCCGATGACGTCGTACGTTGCCGCGTCGGTGCGCAGCTCAAGCGTGCCGATGAAGGGCGGGCTCTTGTTGGCCAAGTTATTCACGCCCGCGCTGAGCGTGATCTTGTTGGACACGACGTAGTGGACGTCCGCGTCGAAGTAGCTGACGGCCGGCACTGGCTGCGTCGCGTCATCGAGGTTCGTCATGGAGCCGAGGTAGCGCCAGCGCAGCGTGGCGGTAAACGGCGAGCGAGAATAGCTCAGGTAGCTGTTCGCCTTCCAACGCGGGTGCGAGTAGAGGTTCTCGCCGTCCGAGGTGACGAACGTATCGCTGATCGCCCCGGCGTATTTGGTCGCCGCGGTCCCGTCGGAAGGGGTCACCGAATACTTGTTCAGGTAGGCGACTACCGAACCCATTGCCAGAGAACCGGCTCCGGGCGACAGGCCGAGCCGGTCGAGCTCGAAGTGGTAGTCGACCTGGAAGTCGACGCCCGAAAGCTTGAACTCGTTGTAGTTGAACAGTCCCGAGGTCAGCAGCGAAATCTGGCCGGACGTGGGATCGCGGGCAACTCGTCCGCAATAGGGGTTGCTCGCCGAGAAACCTGGGTTCGCGGTGGCGCCGTAGCAGTTGGCGAGGATCTGCCCCGAGGAGAGGCTCGAGATCGCGCCGGATATCGCAATACTGTAGTAGTCGACCGAAATGTTCAGGCCCGTCGCAGGCGTGAGCACCGTGCCGATCGACCAGGACTTGGCCGTTTCCGGCTTCAACAGGCTATTGCCACCCGTCTGCACCGGGACGGTCACATTGGCGCCTCCGAAGGAATAGGAATTCGATCCCGCCGCCGCGGCCTGTGCTGCGCACAGCGCCTGGACCTGCGCGGCATTGGCGCCGGTACGGTAGCTGCTGAGCACGTCGCACGGATCGCCGCCGTTGAGACTCTGCTGGCCGACGCTCTTGCCGACATACAGGTCGGCGAGACTCGGGGCGCGGAACGCGAGCGAATAGCCACCGCGGAAACGGATGCCGTCGGCCACGGTCCACAGGGCATCGGCCTTCCACGTACTCTTGCCGGCGAAGATGTCGTACTTCGAGTAACGGTACCCGACGTCGAGCGAGAGCTCCTTGGCGAGAGCTCGGTCCTTGAGCATCGGCAGCAGCAGCTCGCCGAACACTTCCCTGGCGTCCTGTGCACCGCTCGACGGAGTGCTCGAACCATAGGCCAGCGAGTCACCCGTGATGAACATCGCATCGGGCTGGTACGCGAACTCCGACTGGCGGTAGTCGGCGCCCACGGCGAAGTTCGCGTCCCCGGCCGGCATCCGGAACAGCGGCCCTTGGACCGAGAACTCGATGTTCTTAGCGGTCAGCAGATCAGTCGTGTTCTCGGTGCGGCCCGCGTACGCGAGGCACGCCGCACTCACCGGCTGCAGGCCGAAGGGGTTGTAGTTGCACCCGCCCACGCCTTCGTGCGCCAGCACAGTGTTGATGGCGGTCTGGGTGATATCACCGTTCGCCTGGCTGGCATAGGCACTGCGCCCGTAGGAGGCGTACAGGTCGTACGTCAGCTGCGTGCCGGCGATGTCACCCTTAAGACCGGCGAGCGCCTGCCAGACATCGTAGTTGTAGGTCTGGACCCGATTGCCCCAGCCGAACATCAGCTTGGAGTAGCCCACCGTGGCGCCGGCCGGGGCCGTGCCGCCGTATGCCGAGTTGATCAGTGAAAGCAGTGCGGGGTTCGCCTGCACATAGGGGTTGCTCACCGGAATGTACAGCTCGATGCTATTGTTGGTCTTGGTGCTTCCCGGACTGGTGGCATCCAGCGCGGTCGAGTGCGAGAAATTGAACTGGCTGTACGCCGTCACGTGGTCGCCGAGCCGGTAGTCCATGCTGGCCAATGCGTTGTACTTGGTCAGCGGCACCTGCACCGCGAAGTAGTTGCCGAGCACCACGCCTGCCTGCGTACAACTCGGCGAGATCCGGTCGCCAACCACGCTGCCGACCCCCTTGTAGTTCTGCGCGCAGCCGAGCGAGCCAGGGACGACCGTGGTGAAGATCGTGCCGTCAGTGTTTACGCCGATGGCACCATTGTAGCGACCGCTGCCCGCGTACGGTGTCGTGCCGGCGTAGCCGGCGAGCACGGCGTTGACGGCGGCGATCGTCGGCCCGGTCGCGCCGGCGCCGAAGCCGCCCTTGTAGATCATGCCCTCCGGCGGTCGGCCTAGGAACCGCACCGAGGGCTGCGTGAAGAACGAGCGCTGCGAACCCATCACTTCGTCGCGCTGTGAGAACTCGAACGCCAGCAAGGCGTTACCGCGCCCGTCGTCGAGCTTGCCGCCGAGGATGCCGCTGACCTGCGAGGTGCCCGCATCGCCAGAGGTGCTGGCGCCGTGCTCCACGTTCAGTTCGGCGCCGGAGAAGTGCTTCCTGAGCTTGAAGTTGGCGACGCCGGCGATGGCGTCCGACCCGTAGGTGGCCGAGGCACCGCCGGTGATTACCTCGACGCTGTCGATCATCGTCATCGGGATCGAATTGAGATCGATGGCCCCATCCGGCGTCGAGGGCATCAGCCGTCGCCCGTCCATCAGCACGAGTGAGCGATTGCGGCCGATGCCGCGAAGGTCGCTGTAGGCGGCGCCGCCGCCAAAACCGACGCCGCCCTGCACGTCACCGACTTCGGCCGCACCTTGCGCTGCCTCGAACTGCGGCACCTGGCCAATCGCGCGGTCCAGTGACGGCTGGCCGGCCGCTGAGATGGCATCGCTGCTGATGGTCGAGATCGGGCTCTCAGCCTCATAGTCACGGCGCGCAATGCGCGAGCCGGTGACGATGATCGGCTCGAGGCTGGCGGTGTCGCTCTTGGAACCGCCGGCAACCGACGTGTCCGTCGGGTCCGCGGCGGCGAAGGCGGTGCCGAGCAGCGCCGCGACCGCCGCGATCAACGCGAACCGGACGGATGGCCGGGGCGATCCCGGTCGTGCAAGTCGACGGCCTAGAGGATGGCGTCGGAGTTCCATCGTGTTCCCCCTCGAATGTTTTTAGATCTGTAATCGGTACGGCCCGGTGAACGCGGCCGACCCTGATCCGAGCATGGCGGAGTTGACCTGTCAGGACGCTTTCAGGCCTCCGTGGCCACCGGGGCGACGCTTGCCCTGCTCAAGCGGTCAAATTCAGGACGGACGCGCAGGCCGGGCTGCCCGTCACCCGCGCCCATCACGCGGCGCGCACCGGCGCTGGCGAGCAGTGATTCGAAGATGGCCCGTCTGAGGCCGCTGCCGCGCGGCGCTGAATGGGCGTCGGTCGGTCGCCCTGCTTTGCGTATCGCCCGGCGGCGGCGGATGAGCGGCCGCCCGACAGCGGTCAGAGGTACTTCACGGCGTGTCGCGTCCGACCGAGCTTACGCACGGGATCAGCACGCGCACCGTCAGACCGCCCGAATCGCTCTCCGGGGCCCGCGTCAGGCGGCCTCCCACACTCGACACGAGGGATTCCACGATCGCAAGCCCGAGGCCACTGCCGGACCGGGCCTGGTCCCGCGGCATGCGATAGAAGCGGGTGAGCACGTGGGGCCACTCGGCCTCCGGGATACCGGGGCCGTTGTCTGCAACCTCGAGAACGATCGGATTGTCTCGCTCGTGGTGCAATCGAACGGTGACGCGCCCGCCCGGCCTGTTGTAGCGAATGGCGTTGTCAATGAGGTTCGAGATGATCTCGTGGACTACGATGCGGCTCAATCGTGAGGAGCACGGAATACCGTCCGACTCGAATTGCAGCTCCACCCCCGCATCCTTCGCCTGCTGCACAAATTCGCGGGCGGCATCGGCAACTATTTCCGTGAGGTCGGAAGACTCCGCCTCCTCGAACTGTGCAGCCTCGGCGCGCGCGAGATTGAGAAGCTGAATCAGGAGCCGCTGCAGGCGATCAGCGGCCTCGCGCAGGTCCACCAGCGACGCATGTCCGGGGTGCGCGGAATCCATCAGTGCCTCAAGTACCGCGAGATGGCTGCGCAGGATGGCGAGCGGCGTGCGCATCTGGTGGGATGCGTCGGAGGTGAATCGGTTCATCGCGAGCTGCAGGCGCTCCGCCTCAAGCGCACCCATGCGGAGCGTCTCGAGCGCATTCGCCATGCTGCCGAGCTCATCGGGGCTGTCAATCCCCGGGACCGGGCTCGCGTAATCCCGCCGGCTGAAGCGGTCGATGCTCGCGGTCAGCTGCCTCATCGGCCGGGCGAAGCGACGGCGCACCATGACGAGGGCCGCGATGCCGAAGGCGACGACGGCCGTGAGATCGGCGCCAGCGACCAACAAGATACGGAAGGACTCGCCGCGCAGCTTCTCCGCCCGCTCGCTCGCCTCCTGCTGCGCCTGCCGGGCTATCGCCAGGACCGCGGTAAATGGTGCGTCGCACAGGCTCGTCCATTTCGAGCCTGACACCGGCGCGCGCTGCGCACGGCCAAGCTGCTCCACTACGCGATCGATCTGCGTCTGCGCGGCCTCCGTCTCCGTCCGGGCGGCCGTCGCGAGCCGTACCAGTTCTCGTGAACCCGTCGGATCCGAGAGCAGCATTTCCAGGTTCTTCCAGGCCGCCAGGTACACCGCCCGATCGCCGATCCACGTGTCGCGAACCGATGCCCCGAGTGGTGCATTTGCCTCCACGCTCGGTCGAAGGCCCGAGCATTGCAGGCCATAGCGATCGCGGATGATCCAGGCCGTCTCGCGGACCTCGACCAGCTCGCCAATGCGCCCATCGCCCATCCGCACGATCCCGTGGACGGAAGCCGACGCAAGGCTCAGCGCGCCGATCAGTTCATGGATACTCGACCGCCACGAGTCGAGCGCGATCAGGCTCCGGCCCGAACGCGGCAGGTTTGCCTGGTCAAGCGTGTCCTGCGTCAGGGCGCTCATGCGCCGCCAATCCGACTGAACTTCCGACTCGAGCGCCTCGCGACCTGCGACGTTCACACTCCGAAGCGCCGCGAGCGCACCTGCCAGCCGACGCGCCGTCTCCCTGGCGCTCGCCTCGATGACCGGGTGAGGATCGTCTCGCTCGAGGAGCGCCATGCTGTCGATCGGAACCTGGGCACGAGCGGCGACCTGAGCCTCGAACAGCGCACGGTCGACGTCCGTGAGACGGGCGATCCGAGCCGCGACCTGAAAGCTGTTCCAGTCCCGGATCGCGAGTATCAGGACCGCCACGAAGAGCCCGGCCATCAGCACAGCCAGGGCCGCGGTCATGAAGTTGGTGATCGAAGAGCGGAACATTCCGGATGCGGCGCTCAGGTTCGATCGAGCATATACCCGAGCCCGCGGAGCGTCCTGATGGCTGGGCCGTCGGGCTCGAGCTGACGGCGCACCCGCGCGACATGCACCTCGATGGCGTTCGGCGCCACCTCGTCGTCGAAGCTGAACACCTCCGTGAGCAGCTTACTCTTCGGCACGACCTCGCCGACGCGCGCACTCAGGCAAGCGAGAACGGCCCACTCTCGAGGCCGCAGGTGTAGCGAACGACCGGCGACTTCGGCCGTCTTACGCGCGTGATCAATCGTCAGTCGCCCGATGCACTGCAGCGGGTTCGGGTCGCCGTGATTGCGGCGAAGCAGCGCGCGAATGCGTGCAGTCAGCTCGGTCGGGTCAAATGGCTTCACGAGGTAGTCGTCAGCGCCGAGATCAAGTCCCTGGACGAGCTCGGCGATACGGTCATGCGCCGTGAGCACGAGAATCGGGGTTCTATCTCCGCGCGACCGGAGCCTGCCGATGACGTCAAAGCCGGAAACGTCCGGCAGACCGATATCAACGATATAGAGGCTGTAGGGCTCGCTGTCGGCGAGCAGCAGCGCCGACCGCCCCTCGGAGACCGCGTCGATTGCGTGGCCGTCCGCGCGCAGCAGCGCCACGACCCCTCGGGCCAGCGCGGGATCGTCCTCGACGACCAGTATTCGGGCCATGTCTCCCTCCCACCCCCTTCGGGGATCGCCCCGCGTCCCTGACGACAGGCCGGGGCGGACGCAGGTATCTAGCCGGAAGCCCGGCCGCGCAGCAAGCTCGCATGCACGGTAGCGTGGTCGAGCCGGCTCTGGATCACCTTGCTGGGTGCTCGTGGGAGGATGACCGGCTGTCAAACATCACGAAACTACCGCACTGGCCTGGGCCCGTGTGAGTTTCACGAGTGCGCGTCAAACCTCCATTCGTGAGAGTCATGGACAGGCATTAAGGGAGCGACTACTGAGAAATCGCTCGCCGAGGCCCGCGCCCTCCTCTCTCGTCGTGAAGCCGCCCTCGAGGAAGAGCGGTTGCGGGCCGCCAGTCTCGAGCAGGCTCTGGTGCAAGCGCGCATGGAGCTAGAAGTCCTATCGGAACGGCCGCGACTCAGCCCATCCCGTACCGCAGTCTCGACGCTCCCTCGGGAAACGAAGACCGCAAAGCGCCCCCCGCTCGCACCACGAAAGCCACGGGAGGGTTTGGCGCGAAGCGACGGAGCGCGAAGCGACGGAGCGCGAAAGACTCACCGTCCAAGGTGCCGGCGACGCGCACCCCGCGGCGAACTCGGCCCAGAACGACGAGAAAGTAGACGTGAAACCGCTGAGCGAAGCCCTCCGACTCCTGCGCCGTCAGTCCGGACTCGAAGACGCCATGCGCCGGCCCGGCGGCTCCGCATTGCGTGAGCACGAGCGCACTCGCGTCCCCGCCGTCCTGCAGGCTACCGAACGCCGGCTCGACTCGGCCGCGCTCGACGCCATCATCGCCGCGGCGCGGCGAGGCGACTACCGCGCGGAGGTGAGCGACTGGACCCTGGTGTACGGTGGCGACTTGCGATTCCGGCTTTCCGCCCGAGCGCTCGACTGGCTCGACCCCGACGACCGCGAACTCAAGGCCAGGCAGGTTGTCGCAGCCGCCAGCTGTGCGGACACGGCGAGCTGTGCGACCGCACGGAGCGGCAGGGGCCTTTCGAGCGCCGTGACCTGGGTCCTCATCGAACTTCTCGCCGCCATCGCACTGCCGCTCGCGCTCTCGCGCCGGTTCACTCCACACCGGGGACTCGCCTGGCTGTACGCGGCATACACGCTCGCCGCGATCGGCGCAGCGTCGCTGTTGCTCGTCGACCCGCCTTCGGGCGGTGGCATGAGCGGCGTCATTTCGGTCGGCGCCGCATTCTTCCTTGCCCTGCCGTGGACCCTAGGTCTCCCGCAGAGGCGCCTGCTGCTCGAGGCGCTGCGCACGGTGTTCCTCGACGCGGACGCCGGCGTCGTAGAGGTCTGGATCGGGATAGCCATCAACCAGGTCGCGCTCGGTACACTGGCATTCCGCCTGTGGCGGGCGTCTCCCGGTCCCGCGTGAACCGATGCGTACCGGAGCTCACAGGCAGGGACTCCACAATTATCTGGTCGTTCTACGCTCCAATATCTATGTAACGTATTATTTTTATTGCATTATTTGAGATAGTATCTAGTCATTTTTACAGTCGATTATCTGGTAGAGTTGCGGCATGGCCCATGCTCCGCTCACGCACCCGATCCTGACGCGCCTGAGCCGCGGCATCCTGCCTGCCGCGGCGCTCAGCGAGGCGCTCGCCGTATCGCAATCGGCGGTCGCGCGAAGCCTGCGCCGGCTGACCGAGGACGGCCGCGTGCTGCGGATCGGCACGACGCGCGGCGCGCGTTACGCGCTGCGCCGCGACCTCGAAGGCATCGGCTCGCAGTGGCCGCTGCGTCAGGTGGATCGCGGCGGCGAGATCCACGAACTCGGCACGCTGCACGCGCTGGCGGCCGGCCACTATTTCATCGCGCTCCAACCCGCTGCGCTGGACGCCGGCGTCACGATCGGCGGCGTCACCGACTCCATGCCCTATCTCCTGCAGGACCAGCGTCCCGGCGGATTTCTCGGCCGCGCGGTCCCGCGACGTTACCCTGAGTTTCGCCTGCCGACACGCGTGCACGACTGGACGGACGATCACTACCTCCGCTATCTGACGCAGCGCGGCTCCGACACGGTCGGCGACCTCGTCGTCGGCAACGTGGCCTTCGACGATTACCTCGCCGGCAACCGTCAGCGGCCGGTGATCGCCGCCGACCGGCGGGCCACTCGCTTCCCGGAGCTCGCGGAGGTCGTCATGGAGGGCGGGCTGCCGGGATCGTCCGCGCATGGCGAGCATCCGAAGTTCGCCGCGGTCGTCGAGCACGACGGCGAGCCGCGTCCGATCCTCGTCAAGTTCTCCCCGCCCCGCGGCACCGCCGTCGGCGAGCGCTGGTCCGATCTGCTGGTTGCGGAGCACCTGGCGCACTCCGCCCTCGGACGTGCCGGCGTGCCGACGTGCGAATCCGCCATCCACGAGTTCGACGAGCGCACCTATCTCGAGGTCGCGCGCTTCGACCGCCACGGCGCGATCGGGCGCATCGGCGTCACCTCGCTGCTCGCCATCGACATGGCGCGCTACGGCACGCTCGACAGCTGGGTGGCCTCGGCAACGCGACTGCACGCGGATCGGTGCCTCGACGCCTCGACGCTCGAACAGGTGCGCCTCGCCGACGTGTTCGGTGCGCTGATCGCCAACAGCGATCGGCACTTTGGCAACCTTGCGTTCTACGACGACTATCGCGGCACCTTCCGGCTGGCGCCGATCTACGACATGCTGCCGATGCTGTTCGCGCCGGAGCACGACCAGGTTGTCGCACGCGTCTTCACTCCGCCTGACCCGACGTCGGCCACCCTCGCGGCGTGGCCGCAGGCGCGCGCGCTCGCCGAGGACTACTGGCAGGTCGTCGCGGACGATCCGCGGGTCAGTGCGGGATTTCGGGAGCTCTGCCTCGCGAGCCTGAAGGCTCTCACGGCGCACCCCGATCACCGCGCCGCTCGCCGCTCCCGTCCGGACTGAATGGCGCGCCGCCCGGCGGGATCCGTGTGGTCGAAGAGTGTGAGATTTACTCCCTACGCGAGCAGCTGAAGCCCGATCCCGCTGCGGGGCGGGCCATGCTCGACGCGGCGAGTCGACCTCGCCCCGAGGAAACCTCTTCGCCGCGGGATGTCGAAGCAGGCCGCTGATTTGGCGACCTACACCAGAGCGCCTCATCGTTCTGGAGTGAGCCGTCGAATCCGAACCGCCACGGCAACTGAGGCGTTCCGCGGCAGCCCCAATTCGGGGCCGCGCCCGGACAGGCGAAACTCCCGCAGGCCACGGCAATTCCCGCGTCGAGCTCCGCCACAGCATTCAGTGCCAGGCGCGCCGGGCCGCTATGGCGGCCTGAGCGAGCAACTGCACTGTTCGAACGGCCGACAATGGAGCGCTCCGGTCATTGGTGACTCTCTCTGGCCGCACGACCGAGGCCGCCTGAGGCCGGCCAGCGCGCTATTGATACGATTCTTGTACAAAGGACCGTCGTTCCTCAGAATGCACCCATTCGAATGAATCCATTGGCACCGAACGCGACCACCTCGACCAGCCGACCGGCGGACCTTGCTGCAGCACCGGTCACGCCATCCAGAGCCTCGCCCGTGGCAGAAGCAGACGGGATATCGGAGGGCGCGATGTCGAAGAATGCCGGCAGCGGTGGCACTGACGGCTTGCGCGGCCCAGTCTCTGCCGGGTTGTGACGCATCAATCGACTGAGGCGATTGGCCCTAACTACAGCGAGCCTAGGAGAACAGTCAATGAGCTGGAAGCTTTCTTACGCCATCGGCGCGATTTTGGCCGGCACATCTGGCGGGGCCGTCGGGGCGCCGCCGGCGATCGGGAGCAGCGCCGCCGAAGTCGGATCCATCGAGGAAATCGTCGTTACGGCGCAGCACCGCAGCGAGGGAATACAGAACGTGCCGATCGCGATGCAGGCGTTCACTGAGACCGCGCTCGCGCAACTCAACATCACGAACTTCGACGATTACGTCAAGTATCTGCCGAACGTTTCGTCGGCGAGCAATGGCCCGGGACAGAGCGAAATCTACATGCGTGGTCTGAGCGCCGGAGCTCAGCAGTACCAGGGCAGTGGCTCCACCGGTTACTTCCCGAACGTTGCGGTCTACCTCGACAACCAGTCCGTGCAGTTGCCGTCGCGAAATCTCGATGTCTACGTCGTCGATATCAGCCGCATCGAAGTGCTCGAGGGGCCGCAGGGCACGCTGTTCGGCGCTGGCGCCGAGGCAGGCGTCATCCGCTATATCACCAACGAGCCGAAGCTCAACAAGACCGAGGCGACCGTCGGCGCCAGCTACAGCACGACCGCCCACGGCGATCCGAGCTCAAGCCTGACGGCGGTGCTGAATCTGCCGTTGATCCAGGACAGGATGGCGGTGCGCGCTGTGTTCTACAACGACAGCCGCGGCGGCTACATCGACAACGTGCCGGCGACGTTCACTCGCAAGAACACGGACCTCGGCATTCACTACGCGAACTACCCGGCGGTCAACGGCCAGTGCCCAGACGGCCTGCCGAATTCCGGCTGGTGCGTGCCGGCAGGGAGCCCGGTGATCAACAATTACAGCTTCGCCGCGCGAGCCATCAATCCGGTCACCTACAAGGGCGTCCGCGCCGAACTGCTGTACAAGTTCAACGACGACTGGAGCGCCCTGATCACCCAGACGTACCAGAATATGCGGGCCGATGGCGTCTTCTACCAGCAGCCCAATGCATCGGACGGCGCGCCGCTGCAGCCATTGCAGGTCACGCAGTTCACCCCGTCGTTCGACGTCGACAAGTTCTCGAACACTGCCTGGACCGTCAACGGCAAGCTTGGCGTGCTGAAGGCGATCTACACCGGCGGCTACCTGGTCCGCACCGTGCATCAGATTGCCGACTACACGAACTATGCGCGCGGTCTCTACGCCGACTATTACCAGTGTTACGGCCCGGGAACGGGTGCCAACGTCAACGGCGGCAAGGGGGATCCGAACCTCACGTCGACCTGCTACTCGCCTCTGACCACCTGGAACACGGTGCTGGAAAAGAACGAGCACTTGCAGAACGAGTTTCGCCTCAGCACGCCTGAGGACTGGCGCTTGCGGGCCATCGTCGGCGCGTTCGTCGAGGACAACAAGGTTTACGACCAGACCGAGTGGGTCGAGACAACCATGCCGGCCTGCACGGCGAACGGCTCCTTCGGAACGCCCGGCAACAGCGGCTGCCTCTCGAACATCGGCACCGTCCCCGGCGCGACCGTTGGGCGTCCCGGAATTCAGGCCCCCAACGTCTCGTTCTACCCGGACGCGCTGCGCGTGACCAAACAGACCGCCTTCTTCGCCTCCGCGGATTTTGACATCGTGCCGAAGGCGTTGACGCTCACCCTGGGAACGCGCTATTTCCGCTTCACCAACTCGCAGGTGGGCAGCCTCACGCAGGGATTCGGCTGCTTTGAGCAGGGAACGCCGCCGAACGGGTGTACGGCCACGTCCTTCAACTTCGACACCTCCGGACTACACAGTACGGAGTCCGGAACACGCAATCGCGTGAACCTGACCTGGCACGCGACGCCAGACGCCATGCTGTATTACACGTTCTCCCAGGGCTATCGACCTGGCAGCTTCAATCAGAATGGCGGGTCCCTCCACGCCTACGGACCCGATGGCGTGCAGCAGTTCGCCGTCCCCAAGGGCTACACATCCGATAGCCTGACGAACAACGAGATCGGCTGGAAGTCCGAATGGTTCAACCACCGCCTGCAGTGGAACGGTGCGGTATACCGGGAGAACTGGAACAACGTGCAGGTCAGCTTCCTCGATCCCGGCGTCGCCGGCAACGTGACCTTCGACACGAACGGGCAGAACTTCGTGGTCAAGGGCATCGAGACCTCGATCGTCGCGAAGGTCATAAGGGGACTGACCGTACAGGGCTCGGCATCCTGGAACCGTAGCGAACAGACCAATTCGCCCGCCCTGATCGATCAGAACCCGCTCAGCGTGAACTACGGCAAGCCCATCACGGAGACCTGTAACAGCGCGGGCGCCAGCTGCACGCCGGTCGTCAACCCCTTCGGCCCGATTGGTGCGCCGACCGCCAGTTCGCCGCCGCTGCAGTTCAGCTTGCGCGCGCGTTATGACTTCACGCTTCGCGACTACCAGACATTCGTGCAGGCAGGCGTTGCCCACAGCGGCCACTCGTTCACGCAGGCCGGAGCGAATCCGACGATCGCGGCGCAGGGGTTCGTCAGCACGACCCGGCTGCGGTTCGAGGATCCTCCCTTCACGAATATTGACGCCGCATTCGGTGTCTCCAAGGATGCCTGGAACGCGCAGCTCTACGCCGAGAATCTGGCCAACGCGAATACCAGTCTGTTCACGAATGCCGATCAGTACATCGTTGCGCAGACGCCAATGCACCCGCGGGTCATCGGAGTCAAGATCGGCTATAGCTTCTGACGACCGCGCTCGCAAATGCTCAGGGATCGCTGCATCGGTAAGCAGCCTTCCTATGGCCAAGATCGGCGGCGCGGTGGCTTCGCCGATTTCGCGCCGAGAGGGCGCGCTCGTTCAGCGACGGCCGGGTCGGAGCCGCCGCCGTGAGCTCGACGAATGCCGGTCGCTTCCACGAATCGGGGCCGCTGACAGCCCAACGTGACGTTAAGGTGGAGTCGGAATCGCCGAGAACCCGGCTGGACCGGCTGGACCGGCTGGACCGGCTGGAAGCGCATAGGCCTCAGGGCGAGTACGTCAGCGCTTGGAGCATTGTGTGGAAGATCGTCCCGGCGGGCAGGCCCACGGCTTGCGGGGAATTCTCCGCTTCGAAGCGCAAAGCGCCGAGTTGCCGAACGATTTGCCCCGGGAACGCCGACCGGCATCCGCGCGAAATTTGCCAGCCATTCCTGATACGTCCGGAACTGCGCTGCTCCGATGAGGGTGAACTATGCTTGCGTCGTTCGTCTACGTGACACCTGACGCCGACGGGGTCGACCCGACGGAGATGCCGGCTGTCATGGCGCCTGCACCCGGCGGTCTGCGTTACGCGCAACTCCCGCCGTTCCTCCGTACCTTGGCACAGTGACAGCGCATCGTTGGCCTCGACGTCGTGGAGATCGCCCCCACCTTCGACCGCGCGAACAAGATCACGTGCATCACGGCCGGCCGACTCATCGTCAATGCGCTCGGCGCCTCATGGGGAGCCACAGGCGCTTTTCGACGTGGTGCCAGACCCCCTGACGGCCCGTCGCCGCATGGAAGCCTTTCGCCGCGCGACGTAGAAGCGGGTCAGTGATTTGACGCCGTTGAACTGCAAAGCTCCGTCGTCGTTGATCGGACCGTAGAATTTGGGCCGCCAAGGCGACCGGAGAACTCCGCAAATGCCCGACTCCGGTGACACTCCCGAACCGCAGCGAATCTCACACCCCGGCCCTGCGTAGTTGCCACGATCAACCCTCAGCCCGTATCGGGTACATTGGGCCGCCGAGTGGGCACGCGGAGCGACTCGCGATGTACGACAGGATCCTCGTTCCAATCGACGGCAGCCCGACGGCGACCTTGGGACTGCGCGAGGCGATACGCATCGCACGTAGCCACAAGAGCCAGATTCGCCTCGTCCACGTCGTGAACGAGGCCGAGCCCGTTCGCGGCGGAGTCTATGCCGCCGATCTCAAGGTAACCTTGCGCGCCGACGGCGAAGCCGCCCTGAAGGAAGCCCAGGAACTCGTCCGCCGCGAGGGGCTCGACGCCGAGACCATCATGCTCAGCGGCGTCGGTGGCCAAGCGGGTGACTTCATCGTGGAACACGCCAAGACCTGGGCCGCGGATCTGATCGTCATTGGCACGCACGGCCGCCGAGGGCTGCGACGGCTCGTCCTCGGCAGTGATGCCGAGTATGTAGTGCGCATGACGCCGGTGCCGGTGCTCCTCGTCCGCGACCCGGGGCAAACAGCCTAACCGACCGCCGTCCGCTTCTTCTTGTCCGGGTCGTCGAACGGGAGCGTGTGGGCGATCGCCGGTCCCTTGACGTTCTTGCCGCGGACCTCGAGGCGAGTTCCGTGCACTGCCACCGGAACGTCGAGCCGCGCGATCGCCATCGACTTCTTCGTCAGCTGTGAGTACATGCCGAAGGTGATGACGCCGACCTTCTTGCCGCCGGCGTAGACCTCGTCGCCGAGATCGGTGGCAACCTGGCCGTCGACCAGCAGCCCGAAGATCCTGAACCGCTCCTTGCCCTTGAGGCGCCAGTGCTGGTCGGCGCCGCGGAAGTCCGTCTTGCCCGGGCTCACCGTGAAATCGAGGCCCAGTTCCCACAGCGAGTCCCCGGGGGGGTCCTTGTCAAAGGGATACATCTGCGACATGTCGTAGGGATAAAAGAGCAGGTAGCTTTCGACTCGCAACCAGTCGAGCGTCGAGAAGCACGTCGGGATGATACCCATCGACTTGCCACCCGACAGCACCGTATCCCAGATAAGCCCGGCATCCTCGCCCTTGCAGAAGAGCTCGTAACCGCGCTCGCCGGTATAGCCGGTCCTCGAGATCATGACGGGCCGACCGAACAGCGTGGCGGGCATGTGGTGGAAGTACTTGAGATCGCGGATACCCGGCACGTGCTTGGCCAGGAATTCGACGGCCACCGGCCCCTGCAGCGACAGATCGTGCAGGTCCTCGTCGACGATCATCGCGGCGTTGCGCCCCGTGACGAGCGCCGCCAAGGTCTCGTGGCCCGCACCGCTGCCATGCACCACCATCCAGGCATTCGGTCCGGTGCGGTACAGCACGCAGTCCTCGATGAAATGCCCGGACTCGCTCAGCATTGTCGCGTAGACGGACTTGCCCGGATAGACCTTGCCGACGTCGCGGCTGGTCGCGAATTGCAGGATCGCCGCGGCGTGCGGCCCGACCAGGTGTAGCTTCTTGAGGCCTGACACGTCCATCAGTCCGGCCTTGGTCCGGATCGCCAGATGGTGCGATGCGATGTCCGTGTCGTACGTCCAGGCCGTCCCCATGCCATTCCAGTCTTCGAGCTTCGAGCCGAGGGCCCGGTGACGGTCTGCGAGGACGGTGGTACGCCAGCTGAGTGCCATGCTCTGTCTCCGTTGATGATCGCGCGCCGGGCCGCGCCGAGTGCTTGAACGAGAGGGTGCCGAGGTCTCTCGGAACTGCCGCGCCGGCTCAATCCGGTCCGGGACCGGGCGAGGTCGGCGTGCCGTCGTCGTACTGGGCGAGCCAGTTGACCACCGTGTCGCGGTAGCGAGTCAGCCCCTTGTAGTCGACGAGCGCCGGGTGCAGCCCCTTGAGCGCGCGGTGAACACGCCGCGCCCACTTCGGCACGGTCGCGAGCTCGCGCACGCTGATCAGGTAGCAGCGGATGCTGAACACGATGCCGTTGCTGCGCGGCAGGCGCCACAGCCCCTGCAGCTCGACGCGCAGGTGAGACTTATCGGCCACGTTCTCCGGGGTCACCGACGCACGGTCCTGTCCCCAGCGTGGATAGAACTCCGGCGAGGTGTCTAGGCGTGGGTTGATCGTCATCGTCCAGTTGAGCCGCCGGACCGGCTCGTTGAGCCGCAGGTTCAGCAGGAACTTGAGCGCGCGTTCGAACACGCCGAGCTCATGGGCGAGCGGCACGGGCCCGTGCCACTCCTTGAACGTCATGCCGACATCGAAGTCCAAGGACCAGTCGGCCGGCGTCGTGACGATGCCCGCCTCGGCGAACAAGTCGCCCTCGCGCTGGTCCATGATGACCCAGTCGCCCTGCACCTGGCGCCCGATGTAGTCGAGCGGCTCGCGCGGCAGCGTGCTCGGATCACCGAACGTGAATTCGTTGCGGATGCCGAGCGGCCGGTTGTGCCACGACCAGCGGTTGCCCGTCTTGGTGAGCGAGAACAGTTCCGGGTAGTCCCGCGACAGCGACTCCATGATCAGCTCAAGCACGTCCCACTGCGCGCTCATCATGTGCGGCAGCGCCTGAAAGCGCAGCGGGTCCTCCTTGAGCACGATCTCCCGGTCCTTGCATTCGGCAACATAGTGCTCGTCGACGTCGATCGCGAACTCCGTCACCGACCCCTTCGGCCCCGGCGCATGCGGTTCGATGTTCACCGAGTACATGTAGCCGTCGTCCGCGAACGGCAGCGGGAAGCGCCGAATCGCGTGGCGGCTGTTGCGGAACGTGAAATCGTCCCGGAACGTCTCGTCTGGCTTGAATACCACGCTCATGAGCATCCCCTTCCGCGGCTAGAGATCGAGGACCAGTTTGGTGCAATGCGCACGCGAGACGCACGGCATGATCAGGCGCCCGGCGGCCTTCTCATCGGCCGACAGAAAATGGTCGTTGTGAACGAGTTCGCCGTCGACCTCGATCACCTGCGTGCGGCACTCGCCGCACACGCCGCCGCGGCACAGATACGGCGCATCGACGCCGGCGCCCTCGATGGCCTCGAGGAGGCTCTGGTCCGGTGGCACGCTGACCCGCACGGCGGACTTGGCCAGAAATACTTCGAACGCGTCGCCGACCGGAGGCGCGCTGAACTGCTCCCAATGGACGTGGCTTTCCGACCACCCGGCGCCCCGCGCCGTGGCCACGACTTTGTCGATCATCCCGGCCGGCCCGCAAAAGTACACGTGCGTGCCGAGCGGCTGGTTCGAGAGCAGTGCACCGAGGTCGCACTCCTCGCCGGCACTATCGTAGTACATGCTCACTCGCGCGCCATGCCGGCCAACGAGCTGCTCGCGAAATGCGGCGTGTTCGGGTGCCCGCACCGAGTAGTGCAGCTCGTAGGGCACCGTGCCGCCGTGGAGGTCTTCCATCTGCGCCATAAACGGCGTGATACCGATGCCGCCGGCGATCAGCACGTGCTTGCGCGCCAGCTTGTCGAGGTTGAAGAGGTTCACGGGATGAGTAATCTCGAGCTCGCTGCCGACCCGCAGCTGCTCGTGCATGAACGCCGATCCGCCGCGCGACACTTCCATGCGGCGCACGGCGATCTCGTACGCCTCTAGCCGGTTCGGCGGGCTGAGCAGCGAATACGGGTTGCGGTGCACGCGGCCGGCGCCGCGCATCACGACGATGATATGGGAACCGCCGGAGAACGCCGGCAGCGACCCGCCGGCGACCGGCACCAGGACGAAGTGCTTGATCAGCGGCGTGCGCTGGTGGATGGCGCTGACGCGCACTGCGATGGTGTTCGCGTGGCTCATACGAACACCTCACGGATCTCCGGCAGCTCCCCCGGCGCCTCGGCATCCGCCATCACTCCCATGTAGGCGGCCAGCCGCCGTGAGTAGTGGTCGCGTACGATCAGCCACCGACGGCAGCCGGTGCACTGGACGATGTTCGTGCGCACCTCCTCGGTGGCCACCCGGCAATGGATGCAATGCACGCGGCGCGCGCGCGAGCCGCATTCCTCGGCCCGGATCTCGTCGCGGTTGAGGTTGAACTCCGCGGCGAGTCGCATCACGAGCCCCATGAAGGCTTCCGGACCCGCGACGTAGAGCCGCGTGCCCATCAGCGCGGATTCGAATGTCTCCCGCAGGTCCGCAAGCAGCGCGCGCGTCGCCGGGAAACAACGCACCTCGGCGACGTCGGCAGTGCGTACGGCGTCGAGAGCCACCCCGGCCACGCCCTGATCGGTGGCGTAGAGCAGCCGCCGCGATGCACGACCACCGCCGGAATCCCGAAGTGCGGCGATGACACGCAGTAGCGGCTCGCCACCGACGCCGTGGCCAACCAGCACGTGATGACGGCCGCCGACGTCCGGCGCAAGCGGCGCATAGACCGGCTTGCTCTTGATACCAGTGATCAGCATCGCATGTACTCCGCGTAACCGAGTCGTCCGTGCGCCGGGTCGCTGTACTTCAATACACGGCCAGCCGGTGCGTGACGTACACGACCAGCGCCCCGAGCACCAGGACAACGTACGGGAGGATACCCGCCCGCGTCACGGCGCGCCCATCGCTGCCGAGCTCGAGGTCCTCGATCATCGCCGGCGGAAACTGGCCGCGGTCCTGGATGAAGTGGCGCCACACGAACACCGGCAGGATCAGGCTCGCGAACAGCAGCCCGGTGACGAGCGTGCCGCGGCCATAGCTGTCTGCGCCGAAGCCCATGAATGCCAAGTTGACGAAGGACAGGATCGCGCCGGCCGCGATGATCCACGTCGGCGCCCGCCACGGCCGGAGC
>JANXZZ010000225.1 GCA_025355245.1 Pseudomonadota bacterium | reverse complement strand
CGCCGCCTCGCTCGCCGCGCCCGCGAACGGCTCCTCGTCGCTCGGATCCTCGAGCGGCAGCACGCCCGCGACCACCGGCACGCCCGGCACCAACGAGACGAGCGCGGCCGACGGCAGCTCGGCCGGCAGCTACCGCATCGTCGAGAAGGGCACGATCCAGTTCCAGCTCCAGGACGGCAGTGCCGTCACCATTCGCCTGCGCAACAGCGCGAGCGGCACGCTGAGCGGCTCGAGCTCCGGCGCGACCGGTGCTGCGGCCTACGCGGCGCAGGGAACCTCCACCTCGAGCCGCTTCAGCGTCGCGGTCAACGGGACACTTTCGGCGGATGACCTCAAAGCGATCAACGACGTTCTCGCCCAGGTCGACACGCTCGCGACCCAGTTTTTCTCGGGCGACGCCGCCGGTGCCTTCGCCGCGGGCGCGGCGCTGCAGGTCGACCCGACCGAGATCGCCCGCGTCGCGATCCGCCTTTCCGAGACCGAAAGCCTGCAGCTGAGCGGGTCGGCGACCCCGACGGCGACCCCAGCGGCGGCCACGTCCCCGACGCCGGCGACGTCCGCCGCGACGCCGCCGGCGGTGACCGACAACTCCGGGAGTCCTGCGACCGCATCGACGCCGACGACGCCGACGGTGCCGAGCATCGCTGCGGCGACGGGCGCGGACGCGAGCTCGGGCACCGCGACGCCGACGACGACCCCGGCTGCGCCGTCCCCGGCAGGACCGACCACGGGCGCGACGCCCTCGCTGCTCGACCAGATCAACGCCTACCTCAAGGCAGTTCTCGCGACGCTCGGCACGACCACGCAGTCCGGGACGGTCACGATCTCGGCCAAGGCGAAGCTCGACTTGCTCGCGGGTGCGGTGGTGGGCGCCAGCCTCACGGTGACCGAGACGGTCGCGGCCCGGTTGCTGCAGAGCGTCGCGGCCGCGACAACGGCAAGCGGCGCGGCGGCGACGACCCCGAGCGCGTCGGCCTGACGCGCGAATTGCAGCGCAAGGCTGCGATCCAGCCTGCGGCGCGGCGGCGTCTCATGCGTCTTTCAACCGCGCGTTCGCGTCAGCGCCCCGGCGGTACGGGCAGACGTCGAGCGCGACCCGCAGTTGCTGCGGGGGTTTCAAGGCGCGGAGCCGCGCGAAGGCGCTGCTGACGCCGCGCCTCGTTGCCGCTGCCGCGGTCTTTCACGGCTCGAGCCATTTGTACATCACTAACGCGTCGATGTAGCCCAGGCTCGGGTGCCTGAAGGCCTGCGGCAGGCGGCCGACCGTCGCGAAACCGAGCGTGTTCCAGAGCGCGATCGCGCGCGAATTGCTGTATGCGACGAAATTGAACTGCATCGCCCGGTAGCCGAGCTCGCGGGCGATCTGCTGGGAGTGTTCGCACATCGCAGTCGCGAGGCCGCGCCCGCGGGCGGAGGCGGAGACCATGTAGCCGCAGTTGCAGACGTGATCGCCGGGTCCCTGCTGGTTGGTCTTGATGAAATAGGTCCCGAGCACGCGGCCGTCCTCCTCGACGACGAAGGTCTTGCGCGGCGCGCCGACCCAGATGGCAAGCGCCTGTTCCCGGGTGGTCTCGTGGGGATACCCATAGGTGTCCCCTGCCGCGACGATCTCGTGGAAGATCGGCCAGATCTGCTCGAAGTCGGTTGCGCTTGCTGCTCGGATGTTCATCGTGATTCGTCAGCCAATCGGCAGAGTCATCCGGGGAACCGGCGCCAGAGCAGGAAAATGACGGTGCCGATCAGCAGGCTGAAGAAGTTCGCGCAGAACCAGAGGTAGCCGCGGCTGTAGACATTCGTGACTGCGGTGTCCTTGAGGACCTGCGACTGGCCGGGCATCGATGAAAATAGCAGCAGCATGAGCTCGAACCCCGCAACCAGCAGCGTCACCATCCAGAACGTTCCCGTCTCGGAATAGCGCGCGGCGACGAACGGAAGGCAGAGCAGGGCGACGCTCCACAGCGCTAAGCGCAATCGGCGCCCGCGCGGAATGCCCCAGCCCTTGAGGCCGAGCGGGACCTCGATCTCGACGCTCCGGCGCCTCGGGTATTCGTACGATTCGGACAGCGGCATGCGCGTGGCTCGCGGTTATTGAGGGCTACGGTGCCGGTGCCTCGGCGAGCAGCTTTGCGCTCGCCGCGCGACCCTCGATGCGCGCGCGCGCATCGGGCTCGCCTTCGGTGAACCTGACGGTCATCCGGCCGGCGACGCCGCCCTTGGTGCGCGCGTGCACGTGCGCGACCGCCTCGCCCTTGTGGGGCGTCCAGTCGAGCGTCCCGGATACCGACAGGTCCTCCGCCCAGCGCAGCGCGGTGAAGCGCGCGTGGCTGCGACCCTCGCCATCCACCTTGACCGTGAACCGGCCACCGCGCAGCCCGACGCCGTGCCCGCTCGCATTCGCCGCGAGCCGCGGCAGCAGGTCGCCGAGCGTCGCGACGGTGGCGCCCGCGATCAGCAGCCCCTTCGGGTTCGCGCGATTGCCCGCCACCGGCTCGGCGGGCGTCGCATGGGTGTAGTCGCGCACGAATTCGGGCGCGAGGCGCACGGGCGGCGCCTCGCTCGCGCAGCGCGCGCCGCGCGCGGCCCCGGCCTCATCGCCGGGATCGGCAATGAAGCTGCGGACGACGTCGGCACCGCAGGGGCTGCGCGCATTCGCGAGCGCGTTCACGTGCAGGCCGTTCGACACGATCACGTGGCGCGCGCGCGGGAACTGCGCGGCCGCGGCCGCGCCGTCCGACATCGGCGTCATGTTGTCGAGCTCCCCGGACAGGACGAGCACCGGGATCGCCGGGAACTTCGCATCGTCCGGCACCACGTGCGAGGCCGGATGCGCGGCATCGGCGACCGGCCACGCCACGCACTGCTCGATGAACGTGTAGTCGAGCGGCATCGCGCGGTATTCATCGATCGTGAACGGGCCGTAGGTGTCCGGGTGCGACTTGCGCCGTTCGCCGAGCGCGCGGTCGCGCGCGGCGCGCCGCGCCTCGGGCGGCAGGCGCATGTCGAAGATCTGCGGCGAGTCCTGGCAGCTGACCGCGGCGGCGAGGCCCTCGCTCATCTGCTTGGGGTCCTGCGCCGCGTCGCGCGCATCGACGGCGGAGGCGGCCTCGGCCATGAGCCGCAGGAGCGGCAGCCGGTCGCCGTTGTCGAAGGCCTGCGCCGCGGCGTCGGTCTCGCGCAGCGTGGCGTAGGCGGGCGCCGCGCCAAACATCACGGTCGCGAGCGCGCCCGCGTTCGCGGTGAACTCGACCACTTTGCCGTCGGCGTCGGTCGCCGAAGCGTGGAACGGGCGCGAGCGCAGTTCCTTGAGCGCCGGCAGAATGTGCTCCATCGAGGAGCCCGGGGTCGCGCGGCAGGCGGGCGAGCGCTCGCAGCTGCGGTCAAACTTGTTGCGCATCGCCGGCGCGTAGCCGGCCCACCACGCGATGTCGGCGCCGAGCAGCGGGTAGGCGCCGTCGAGGGTCAGCGTGCGCAACCGCTCGCCGTGGCGCACCGCGAACAGCTGCGCGAAGAAGGTGCCGTAGGAGTCACCGTAGAGGTCGACCGGGCCCGCGCCGAGGGCATCGAGGATCGCGGCGAGGTCGTCCGCCGCGTAGGCCGTGCTGTAGAGGGGTGCCGTGCGCCCGAGCTGCGCGCCGCAGGCCGCCATGGCGGCGATCGTCGGCACGGGATCCCGCTGCAGGCGCGTGCAATCGATCGCTCCCGAGCGACCGGTGCCGCGATTGTCCATCAGGATCACGTCGCGCGGACCGCGCAAGGGCTCGAACAGCGCAAGGTAGGCATCGCGGGTCTCGGTCGTGGGATAGCCGGGTCCGCCTTCGCCCGCGACCAGCGCGCCGGTCGCGGCGCCCGCATCGCGGTGCGGGTAGAACTCGTAGTAGATCGTGATCGACCCCGGCGCGAGGCCGAGCGGGTCGAGCGGCCGGGTGAGCGTGCCGCAATAGCCCTGGTGGGTGCCGCAGGCCGTGAGGTCCACCGAGCCCACGTGCAGGATTCCCGCAGGGGCGGGAGTGTCCGCGGCCCGGACCGTCGCGGGAGCGGCGAGCGCCGCGCTCGCGGCCACGAGCGCACCGAGCAGGGCTGCCCTGCGCAGGATTACCGTTCGGGTCACAGCCATTTCGATTTCCCCCGAAGGTCGCGAAGTTCTATTCTCCAGCGGATCGTCGGCCACCGCCAGACGCGTCCGCCACCGGGAGCCACCATGCTGAAGTTGGGCACACTGCTGATCGCGGCCGCGGCCGCCCTCGTCCTGTCATGCGCCGCCGAGGCCGGCAAGACCAAGAACGTGATCCTGGTCATCAGCGACGGCGTGCGCTGGCAGGAAATCTTCAGCGGCGCCGATCCGACGCTCCTCAATGACAAGGAGGGCGGCAGCTGGACGCCGATTCCGGAACTCAAGCAGAAATACTGGAGCGATGACGTGAAGGTGCGCCGCAAGCTGCTGTTCCCGTTCCTGTGGGGCACCGTGGCCGCCGAGGGCCAGCTGTTCGGCAACCAGAAAGCAGGCAGCGTCGCGCACGTCACCAACCCGATGTGGTTCTCATACCCCGGCTACAACGAGATGTCGAGCGGGGTCGCCGATCCGAAGATCAACTCCAACGAGTTCGGCCCGAACCCGAACGTGAGCGTGTTCGAGTGGCTGAACACGACGCCCGAGTTCGCGGGCAAGGTCGAGATCTTCGGCACCTGGCAGGCCTTCGCCGACATCTTCAACGAGAAGCGCAGCCACCTGCCAATCCGGGCCGGGGCGACGCTGGTCGACAAGTCGGACCTCACGCCGCGCGGCAAGCTCATGACCGAGCTCTACGAGACGACGACCCGGCTCGAGGGCGCTGATCCCTTCGACTCGTTCCTGCACGTGGCGCTGCGAGATCACCTGAAGACCCACCACCCGCGGGTACTGTTCGTGGGCTACGGCGACACCGACACCTGGCAGCACGTCGGTCGCTACGACGCCTTCCTCGAAACCGCGCACAGCTTCGATAGCTTCGTCGCCGACCTCTGGAAGCAGGTCCAGTCGATCCCCGAATACAAGGATTCGACGACGCTGATCATCTCGGCCGACCACGGCCGCGGCGGCGGGCTCGTCGAGTGGAAGGACCACGGCGTCGAGGAGAAGGGCTCGGAGAACATCTGGATCGCGGTGGTCGGGCCCGACACCGCCGCGCTCGGCGAGCGCCACAACGTGGCGCCGGTGACCCAGTCGCAGATCGCCGCGACCATTGCCGCGCTCCTCGGCCAGGACTTCCGCGCATTCAAGCCCGCCGCCGCGCCTTCACTCCTCGAGGCGCTCAAGGCCGACAAGCCCGCGCATTAGAGCCAGGGCTCGCGACGCTCGGGCGGCCCCTCGGTGCCGGCGAGCGGCGCGTCGGGTTGCGGGTCGCCGGGCGCGTCCTTGTGGTACGGGAGCCAGGCGTAGATCTCCGGGGACGTCTGCGGATAAGCGAGGAACTCCTCGCGCGACTCGACGACCCGGTCGACGCGCCGGCGCAGCAGCCGCCAGATGCCAAAGAGCGTGAACGCGAGCGTTAGCGCGCTCGCGTATACGAAGAACGCGCTCGGGGTCGTGAGTTGGATCGCAAGCGTCCCGGTCGTGGGGCCGATCGCGGCGCCGAGCGCCCACACGAACAGCAGGGTCGATGACAGTGCCACGTAGTCGGCCACGACCGCGCGGTCGTTCGCGTGCGCGACGCCGACCGCGTACAGGCTCTCGGCGAGGCCGCCGAAGATCGCGAACAACAGCGCCATCAGCAGGAACGGCGTGTTCCGGTCGACCGTCACCAGCAGCACGGAGACCGCGAGGGTGCCCACCCCGAGCCCGATCAGCGCGTACAGCCGGTCGACCTTGTCCGACACGTAGCCGATCGGCCACTGCAGGAACAGGCCGCCGAGCGAGACGCAGGCCATCAACAGGATGATGTGCTGCTGGTCGAAGCCGATGCGCTCGCCGAACAGCGGGCCCACCGTCGTGAACGCGGTCAGCACCAGGCCGTTCAGGAGGCAAGCGAGCACGCTGACGGGCGAGGTGCGCAGCGCCTTCAGGATCTCGAGGGTCACGCGCTTCGGCAGCACCGGTGCCTTCACGTCGATGCCGGCCATCGGCACGAGCGCGAGCGTGGTCGCGATCGCGGCGATGATGAGCGCCTCGGGGCCGGCGACGTTGAGGTTCTGGCTCAGGAGCTGCCCGCCGCCGAAGAAGAGCCCGTACACCAGCACGTAGATCGTCAGCACCCGGCCACGCTGCTCGTTGGGCACGAGCGCGTTGAGCCAGCTCTCGACGATGATCGAGAGGCCCGCCGCGTTCATACCGAGCAGGAACCTGAGCAGCCCGAGTGCCGGCACGCTGTCCGCGAAGTGCATGCCGAGGATCGCAACCGCCTTCATGCCGGCG
>JANXZZ010000205.1 GCA_025355245.1 Pseudomonadota bacterium | reverse complement strand
GTCAAGAGACTGCTTGAACATGTCGCGCAACGCCGTCGTTTCGGCCTCGCTCTTCTCGTCAGCCGCCTGCTCGCTCATGATGTTGAGCTTCCAGCCGGTCAGTTCGGATGCGAGCCGGATGTTCTGGCCGCCGCGGCCGATCGCCTGCGACAGCTTCTCCTCCGCGACAGCGATGTCCATGCTGTGGGAATCCTCGTCGACCACGATCGAGGTCACTTCAGCCGGCTGCATCGCGTTGATGACGAACTGCGCCGCGTTTTCCTCGTGCGGAATGATGTCGACGCGCTCACCGGCAATCTCGTTCGAGACCGCCTGGACGCGGCTGCCACGCATGCCGACGCAGGCGCCCACGGGGTCAATGCGCGGGTCGAGGCTCTTGACCGCGATCTTGGCGCGCACGCCCGCATCGCGCGCAGCGGCGAGAATCAGGATCAGCCCCTGCCCGACTTCCGGCACTTCCAGCTTGAAGAGCTCGATCAGGAACTCGGGCGCGGTGCGCGACAGGAACAGCTGCGGCCCGCGCGGCTCCGAGCGCACTTCGCGAAGATAGGCCTTGACCCGGTCCTGCGTGCGGATCGGCTCGCGCGGGATCAGGTTCTCGCGCGGAATGAAGCCCTCGGCGTTGGCGCCAAGGTCGACGTAAATGCCGTTCCTGTCGACGCGCTTGACGATGCCGCTGACCATGGTGCCGAGCCGATCCTGGTAGGCCTCGACGACCTGTGCACGCTCGGCCTCGCGCACCTTCTGCACGATGACTTGCTTGGCGGTCTGGGCATCGATGCGCCCGAAGGACTCGCTCGGCAGCGGCACCTCGACGAAACCACCGACTTCGGCTTTGGGGTCGACGTCGAGCGCGTCGTCGAGCCTGAGCTCGCGCTCCGGGAACTCGAGTTCGCGCGAGTCGTCGGCAAACACCTTCCAGCGCTGGAAGGCATCGTAGTCGCCGCTCTTGCGGTTGATCGAGACGCGCGCGTCAATGTCATCGCCATGGCGCTTGCGCGTGGCCGAGGCGAGCGCGGCTTCGAGAGCATCGAAGATGATCTCCTTGTCGATGCTCTTCTCGTTCGCGACGCTTTCGACAGCGTCGACGATTTCCTTGAGCGTAATCTTGGTCGTCGTAATGGTCGGCATCTCACTCACTCCCGCCGCGTGCCGTACTCGGGTACCAGCCGCGCCGTCCGTATCTCGCCAAAGCCCAGTTCCACCGTTGCACCGTCGACCTCAAGGGCAATGCCCTCCGTGCCGACCGCGCTCAACAATCCCGTCCACCGGCGCCGGCCGTTGCGCGGCAGCGCCGTCTCGACGTGCACCCGACTGCCGGCGAAGCGCTCGAAGTGCGCGGGCGTCCTGAGCGGCCGGTCGGAGCCGGGCGAGGACACCTCGAGGGTGTACTCGGACCGGATCCGGTCCGATGCATCCAAAACCTCGCTCACCCGGCGGCTGACCGCCGCGCAGTCATCGACCGTCACTCCGTCCGTCTCTGTCGACCCCGACCGGTCGATGTACAGGCGCAGCAGCCCCCCGCCCCGGTGGGCGTGGAACTCGAGCTCGACGAGCTCGTAGCCGAGCGCCGCCACATCGCGCTCGAGGAGCTCAAGCAGCGCCGCGCGCATCTCTAAACACTCCGGCCGACCCCGCGGCATCGCGCCGGCGGGCCCGACCCCGGAAAATGAGCCAAAAAAATGGGCCCTCGGCCCATGATCGGCAGGCCGCAGCCAAACGCCGCCGGCCCAAACGAAAAAGCCCCCTCGGGGGCTTCATCCTCATCTCAGGGATCCGCTCCGCCAGAGCCGGTTCCCGCTAGCCGCCCGATTATACGGGACTCGAGCGCCGCCGGAAAGCGCCGCGTCAGGGCGGATCGAGGCTGTTGGCGGTCACGAACTCGGGCCGGATGTCGACCGGAAGGTCCGTCAGGGTATCGATCAGGCGCTGGATCTCGGGGCGGATCACCTGCATACGGCCGATCCAGTCGCGGGCCTTGGCGTAATCCCCGGTCGCCTGGACCGTCATGATCTCGTGGGTCAGCCCGGCGACGGCCGCCCGCACCTTTCCGAAGTCGACGGCCAGCCGCCCGCCCGCGTCGACGTGCACGGCGCCGGCGTCCATCAGGTAGTTGAGCTGCAGGGCCATGCCCCGGGCGTGGGCCTCGGTCGCCCCGAACCGCAGGGTCCTTAAGGTCGAGGCGAGGAAGGTCACGTAGAAGCCGCGCTCCTGGGCCTTCGGCAGCACGCCCTTGTCGACCAGCTGCTGCAGTGCCCAGAGGCCGGAGACGTCCGCCTTCGCCTCCTCGAGCAGGCCGTTCAGCTCCTTGAGTTCCTGGCGCACCGTCGTCGCCCGACCGCCGACCTCGATGGTCTGCGGACCCAGGCCGTGCATGAGTTCGTGCATGAGCGCGTGCGTGAAGAACGAATCGAAGTCGACCAGGGCCGCATCGGCGGGCGCGAGCACGCGCGCACCGATCGGCGCCAGCACCTTCTCGAACTTCGCCTTCTGGTAGTTGCGCAGCATGATGCGCTTCGAGCCCTTCTCGGCCACGACCCGCTCGTCGTTCGGCAGGTTGTAGGCCGCGGCCTGGACGCCGGCGTTGCCATCGCCCGCGGAGAACACCACGTTCACCACCCGCAGCGGCGCATAGGCGCCGAGCTTCGCGCGCCTGAAGCGCTTGTCGATCGGCAGCCGGTCCTCGAGACCCTGCAGCTCGCCGTTGAAGCGCCCCAGTTTCGCGGTCTCCGCGGCGTCGACAACCGTGATGAAGGCTTCGAACGCGGCCTTGTAGTTGAACCAGTAGTCCTCGTAAACCTCGTAGGGCCCGATGGTGGGCTCGATCGTCGAGGCCAGGTCCATCCAGGCGACGTCGCTCGCGTAGTAGTCGTTGCTCGCGAACGCGGCCGCCCGTTTCTCGAGAAACGAGCGCAGCGTCGGCTGGCCGGTCAGCGCCGCGGCCTCGCGCAGGTAGCCCGCCGCCGTGACGAGTTCGCTCTGGTACTCGAGGCTGTAGGGCACGGCGGTCAGTCGGCCCGACGGCAGGCGCCGTACGGTCGTGAAGAATCCGCTCGCCGCCTCGCGCTCGGCACCCGTCAGTGTCGCGAGCCAGCCCTCGACCTCTGCCTTGGTCGCATCGGGCGGATAGAACCCGCCCTGCTCGGGCTTCGCGCCGACGCCTGGCAGGAACTGCGCGTCGTGGTCGAGGCGACCAAGGCGGAGGTCGAGTCGTGGCTGAAGGGACTGCCGGCCACCGAGCGCGAGGCGGCGACCGGGTTCTTCACGACGATCAGGCGCAGAGCGGGCGGGGGCTTGAGCGCGGTGCCGTACAGCCTCGAGTACCAGAACGACCTCCTCGAGGCGGCGCGCCTCCTCGGCGAGGCGGCGGCGCTGACCCGGGAACCGACCTTGAGGAAGTTCCTCGAGACGCGGGCCGCGGCATTCAAGAGCAACGACTACTACGCGAGCGACGTCGCCTGGATGGACTTGGACTCCGCG
>JANXZZ010000124.1 GCA_025355245.1 Pseudomonadota bacterium | reverse complement strand
CCTTTACGGCGGCCTGGGCACCGGCCTTCTCGCCCGTGGCGATGGCGGCACGCGCTTTCTTGATTGCCGTACGCATCTTGGAGCGCAGGGTCACGTTGTGGGCCCGGCGGCGGATCGCCATCGCCACGGGCGAGAAGGCCGGTGCCCAGGCCGCCGTAAAGGCCGCCGTGCCGGTCATCGATTCGATGGTCAACAAGGGCATCATCCATCGCAACACGGCCGCCCGGCACAAGAGCCGGCTGTCGGCGCTCATCAAGGCGCTCAAGTAACGCTAGCCCCGCGCGCTGGGTCGGAAACCATGCAGCGGGCCGGTCCATGACCGGCCCGCCTCGTTTCTAGGCGTCCTCGGCCTCAAGGGCGGCCTCTGCCGCCCGCTCCTCGATGCGCCGCATCAGGGCATCGCACAGGGCCTTGGTGCCCGCCCCGGTCGCCCCCGAGATCCGGTGGGTCGGTCCCTTCCAGCGCAGCCGCCGCACGATGTCCTTGCAGCGCGCCTCCGCGTCCTCCGGCGTCATGAGATCGAGCTTGTTGAGCACCAGCCAGCGCTCGCGCTTGCCGAGCTCGGGACTGAATTTCTTGAGCTCGGCGACGATCGCGCGGGCGTCCTTGACGGGGTCCGCCGCGGGGTCGAGCGGCGCGATATCGACGAGGTGCAGGAGCACGCGCGTGCGCTGCAGGTGCTTCAGGAACCGGATGCCGAGGCCCGCGCCGTCGGCCGCCCCCTCGATGAGGCCGGGGATGTCTGCCATCACGAAGCTGCGGTTCTCCCCGACGCTGACGACCCCTAGGTTGGGGTAGAGCGTCGTGAACGGATACTCGGCGACCTTTGGCCGGGCCGCGGACACGGTCCGGATCAGCGTCGACTTGCCTGCGTTCGGGAGCCCGAGGAGCCCGACGTCCGCGATCACGCGCATTTCGAGCCGCAGCAGGCGCTTCTCGCCCGGCAGGCCCGGCATGAATTTCCGGGGGGCACGGTTGGTGCTCGACTTGAAGCGCGTATTGCCCCAGCCGCCCTTGCCGCCGCGCGCCACGATCACGACGTCGCCGGCGTGGGTAAGGTCGCCCAGCTGCTCGCTGGTCTCGTCGTCGATGACCGTCGTCCCGACCGGGACGGTCACGTACAGGTCGTCCCCGCCACCGCCGGTGCGGTCATTGCCGCTGCCGGCCTCGCCGCTCTTGGCCTTGAAGGCGCGCTGAATGCGGAAGTCGGCGAGCGTGTTGATGCCCTGCTGGGCGCGCAGGTAGACGCTGCCGCCGAGGCCGCCATCACCGCCGTCGGGGCCGCCGAAGGGCACGAATTTCTCGCGCCGGAAGCTCATGCAGCCGCGGCCTCCGTGGCCGGCCTGGACGCGCATCAGCGCTTCGTCGACGAATTTCATGCCAGAACCCCGGCCCTGAAGGCGCAGCTTCCAAACGAAAAACCCCGGCGCAGGGCCGGGGTCTCATGGGCGCCCGGGCCGCCGCGTTACTCGTTGACGACGCTGACGTAGGTACGCTGCTCGGCGCCCTTTTTCGCGAAGGCCACCTTGCCGGTGACGAGCGCGAACAGCGTGTGGTCCGTGCCAACGCCGACGTTGCGGCCGGGCTTGTAGAGCGTGCCGCGCTGGCGGACGAGAATGTTGCCGGCAAGCACCGCTTCGCCGCCAAAACGCTTCACGCCAAGGCGCTTCGAGTGTGAATCGCGGCCGTTCTTGGTACTGCCGCCTGCTTTCTTATGTGCCATTGCACTTTACTCCAGAGGATTGCGGACGCCGGCAATCAGCCGACGATCCCGGTGACTTTGACTTCGGTGTAGGGCTGGCGGTGCGTCTTCTGGCGCAGGTAGTGCTTGCGGCGCCGGAACTTGACGATGCTGACCTTGTCGGCCTTGCCGTGCGCCTGCACCGTGGCAGTGACCTTGGCACCGGTCACGAAGGGCCTGCCGACCTTGAAGCTGTCGCCCTCGCCGAGCAGCAGCACGTCGCCGAACTCGACGCTGGCGCCGGCATCGGCCGTGAGCTTCTCGATGCGAAGGACCGTGCCCTCGCTGACGCGGTACTGCTTACCGCCGGTGTTGATGACCGCGAACATGATGCGAGCTTCCTCGAGTCGGGGCCGCAGGGGCCCAAGGCGACCGGCTTGGGCCCGGTCGAAAGAACCGCGAATTCTAATGACTACGGGGAGTTGCGTCAAACCGCGTGCCGGGCCGCGGGGACCCCGTATTTTGCCCCTGCAGCGAATGCCGGTACGATTCCGCCCCCATGGCCGCCCAACAACCGACCCTTCTGGAGGGTATCCGCAACACCGTCACGGCCGACCTCGCGGCGGTCGATTCGACCGTCCGTCGGGAGCTTACGAGCGACGTGCTGCTCGTCAACCAGGTCTCCGACTACATCATTGGTGCCGGCGGCAAGCGCTTAAGGCCCCTGCTCGTGCTGCTGGCGGCCCGGGCGGCCGGCCTTGCGCCCCTCGGAGCTCAGGTGCCGGGCGCGGTCGTTATCGAATTCATTCACACGGCGACGCTGCTCCACGACGACGTCGTTGACGGTTCCCACCAGCGGCGCGGCCGCGACACGGCAAACGAAGTGTGGGGCAACGCGGCGAGCGTGCTGGTCGGCGACTTCCTGTATTCGCGCGCGTTCCAGCTGATGGTTCGGCTCAAGAACCTGCGCGTCATGGAAATCATGGCGGATGCGACCAACGTGATCGCCGAGGGCGAGGTCCTTCAGCTCATGAATGCAAACGACCCGGAGACGACGGAGGCGCGCTACCTCGACGTGATCTACCGCAAGACGGCGCGCCTTTTCGAGTCGGGGGCCCAGATCGCCGCGGTGCTTGCCGGCGCCGATGCGCGCGTCGAACGCGCGCTCGCGGACTACGGGCGGCATCTCGGCAACGCCTTCCAGCTCGTGGACGACTCGCTCGACTACCGCGGCAATCCGGCCGAGCGGGGCAAGAACGTCGGCGACGACCTCAGCGAGGGCAAGCCGACGCTGCCGGTCATCTACGCGCTTAAGCACGGCAGCCCCGCACAGCGGGCGCTGCTGCGCTCGGCCATCGAGGAGGGGGGCCTCAGCGAGCTCGGCGCCGTCGTACAAGCGATTGAATCCGCTGGGGGTCTTGAGTACACTGCGCGACTCGCTCAAGGCGAGGTCGATCAGGCTCTTGCAGCGCTGGAACCGGTTCCCGATACGGTTCACACCGAAGCGCTCAGGCAGCTCGCGGGGTTTGCGATCAGTCGCTCGTACTGACCCGCGGGCTCCGATCACGGTGATCGGCGGGGTGTAGCTCAGCCTGGTAGAGCGCTACGTTCGGGACGTATAGGTCGCAGGTTCAAATCCTGTCACCCCGACCAACTTGAATCCTTCCCGCTTCGCATCCGCACGGCGCTGCGCCGGGCGCGGCGCGTTGTGGCGGCCGGCGGCCGCGCGCTCAGTAGCGCCAGCTCTTGAGGTCCGCCCCGGCAGGCGCCGACGCTGCGATCCGCGCCAGTATCTTCGGCAAGTACTGAAAGTTGTAGTGCAGGCGCGACCACGCATTTGGCAGCGTCGGGTCGCCGTTCCAGCAATGTTCCGCACGCTCGCCGTACAGCACTTCGCCGCCGTACGCGGGCTTCAGCGCCTCCAGCCGTTCCTGGGCGTAGTACACCGAGTCGGTCAGGTAGTAGTTGTCGCCGTTGCCGACGAATATGTGCAGCTTGCCCTGCAGCTTGGGCGCCAGCGTCGGCCAGTCGCGGCTGATGATGTTCGACAGGTCGAAGTGGTCGCGCCAGTAGGCGGCGACCGTCTTGTCGATGTCGCCCGTCAGCTTGTCGAAGATCGGCTGCGGATAGCCGTCCGCGCCGACCGGTCCGTAGACGGCCTGCCAGATGTCGTACTGGCCGCCCGAGCGGCCGTGATCGCCCAGCGCGAGCTCCATGTAGTTCTCGTCGCGCTGGGTCGCGTACACCTCGCCCATGTTGTCGCGGAACCCCGGGCGTTCGACGCTCGAAGCCTCGCCGGTCAGCGTGTAGGCGTTCTTGTCCTCGTACAGGTTGATGAGCGTGAAGCCGCGAAAATCCATCGGATCCGGGCACGCCGCGTAGGCGCCGTTGTACATATCCGGATAGAACAGCTGCGTTGCCAGCGCTTCCCAGCCGCCGGTCGATCCGCCGTAGGTGAAGCGTGCCCAGCCGGCGCCGATCGCGCGGAAGCGCTTCTCGATCTCCGGGATCAGCTCGAGATTGATCGCATCGCCGTAGGGACCCAGGTTCGCGGAGTTGACCGCGTAGCTGTCGTCGTAGAAGGGATTCGCGTGCTCGATCTCGATCACCAGGAACCGCGGGAAGTCCGCGGAGATCCATTTCTGGTAGGACGCGTACGCTTCCTGCTGCTCGATGCGGTTGTAGCCGGCGAGGTGGAAGCGCGGCGAATAGACGGGCTTCAGATCCGGGTCCGGCGGCGTGGTGCGAAATTCCGAGATGTCGTCCGGGTAGTGGCCGTGGAAGACCATGAGCGGATAGTGCGCATCGGGGTGCGAATCGAAGCCCTTCGGCAAGAGCACGTGCGCGCCGAGGTAGACATCGCGACCCCAGAATTTGGAAAGGAGTTCGCTGCGGATCCGCACGTGGCGGATCCACTCGGTGTCGGCCTTGGGCTTGATCGGCGGATTTTCCTGGTCGAGCTGCAGCGCAGTGCGCACCGGATGCGCGGGATCGACATGGACCACTAGCGGTATCGAGTAGAGGTTGCCGGGCTTGGTGGCCCACTGCTGACCCTCACCGCGGTCCGGCGCGAGCGTGAGCGTACGTCCGTCCCCCAGGCGGTAGGTCTCGTAGCGGTTGAGCACCGCCTGCACATTGTAGTCGCCGGCCGGAAGCGCCGAAAAATGCCGCGCCGGCCAGCCGAACGCCGCCTCGTCGAGGACGGCCGCGTGCGCGGGCGCGAGGCCCTCGACATTGAGCCCGAAGATATACGGCGTATCCAGCGGCAGGTTGGACGCTACGTGGCTGCGCGGCTCGCGCGTGCGGTCTCGGCTCAGGAGCAGGATCACCCGCCCATCGAGCGGCGCAGCGCTGCGGCTCGCCGGAAAAGAAACCGCAAACGAGGGCCCGCTCGGCGCCGCCGGCACGGCGGCGACCGCCGTCGAGGTGACGAACAAGCCGGCCAGTACCGCGCCCGTCTGCAGCGCGAAGCGAAGTCTATGCATCGGCTTACTCCCAAAGAAATCAGATGGCGGCGCTACCGACGGTGGCGCGGCGCCGCGCCACCCAATCTCCCGCCACTGCGCTAGCGACGCGCCTTTTCCACCCACGCCTCGACATCCTCGAGTTTGCGCGGCAGCGCGCCGG
>JANXZZ010000115.1 GCA_025355245.1 Pseudomonadota bacterium | reverse complement strand
CGTTGGACGACCGGGACAAGTCGATGTCGATAAATCGTTCGTAGTGACCCAGATCGAGATCGGTTTCGCCGCCGTCGTAGGTGACGAACACCTCGCCGTGCTGGAACGGGCTCATCGTGCCCGGGTCGACGTTGATATAGGGATCGAGCTTGACAAGGCTGACCTTGAGGCCGCGGGCCTCGAGGATCGCGCCGAGGGAGGCCGACGCGATGCCCTTGCCGAGCGAGGACACGACTCCACCGGTGACGAACACGAAGCGTGTCATGAAGGCTCCCGTCGGGACTTGAGGACCAATGAAAAAGGGCCTCGGCAAGGCCCTTGTTCGACGGGAGATCAGTCTAGCGGAAAGGGGGCTCGCGCTCAATCGGATTGGCGCGCGCGGGCGCCGGCATGAGCGCCGCCGGCGCGCCCCGCCAGTGGAGGCTTAAGCCCGCCTCGCCAGGCCCGGCCGCGTACTCGGCGGCGATCCAGGTCGCGTGCGGCAGCACCACCGCGGCGAGCGCGTCCGCGCGCACGAGGATCGCGCGTTCGCGCGCCCACGGCGGCACGCGCGCCTCGCGCAAGAGGTCCTTGAGCGCGCGCCGCGGCGCACCCTCGTGGAGCCGCAGGCGCTCGCCGCCCGCGCGGTGCGACATCGTGAAGGGCGAGGCGCCCGTCGCGACCCTGAGCCCCGCTCCGGTCACCGCCGCAACCTCGAGGCGGCCGAGCGCGCCGAGCGCGCGCGGCGCGGCGTCCGCGCGCGGCAGCCGCTCGCCCTCGAGCGCGAGCGGCTCGAGCGCCTGGAAGGCGTACAGGAAACCCGCAAAGCTGCGCAGCTCCCCGCCCGCCCAGACCATCCGCGGCAGGCTCGTGCCGCCCGCGCGCAAGAGCTCGCGATCGATCTCGGCCTGGCGTCGCGCCGAGAGTGCGCGCAGCCCCTGGCGGGCGAGCCAGTGGCGCAAGAGCTCGCCACGCTCCGCGCGCGTGAGCCCGAGCAGGCCCTCGATGCAAAGGCCCGGACCGGCCCCGAGCGCGAGGAGTCGCTCGGCGGAGCGCTGATCGAGGAGCGCCTGCGCCTCGGCGAGGTGGCGCGCTGAGCGCGCGATCGTGGCCGCGGCCTCCGGCCAGCGCTCGAGCAGCGTCGGCCACAGGCGGCTGCGCAGGTAGACGCGGTCGTAGCGCGGGTCCGCGTTCATCGGGTCCTCGTGGCTCGCGAGGCCGTGGTGCGCGGCATAGGCGCGCAGCGCCGACTGCGGCATCTCGAGGAGCGGGCGCAGCAGCCGGCCGCGTCCGAGCACGGCCGCGGCCGGCATCGCCGCGAGCCCGCGCAGCCCCGCGCCGCGGATGAGCTGCAACAGCAGCGTCTCCGCCTGGTCCTCGCGATGGTGGGCCGTCAGCAGGCTCTCGCCCTCGCGAAGCGCGGCGGCGAACGCGCCGTAGCGTGCCGAGCGCGCCGCCGCCTCGATGCTGGCGCCGTCCCCGCTCGCCACCTGCACCCGCAGCACGCGCAAGGGCACGCCGAGCGCGGCGGCCTGGGCCGCGGCGGCGGCCGCGAGCGGCGCCGCGGCGTGGGTCAGGCCGTGGTCGACGTGCAGCGCGCGCAGCGTGAGGCGCGGCTCACGCCGCGCAAGCTCCGCGGCCGCGTGCAGCAGCGCCGCCGAATCCGCGCCGCCCGACAGCGCGACCGCGAGCGAGACCGGCCCGCCCGCATCGAGCAGCGGCGCGAGCTTAAGGCCCAGCACCTCGGCGGAGAAGTTCACGGTGCGGGCGGGCGCATCGCGCGCGCCTTAGGTCACGCGGCGCGGAACACGCCGAACGAGGACAGGCGCCGCGCGCGCTCCTCGAGCAGCTGCTCGACCGGTTTCTGGCCGAGCTGGTCGAGGTTGCGCAGGATCGCCGCCTTGATCGTGTCCGCCATCAGCTGCGGATCGCGGTGCGCGCCGCCGAGCGGCTCCGGCAGCACCTCGTCGAGCAATTGCTCGCGGGCGAGGCGCTCGGCGGTGATGCCCATCGCCTCCGCCGCGAGTTCCTTCTTGTCCGCGCTCTTCCACAGGATTGAGGCGCAGCCCTCGGGCGAGATCACCGAGTAGACCGCGTACTGCAGCATCAGCAGCCGGTCGCAGACGCCGATGGCGAGCGCGCCGCCCGAGCCGCCCTCGCCGATCACGACCGTCACCACGGGAACCCTGAGGCCCGCCATCGCGAACAGGTTCTCGGCGATCGCGCCCGACTGGTTGCGTTCCTCGGAGCCGACCCCGGGGTAGGCGCCGGGGGTGTCGATGAGCGTCACGATGGGCAGGCCAAAGCGCTGCGCGAGTTCCATGAGCCTGAGCGCCTTGCGATAGCCCTCGGGCTTCGGCATGCCGTAATTCCGCCGCACCCGCTCCTTGGTGTCGCGCCCCTTCTGGTGGCCGATGACCATGACCGAGCGGCCTTCGAGGCGCGCGGGCCCGCCGACGATGGCGAGGTCGTCGGCGTACATCCGGTCGCCGTGCAGTTCCTCGAAGTCGGTGAACACGAGCGGCAAGTAGTCGAGCGTGTAGGGACGCTGCGGGTGGCGCGCGAGCTGTGCGACCTGCCAGGGCGTCAGCGTCGCGAAGATCGTCTTGGTGAGTACGCGGCTCTTGGCGCGCAGCCGGTTGATCTCCTCGACGATGTTGATCTCGGCATCGTCGCCCAGGTAGCGCAACTCGTCGATCTTCGCCTCGAGCTCGGCGATCGGCTGCTCGAAATCCAGGAAATTGAGGTCCATGGGCGGCACGGTTCCAGAGGCGCCGGGCGCCGTCAAGGGGGGCTCAGCCGGCCATCTTGAGCGGGACGGCCTCGGGCGTGCGCAGCGCCCCCCAGCCCTTCAGCGCCGCGTCCTGGTCGCGCGGGTGGTACACGAGGCGGGTGGCGTCGCGCCCAAAGAGGCGCCTCAGCTCCTCGAGCAGCGCGCGGGTCGGACGGATCTCCCAACCGGCGCCGAGCTCGAGCAGCGCCTGCGCGTCGTGGCCGGCGTAGTAGATCGCGACCTGGCAGCGCCCGCCGCGCGCGGGGCCAAGCGCGACCTCGAGCGGCTTCAGGAGCTCGGCGGGCTCGACGCCCGCCGGCCAGTGCAGCAGCACGCGCTTCGCCTGGGCCTCGCGCGCGGCGTCGATCGCCACCAGCCGCTTGGCGGCGAGGCGCCAGTCCTCGAGGAACTGGTCCCACTTGAGCCCGCCCTCGACGATCAGGACCGCGTCCTTGGCAATGAGCTCGCGGTGGCTCTGCAGCACGTCATCGAAGAGCGAGACCTCGAGCTTGGCGGTGCCGTCATCGAGCACGAGCGAGGTGCGGTTCTGGCGCTTCTTGATGTCGAGCACAACGCCGGCGACCGTGACGTTGCGCGCCGGCGTCCACTTGCCCTCGCCGCCGCCGGCCGCCGGCCGCGAGCCCGCGAATTCGGCGATCGTGCCGGGCGCCAGGTACTTGCGGTCGTGCGCGTATTCATCGAGCGGGTGCCCGGTCATGAAGAAGCCGAGCGTCTCGCGCTCGCCGGCCAGGCGCTCGTGCTCCGGCCACTCGGGGAGCAGCGCCGTCTTCGCGGCCGGGCGCGGCGCGCTGGGTGCGGCGAGCCCGAACAGGTCGACCTGCCCGGCGGTGTCCGCGCGGTTCTTCTGATCGCCCAGCTGCAGCGCCGCCGGCAGCTCCGCCATGAGAGTCGCGCGGTTGGCGCCAATACGATCGAAGCTGCCGGCCTTGAGCAGCGCCTCGAGGCAGCGCCGGTTCACGCGCGCGAGGTCGACGCGCCGGCAGAAGTCGCCGAGGTCGCGGAACTCACCGCCCGCCGCGCGCGCCTCGAGAATCGCGGCCACCGCCGACTCGCCCACGCCCTTGATGGCGCCGAGCCCGTAGCGGATGCTGCGCTCCGCGGCGACTGCGAAGCGATACACCGAGGAATTGACGTCCGGCGGCAGCACCGCGATGTCCATGAGCTTGGCATCGTCGATGCCGATCACCACGCGCTCGGTCTTTTCGCCGTCCGAGGACAGCACCGCCGCCAGGAACGCCGCCGGAGAGTGGGCCTTCAGCCACGCCGTCTGGTAGGTCAGCACCGCGTAGGCGGCCGAGTGCGACTTGTTGAAGCCGTAGCCGGCGAATTTCTCCATCAGGTCGAAGATATGGGTCGCCTGGCGTTCCGGAACGCCGCGTGCGGTCGCGCCGCCGACGAAGATCGAGCGCTGCTGCGCCATTTCCTCGGGGTTCTTCTTGCCCATGGCGCGCCTCAGCAGGTCTGCGCCGCCGAGCGTGTAGCCCGCCAGGATCTGCGCGATCTGCATCACCTGTTCCTGGTACAGGATGACGCCGTAGGTCGGGCGCAGCACCGCCTCGAGGGCCGGGTGCAGCCAGTCGATCTTCTGCCCGGCCGGCGCGTGCTTGCGCTCGATGAAGTCATCGACCATGCCCGACTGCAGGGGTCCTGGCCGGAACAGCGCGACCAGCGCGACGATGTCCTCGAAGCGATCGGGTTGCAGGCGCCGCACGAGGTCGCGCATGCCGCGCGATTCGAGCTGGAAAACGCCGGTAGTGCGACAGGCGCGCAACAGCGCGAGCGTCGGCGCATCGGCGAGCGGCAGGCGCGCCATGTCGAGCGGCTCATCGCCCGCGCGCGCGCGCGCCTCGTTCACGATGCGCACCGCGAGGTCGATGATCGTCAGCGTCCTGAGGCCCAGGAAGTCGAACTTCACGAGCCCGGCCGCCTCGACGTCGTCCTTGTCGAACTGCGTGACCACCGAGCTCGAGCCTGCTTCCGCGAACAGCGGCGCGAAATCGGTCAGCACCGAGGGCGCGATCACGACGCCGCCCGCGTGCATGCCGGCGTTCCGGGTCAGGCCCTCGAGCGAGCGCGCGAGGTCGATGAGCTCCCTCACGTCGCCGTCGTTGTCGTAGAGCTTCTTGAGCTCCTCTTCCTTCTCGAGCGCCTTGTCGAGCGTCATCTCGAGCTCGAAGGGGATCAGCTTGGCGATGCGGTCGACGAAGCCGTAGTTGTGGCCGAGCACGCGGCCGACGTCGCGCACGACCGCCTTCGCGGCCATCGTGCCGTAGGTGATGATCTGCGAGACGCGGTCGCGCCCGTACTTCGCGGCGACGTAGTCGATGACCCGGTCGCGCCCCTCGGTGCAGAAGTCGACGTCGAAGTCCGGCATCGACACGCGCTCGGGGTTGAGGAAGCGCTCGAACAAGAGATCGTGCTGCAGGGGGTCGAGATCGGTGATGCCGAGCACGTAGGCGACCAGCGAGCCCGCGCCCGAGCCCCTGCCCGGCCCCACCGGGATGCCGTTGTCGCGCGCCCAGCGGATGAAGTCGGCGACGATCAGGAAGTAGCCCTCGAAGCCCATGCCGCAGATGACCTCGAGCTCGCGCGCGAGGCGCGGCGGGTACTCCGCGCGGTCGACGTGGCGCAGCGCGGGGAGCCCGGCATCCTGGGCCGCGAGGCGTCGGCCCAGCGCGCGCGCGGATTCCTCGCGCAGGAGTGCCGCCGGCGTCGTGCCGGCCGGCACCGGGAACTCCGGCAGGAACGACTTGCCGAGCTTAAGCTCGAGCGAGCAGCGCTTGGCGATCTCGACGCTCTGCTCGAGGAGCGCCGGCAGGTCGGCGAACAGCAGGGCCATCTCGGCCGGCGTCTTGAGGTACTGCTGGTCGCTGTAGCGACGCGGCCGCGCCGCATCGCCGAGGAGCTGCCCCTCGTGGATGCAGACGCGTGCCTCGTGCGCCTCGAAATCGCTGGTCTTGAGGAAGCGCACGTCGTTGGTGGCGACCGCGGGCAGCCCGAGCTCGCGCACCAGCGCGAGGGTTGCCTCGATCACTGCCTCCTCGTCCGGGCGCCCGGTGCGCTGCACCTCGAGGTAGTAGCGATCGCCGAACAACTCGCGCCAGGAGCGCGCCGCGCGGTGCGCCTCGGCGACGCGGCCGTTGCCGAGGTGGCGGCCGACGTCGCCCTCGCCCGCGCCCGAGAGCGCGATCAGCCCGCCGACCGCGGCGGGCTCGAGCCACGCGCGCTCGAGCATCGGCACGCCCTTGCGCTGGCCGTCGAGGTAGGAGCGCGAGACGAGGCGCGTCAGGTTGCGATAGCCCGCGAGGTCCATGCAGAGGAGCGTGAGGCGCGTGGGTTCCGCGCGCTCGCCGACCTCGCGCACCCAGGCATCGACGCCAACAATCGGCTTGATGCCCGCGGCCTGCGCCGCGCGCCAGAACTTCACGAGCGCGAACAGGTTGCACTGGTCGGTGACCGCCACCGCGGGCATGCCCGCCGCGCGCGTCGCCGCCGCGAGTTCGTCGATCCTGACGACGCTGTCAAGGAGCGAGAACTCGGTGTGCAGCCTGAGATGGACGAAGCCGGTCATGAGACCAATCTTACCCTCACCGGCGCAAAAGAAATCCGGTGCAGGGAACACGCACCGAGCGCCTCGAGCGCACTCAGGTGGGTGGGCGTGCCGTAGCCCTTGTGCGTCGCGAAGGCGTAGCCGGGATGGCGTGCATCCGCCGCGACCATCCACGCATCGCGCCAGGTCTTGGCGAGGATCGAGGCGGCCGCGACCGCGGCGTCGAGGCCATCGGCGCCGACCAGAGTCTCGCTGCTGCAGGCGAACGGGAGATTCTCGAGCGAGGGCGAGCGGTTGCCGTCGATGCGCACGTGGCGTGGCGCGATCGGCAGCGCGATCAGTGCGCGGCGCATCGCGAGCATGGTCGCCTCGAGGATGTTGAGCGCATCAATCTCGCGCGCATCCGCCCAGCCGAGGCCCCAGGCGAGGGCGCGGCGGCGGATCTCGGTCGCGAGGCCGTCGCGCGTCGCGGCATCGAGCCGCTTCGAGTCGTCGAGCCCGCGCAGCACGCGCCTGGGGGGCAGGATGACCGCCGCGGCGACCACCGGGCCCGCCAGTGGCCCGCGCCCTGCCTCGTCGACGCCCGCGACCCCGAATTCGTTGCGCCAGCGCGGGCTCATCGCGCCGTCGGCGGCGCGGCGCGGTCGATCAGCTTCAGAATCGCCTCGGCGGCGCGCTCGTTGGCGCCGCGCTTGAGCGTCTCGTGGATCGCGAGGAACTCGATTTCGAGCGCGGCCACGCGCGCGGGCGCCTCGAGCCAGTGCAGCAGCGCCCGGCCGAGGCGCTCGGGCTCGACCGCGCGCTGGATGAACTCGGGCACGACTTCGCGGCCGGCCAGCAGGTTCGGCTGCGACACGAACGGCGCCTTGATGAGGCGGAGGACCTCCACGAGCGCGTAGGTCGCCGCCGACACGCGGTAGGCGACGACCATGGGGCGCTTGCAGAGCAGCGTCTCCAGCGTCGCGGTCCCGGAAGCGACCAGCGCGCAGTTGGCGGCCGTGAGCGCCCGATCCGCGAGGCCGTCGACGACACGGATCGGGACGCCCGCGCCGTGGCGCGCGAGCGCGGCCTCGAAAACCGTGCGCGCCGTCGGGTTCGCCATCGGCGCGATGAAGCTCACCGCGGGACGCGCGGCCTTGAGCCACGCCGCGGCCGCGATGAAGTCGCCCGCGAGGCGCTCGACCTCGGCGCGCCGGCTGCCGGGCAGGATCGCGACCAGCGTCGCCTGCGCCGGCACGCCAAGTTGCGCGCGGGCGCCCGCGCGATCGGGCTTGAGCGGCAGCCGGTCGGCGAGCGGATGGCCAACGAACGTAGCCGGCAGGCCCGCCGCGTCGTAGAAACGCTTCTCGAAGGGCAGCAGGCACAGCACGCGATCGAGGATCCGCGCCATGCGCCGCACGCGCCCCGGCCGCCACGCCCAGACCTGCGGGCTCACGTACTGCACGGTAGCCAGGCCCCGCGCGTGCAGTCTTGCCGCTAAGCTTAAGTTGAACTCGGGCGCGTCGACGCCGACGAAGGCGAGCGGCGGGTCGGCGAGCACGCGCGCCACGATCGCGCGGCGCAGCCGCACCAGGTCCGGCAGGTGTCGCAGCACCTCGACGAGCCCCATGACCGCGAGCCGCTCGGCCGGCGCCCAGGCCTCGCAGCCGGCCGCCACCATGCGCGGGCCGGCGACGCCGGCGAACTCGAGCTCGGGCCGGCGCGCGCGCAGCGCGGCGATCAGCCCGGCGGCGAGGTTGTCGCCCGAGGTCTCGCCGGCCACGATCACGATGCGCCGCTGTGCCACCCCTGCCCTTGCCAACTCGAGCCCCGCGCGCGGCCACGCACTCAACGAATCAGGCTGCGCGTGATTCGCGGCAGGAAATCGACGAACGGCCTGAGCTCCGGTTGCAGCCGGGCGAGCCGCTCGAGCTCCACCGCCGCTTCGGCGAGCTTCAGTCCCGAACGATACAGCACGCGGTAGGCCGCCTTGATGTTGGCGATCTGCGCAGCGTCGTAGCCGCGCCGCTTCAGGCCCTCGGCATTGATGCCCTTCGGCTCGGCCGGCGTGCCAGCCACCATCAGGAACGGCGGCACGTCGCGCGTGACCGCGGCGTTGTTGGCGAGAAAGGCGTGCGCGCCGACCTTGCAGTACTGGTGGATGCCGGAATAGCCGGCCATGATGACCCAGTCATCGAGCTCGACGTGCCCGGCCAGCGTCGCATAGTTGGCGAGCACGCAGTGGCTGCCGACGATCGAGTCGTGCGCGACGTGCGTGTAGGCCATGAACAGGTTGTCGCTGCCGATGCGCGTCACGCCGTGCCCGGCCGCCGTGCCGCGATTGACGGTGCAGCACTCGCGGAACAGGTTGCGGTCGCCGATTTCCAGGCGCGTCGGCTCGCCGCGGTATTTCATGTCCTGCGGCGCGTCGCCGACCGAGGCGAACTGCCAGACCTGGTTCTCGCGGCCCATGGTGGTCGGCCCGAGCACGACCGCGTGCGGGCCGATACGGCATCGCGGTCCGAGCACGACGTCGTCGCCGACGATGGCGAAGGCCCCGACCGTGACGTCGTCGGCGAGCTGCGCCCGGGGCGAGACGATCGCATGCGAATCGACGTGCGCCATGGCGCCGGCCTCAGCTCGTTCCGGCCCCGGCCTCGGGGGCCACCATCATTTCGGCCGAGCAGACCTCGACGCCGCCGACCTCGGCCACGGTCGCGAACTTCCAGATGCCGCGCATGGCGCGCTTGAAGTCGGCGCGCAGGATCAGCTGGTCGCCCGGCTCGACCGGCCGGCGGAAGCGCGCGGCGTCGATGCCGACGAAGAAGAAGCGCGTGCTCTCGTCCGGCATGATGTCGGCGGTGCGGAACGCCAGGATACCGGCGGTCTGCGCCAGCGCCTCGAGGATCATGACGCCACATCACGGGACGGTGCGGGAAGTGGCCC
>JANXZZ010000107.1 GCA_025355245.1 Pseudomonadota bacterium | reverse complement strand
CAAGCACCGACTTGATGACGTCGCTCTCGAACCACACCGACAGGTAGTCGTAGGCGCTCTGGCTCAGCAGGTCGACCAGCCGGTAGGCTTGATCGCCAACCTTCCGGTATTTCCAGAGGAGTTTCGCGCTCTCGCGGAAGCTCTTCCAGTCGCGCTTGAAGGGATCAATAGGCGTCTCGAACAGGAGGCGCCTGACGAGGTTGGCGGACTCCTCCAGCTGGCGCGCGAATTCGGGGTAGGCCGCGGCGTCGCGCGTCGAGAACCTGGCGAACTCCGCCGGTACCTTGGCGGGATCGCCGCTGAAGACGATGTAGTCGTCGCCGCCGAGCGGGCAGAAGAGGTCGTTGGCCGGCAGCACTTCGAGGCCGAAGGCCTTGAGCTCGAGGTCCGCGATGACCCGCGGATGCAAGAGGCTCATCACGTAGGAAAAGCGCGAGGCGCGAAATCCGGGACTGAATTCCTCGGTCACCGCGGCGCCGCCGATGATGCCGCGGCGCTCGAGCACGAGGGTGCGCAGGCCCGCTCTCGCGAGGTAGGTGCCGCAGACAAGGCCGTTGTGCCCCGAGCCGACCACAATCGCGTCGTAGTGTGAAGCCATCGCCGACTGCCCTTGCCCCCGTACGGCGAGTAGCCTAACCGGTTGACGCGCACCGGAACACTGGCGCCGCGGATCGAGGAGTTCGGGCAATGAAGATTCTGCTAATCGGTGCCTCCGGCATGGTCGGGCAAGGCGTCCTGCGCGAATGCCTGGCGGCGAACGACGTCGACATCGTCGTCTCGCTGGCGCGCACGCCGACCGCGACGCGCCACCCGAAGCTTCTCGAGCGGGTGGTCCCCGATTTCTCGAAGCTCGCGGCGATAGAGGCGGAGCTTGCCGGCGTGTCGGCCTGTTTCTACTGTGCGGGAGTCTCGGCGTTTCGCATGTCCGAGGCCGACTACTCGCGCATGACCTACGACCTTACGCTCGCGGTTGCCCGCGCCGTGGTACGCCTGAACCCGACGCTGACCTTTGTCTACGTCTCGGGCGCAGGCACCGATTCCAGCGAACGGGGTCGGTCCATGTGGGCGCGGGTGAAGGGTCGCACCGAAAACGCGCTGCTGGCGCTACCGTGCCGCGCCTACGCGTTTCGCCCCGGAATCATCCGGCCCGTCGATGGGATCGTCTCGAAGACGAAGCTCTACCGCACGCTCTACGCGCTGATGAATCCGCTCCTGCCGCTGCTCGAGGCCGCGCTGCCGCGTCTCGTCACGAATACCCGCCAGGTCGGGCGCGCGATGCTGACCGTCGCGCGTGTGGGTGCTCGGAAGCGCATCCTCGAGACACCCGACATCAACGCGCTCTGAGCGATCAGCGCCCGTCGACGGAGCCGGTGGATCGGTGCGCCGAACGCTCGCAGACCCCCTTCCATGCAAACGGCAGAGCAAGAAGCTCAACTCTCTGGCACATTAGGCGGGCTCGCCAGTGCGTTCCTGCCTCACCCTATTTAAACGATTGGGTTAGTCCACGGGGACGCACTGGCCGAGCTTCTGCACCGACGGGGCGTCGTGGCAGCGTTCGGATACAGAGTTGGGGCACCACCCGTGACCGCCACCCTCTTCAATTATTCCTACAGCTACACCGCAAAACAGCAGCGCAACGCCGCGCGGACGCCCGTGCCCGTGCGCCGCATCGTCATCGTCGGCGGCGGTTCGGCCGGCTGGATGGTCGCGATGATCCTCGCGCGATCGCTGATCGCCAAGGGCGTCGCGATCAGCGTGCTCGAGTCGCCGGCGGTCGGAATCATCGGCGTGGGTGAAGGCTCGACGCCGTGGCTGCGCGGCTTTTTCGACGGACTCGGCATCGAGGAGGCCGAGTGGATGCCGGCCTGCGATGCCACCTACAAGTGCGGAATCACCTTCGCGGGCTGGTCCACCAAGCCCGGCTTCGAGAGCTATTTCCACCCCTTCGCCTCGATGCTCGACAACCTGACGATGACCCAGTTCGTGCACAACGCGGAGGCCCGGATCAACGGCGCGGACGTGCACGCGCACCCGAACCGCTTCTTCATCGCCTCGCGCCTCGCCGAGCGTCGGCTCGCGCCCAAGCCCGACAGCAATTTCCCGTTCGACATCTGGCACGGCTATCACTTCGACTCGGTGCTGCTCGGGCAGTTTCTGCACAAAAAGGCGCTCGAGCGCGGGGTCACCTACCGGGCCTGCCACTTGAGCCACGCGACGCTCGACAGCGAGGGCGCGATCGCCGCCGTGGTCACGGCGGAGGGTGAATCGATCGCGGCGGACGTCTTCATCGACTGCACGGGCTTCGCCGGCCTCCTGATCGACAAGGCGCTCAAGACCCCGTTCGTCAGTTTCGCCAACAACCTCTTCAATGACGCGGCAGTCGCCATGCCGACGCCGATCGGCACGTCGATCCCCTCGGAAACCGTCTCGACCGCCCTCAAGCACGGCTGGGCCTGGCAGATCCCGCTCACCAGCCGCTTCGGCAATGGCTACGTGTACAGCTCGCAGGCCTGCTCGGCAGACCAGGCGGAGGCGGAGCTGCGCGAGCGCCTCGGCCTGCTCGATTCGCCGACGCCCGCGCGCCACCTCAAGATGAAGATCGGGCGAGTGACGCAGCACTGGAACAAGAACTGCCTGGCGGTCGGTCTCTCGCAGGGTTTCATCGAGCCGCTCGAGGCGACGGCGCTCCTATTCATTCAACAGACCGCGGCTACTTTCCTCGATTTCCTCGAGCGCGGCGACCTGGGCGAGGCGGCCCATGCCGCGTTCAACAAGATCGTCAACGACCGCTTCGAGGGCACGCGCGATTACATCGTTACGCACTACAAGACCAATTCGCGCAGCGACACCGAGTACTGGCGCGCCAACGCGGCAAACCTCAACCTATCGGATCCGCTCAAGCAGCTGCTGAGTGCGTGGATGTCCGGCCGCAGCATCGCGCCCGGTGTCCGCCAGCAGGCGATCGGCAGCGGCTACCCGGTGTTCTCGTGGTACTCGATCATGGCCGGGATGGGCATCTTTCCGGACCAGCGCGACCTGCACGCGCCGTCGGCGGAAGAAGCCAAGTACAATCTGGCCGAGATCGACAACCTCATCGAGCGCAGCGCGACCCACTACCGGTCGCACCACGAGGTGCTGAAGCGGATTCCGCTGCGGGATACCGACGACTCACTCCAGGTCTACTTCTGGTAACCCCGCCGCCGGCAGCGGCCGACGGCGACGCCTGCAGCCACCCCATGCACTCAGCCATTCGCGAATTCACCGACCTCGACGACGCGGCGATCCGCTCGTCCGTGATCGACTCGGGGCAACCCGCGGTGCTGCGCGGCCTGGTCGCCACGTGGCCCGCTGTGCGCCGCGGGCGCGAGTCGCCAGCGCGGCTGGTCGCCTATCTCAAGGGCTTCGATACGGGCGCCCCGGTCGATGCGATAATGACGCCACCCGAGGAAGGCGGCCGCATCTTCTACAACCCGGCGATGAGCGGGTTCAACTTCGTCCGCAACCGGCTCCCGCTCTTCGCCGTCGCCGACCAGGTGCTGCGCTACTCCGCCTTTCCGAACCCACCCGCCGTCGCCGCACAGAGCGCGCTGATCCGCGACTGCGTGCCGGGCTTCGCCGTCGAGAACCCGCTGCCTCTGCTCGGCGAGAGCGTGCTGCCGCGTATCTGGCTCGGCAACGCGATCACGACGCCCGCGCATTTCGACGAGTGGAACAACATTGCCTGCGTCGTGGCCGGCCGGCGCCGCTTCACGCTGTTCCCGCCCGAGCAGATCGGCAACCTCTACGTGGGTCCCCTCGACTTCGCGCCGACCGGTGCGCCGATGAGCCTCGTGAAGCTCGGCGATCCCGATTTCGCGCGCTTCCCCAAATTCCGCGAGGCGCTGGAGGCGGCTGTGGTCGCCGAGCTCGGCCCCGGGGATGCGCTCTACATCCCCCCGACGTGGTGGCATCACGTCGAGTCGCTCGAACCCTTCAACCTGCTCGTCAACTACTGGTGGCATGCCGCCGCGGAATCGGGCGCCCGGACCGATTCCGCGTTCGACAGCCTGCTGCACTCGATCCTGAACCTGCGCCACCTGCCACCCGAGACACGCCGTGCGTGGGGGGCGCTGTATGCTCATTTCGTGTTCGGGACGGACGCTGACGTCGCCGGCCACATCCCCGTCGAACGCCGCGGACTGCTCGGCGAGATCCCCCCCGAGCGGGTCGAGGCGCTGCGCCGCGAGCTCGGCGACCGGCTAAAGAAAGGACCATGACCCGCATGCCCACCTCCCGTTGTCCCGCCGGCGCACGCGCCACATTCCTCCTCGTCGCCGCCTCTTGCGCGCTCGCCGCGTACGCGGGCCCCGCCGCGGTTGCCGCACCCGATCGCGATTCGGCCAATACCGCCGCCGAGATCCTCCGTGCCGGTGGCAATGCGGTCGATGCGGCCGTCGCGGTCGCCTTCACGCTCGCGGTCACCTACCCCGATGCCGGCAACCTCGGCGGCGGCGGATTCGCGACGGTGCTTTTACGCGGCAAGCCCTATTTCCTCGACTACCGGGAGACGGCACCGGCCTCGGCATCCGCGAACATGTACCTCGATGGCGCGGGCGCGGTGATCGAGGACGCGAGCACCATCGGTGCGAACGCGGCCGGGGTCCCCGGGACCGTCGAGGGCTTCTGGCAGCTGCACAAGCGCTTCGGGCGGCTGCCCTGGAAGCGCACACTCGCGCCGGCGATCCGGCTCGCGCACGCGGGCTTCGTCGTCGATGCGCAACTCACGCGCAACCGAAACCAGCGCCTGAAGGAACTTCACGGGCGCACGAATTTCGCCGAGTACTTCGGCGCGATGGCGACCGGCGAATCCCACCGCCAGCCCGAGCTCGAGGCAACGCTGCGGCGAATCGCCGCCGCAGGGCCCGACGGCTTCTACAAGGGCCGGACCGCAGCGCTGATTGTCGCGGAGATGAGGCGCACCCACGGCAGCATCACCGCCGCAGACCTCGCGGCGTACCGTGTCGTCTGGCGCGAGCCACTCGAAGTTGAGTGGCAGGGCTACCGGATCGTCACGGCGCCGCTGCCGAGTTCCGGTGGCATCGCGCTCCTCTCGCTGCTGACGATGAAGGCGGATATCGCGCCGGCATTCCAGGGCGTCGCCCACAACTCGCCGCAGTACGTGCACCTGCTCGCCGAGATCGAGAAGCGAGTGTTCGCCGACCGCGCAGAGTATTTGGGCGATCCGGGCTTCTCTTCCGCGCCGGTCGCGGAGCTGCTGAGCCCCGCGTACCTCGCGCGCCGCGCGCAGGAAGTGAACATCGACCGCCCGACGCCCACCAAGGACGTCACTCCCGGTATCACCGTCCACCACAACACCACCCACTATTCCATCGTCGATCGGTGGGGCAACGCGGTTTCGAATACCTACACGCTGAACGACGACTTTGGCTCGGGAGAGGTCGTGCGCGGCGCCGGCTTCTTGCTCAACAACGAGATGGACGATTTCTCGGTCAAGCCCGGCACGCCGAACCTATACGGCGTCGTCGGCGCGGATGCCAACGCGATCGCGCCCGGCAAGCGCCCGCTGTCGTCGATGACCCCGACCATCCTGATGCGCGACGGCAAGGTTGCGCTCGTGATCGGAACCCCGGGCGGCTCGCGGATCTTCACTTCGGTCTTCCAGGTCGTCACGAACTGGCACGACTTCGACATGCCGCTCGCCAAGGCGGTCGCGGCGACCCGGATCCATCACCAGCTGCTTCCCGCCGACACGATCTTCCAGGAACCCTACAGCCAGCTCGACCAGCCGACGCTCGAGGCGCTCGGCGCGCGCGGATACCGCTTCGAGTCGCAGGGGTGGAACGGCGACATCGCCGCCATCGAGATCCGCGGGGAAAGCGCGGTCGCGGTCGCCGACCCGCGCGGCCGCGGTGTGGGGCGGGTCCTCGAGTAGCCCCGCCGGCAGGCGTGCGCACCGCCTAGAACGCAGCGCGCTTCATGATTTCCCCAGCCTTCATGACGAGCGGGATGCGCTCGCCCTGGCCGGTCAGTACCGCGATATCGGCGATAGGGTCGCCATCGACCACGATGAGGTCGGCAATCGCGCCGGCTCGCACGACCCCGAGCTCATTCGAGCGCTGCACGAGCGCCGCGTTGATGGAGGTCGCCGAGCGCAGGATGTCGGCCGGCTTCTGCACGCGTGCGCGGATCGTGAACTCGTCCGACTGGTAGCGGTGCAGCTGCCCGAGGAGGTCGGTTCCGAAGCCGATCTTGACGCCGACGTCGATGAGTAGCGCCAGCGCGTCCAGTCCCGCGAGTCGCACCTCGTCGAGCTTTTCGAGCATGAACGCGGGCGCCCCCGCCTCGGCGCCGAAGCGGTGGTTGGCCTCGTAGGTCACGAGCGTCGGCACGACGAAAGCGTTGTGGTCGCGCACTACTTCCGCGGCGGCGCGATCGATCAGGTTGCCGTGTTCGATCGAGCGCACGCCGCAGCGCACCGCGCGGGCAATCGATTCGGCGGTATAGGCGTGCGCAAGCACGTAGGTGCGACGGCTCGCCGCCTCGTCCACCGCCGCGCGAATTTCGTCGTCCGTGAACTGACGCATCCAGACCGGGTCGCTCGGCGATGAGATCCCTCCCGACACGAAAATCTTGATCTGGTGCGCGCCCTTGCGCAGCTCTTCGCGCGCAGCCTTGCGGACCTCGTCGACACCATCCACGACGCAACCCATTGTGTTGCCGATCTGCGCACACGAGCAGGGCTCGAAGTGCGTCGGGCTGCGCATGTCGCCGTGACCGCCCGTCTGGGTCAGGGCCCGGCCGGAGTAAAAGATGCGCGGTCCCTTGATCAGCCCGCGCTCGGTCGCGATCGCGAGGCCGACGTCGGCGCCCGCCGCATCGCGTACCGTCGTGAAGCCGCGTGCGAGCGCCTGCTCGAGCAGCACATGCGCCTCGAGCGCGTGCAGCGACAGCGGCACCGCGCAGGCCTTGCCGAGATCGAGCGACGTCGCGTACGCGTGAAAGTGAGCATCGATGAGGCCCGGCATCAGCGTGCGCCCGCCGAGGTCGATCACCGTCGCGCCGGCGACGCGCAGCGGCTTCTCGGCGACCTCCTTGATGCGGGTGCCCTCGACGTGGATCTCGAGCCCATCCCGGAGGTGATCGGACGTGCCGTCGAACACGCGGCCGTTCCTGAGCACAAAGCTGTTCGCTGTCACGTGCGGCCCCTGGGATGCGATTGATGGAGTCAGCGCCGCCGCAGCGCTTCGCCTGCCGCAGCATTTGCGCCCGCTGTTGCGGGCGCCGAAATCCTACCACGCGATCTGCGGCGGGCGTCGCAGCCGACCGCCCGGCTTCAGCCCACCGACTGGGCCTGCTGCCAGGCGCAGTCGGCGATGGTGTGCACGTGACGGGCGTAGTCGCGGGCCTTCTCGCTGACGGCGGTGCCGCGCGCGACGCGTCCGGCGATACCGTGGAAGATCCCGGCCAGGCGGAACATCGCGAACGCGAGGTAGAACTCGAGATCGGGGATCCCGGCGCGCCCCACGCGCTCGCAGTAGCGCGCGACATATTCCTGTTCGGTCGGCAGCCCGAGCGCAGCCATGTCGCGCCCGCGAAGGCCCGGAATCGAGATCGTCGGCAGCCGATACAGCATCAGGTGGTAGGCGAAATCGGCCAGCGGATCGCCGAGCGTCGCGAGCTCCCAGTCGAGGATCGCGAGCACCCGCGGCTCGGTCGGATGGAACACGACGTTGTCGATCCGGTAGTCGCCGTGGACCACTGCTGCGGGCTCCTCCGTGGCCGGCAGGTGCGCCGGCAGCCATTCGATCAGCCGGTCCATGGAGGCAATACGCCCGGCCGCGGTGTCGCCTACATACTGCTTCGACCAGCGCGCGATCTGGCGCGCCATGTAGGCGGCGGGCTTGCCGAAGTCGCCGAGTCCGACGGCTGCCGGGCTCACCCGGTGCAGGTCGGCGAGCGCCCCGACGAGCGCGAACGCGTGGTCGCGCCGGAGCGGCGACGCGACCTCGTCGAGCGCCGGGTCCCAGATGATCCGTCCCGCCACGTATTCCATGACGTAGAACCAGGTGCCGATGACCGCCTCGTCGGTGCAAAGCGCGTACGTTTTTGGTACCGGTACGCCGCTGCCCCCGCCGAGCGCACGGATGACCCGGTATTCGCGGTCGACCGCATGGGCCGAGGCGAGAAGCGCACCCGGCGGTTTGCGCCTCAGCACGTAGCGGCGCGAGGGCGTCTCGAGCAGGTAGGTCGGGTTCGACTGGCCGCCCTTGAACTGGCGGATGCCGATCGGACCTGAAAAGCCCGCGACGTTCGCCGTCAGGTACTCGACGAGGCGCCGCTCGTCGATCTGCATGCCGCCGCGCACGTCGGTGGTCGAGCTCGGCGGGGTGTCCTGGGGGCTTTGACCGGTCATGACGCTGCGAGGCCTCGATTGGCGGCGGCGTGCATTGTAAGGCACCGCGGCGCAGTCTCCGCTCAAAATGCGGGACGTGGCACACTAGCGCCGTGTCGTCGCCGAACGTACCGTCGTCGCGCAAGCCGGGCGCTCCGCGCCCGCTCGGCCGGTCTGCGATAGCGTTTCTCGTATTCGCGTACCCGCTGCTCTTCGTGCTCGGATACGCGTTGAAACCGTGGCCGTCCGCGCCGGCCGCGCTCTGGCCGGGCTACGCGGTCCCGTTCATCGCCTACCTGCGCCTGCCGCCGCGCTGGTGGCCGTTGGTCGCGCTGCTCGGCGCGGGTTGGGAATTCGCAGTCTTTCCGCTCGTCGACCGGTTCGTGACGGGCGCCTACCCCGGCCTTGCCACGGAAATGGCGCTCGCAGTTGCCAATGTGCTGACGTCGCTCCTGCCGGCGGCGCTGTCGCGCTACCTGATCGCCGGCCGCCTTGGCGACTCATCCTTCCCGAACCCCTCGCCGCTCTGGCTGGTCGTGTTTGCGCTTGGCGTCATTCCGGGCGCGGCGCTCGGCACCTATGCGCATGCCGGATTCACGCTCAGCCCCGCGCTCGCACAGAACGTCGCCATCTGGGGAGCCTCCGCCGTTCTTGGCATCATCTGCTTCAGTCCCGTCGTGCACGGCATGATCTCGCCGTCCGCGCCGGTCCGCCGCACGACCGCGCGACCCTGGGACCTGCTCGCGGTCGGCACGCTGACGGTGGGGCTGAGTGCGTGGCTGATGCTGGTGCACACGGCCTGGGCGACGCAATACCCGCCGCAGTTCCTGTTCGGCGTGCCGCTGGTCTGGCTGGCACTGCGATTTTCGCGCGCGGCCGTTTCCTATGGAGTAGTGATCGCGGCGCTGACGGTCTGCGTCGCTTCCGCGCAGGACTTCGGCGCGTTCGCCGGCATGACGAGCCCGGGGGTGTGGGCGGAGGTGGTCTTTCCGATGCAGCTGTTCCTCGTCACGGCCTGCGGCGGTGCGCACCTGATCAATCTGCTGACGCTCAAGGAGCACGCACTCGTCGGCGAACTCGGTCGGACCAACGAGCGGCTGCACCAGTACGCGCACGAGCTTGACGAGGCGGAGGACACCGCGCGCCGTGCGACCGCCTCCGACCTGCACGACGGCGTCGGCCAAGTGCTCGCCGGCCAGGCGATGCTGCTCGGCGCCCTGAAGCCGATGGTGACGGGCGCGCTCGCGCACACACTCCTCGATGACGCGATGGTTGCGTCCCACGAGGCGCAGAAAGGCATCCGCACGATGATCCAGGACCTGAGCCCGCCGGAACTCGAGGAGACCTCGATCGAGCGCGTGCTGCAAGGACTCGCGCGACTCTTCGACACGCGCTACCGATTCAAGGTCAGCGTGCACGTCGCGGGAACCGGCACGATCAGCGAGGATCTCCTGCGCGTGACCTACCGGGTGGTCCGCGAGTTGCTGTTCAACGCATACAAGCACTCGCGCACCGATCGGGCGGACGTGATCGTCGATCAGTTCGCCGAACACCTCGACATCGCGGTGGTCGATCACGGCGTCGGCTTCGACGCCGCGAGGCGCAATTCCGAGGCCGGCGCGAGCTTCGGACTGCTGCACCTCAACGAACGGCTGCGCTCGGCGGGCGGATCGGTGGAGTTCGATTCAGCGCCTGGACAGGGATGTCGAGCGAACGTGCGGTTACCTGTCGATCCGGTCCTCGCGCCGACGACGCGCGCCGAGCTCGCCTAGCCGGGAACGAGCGGGGACCACCGTGCGTGCGACCGGGACCCTCCGCGCCGGTCGACCGCCGCCCTCAGGAGGCCACCGGATCGCCGGGCTCGAGCTCGCGCTGACGAAACGCGTAGTTGAGCAGCCGCTCCTCCACCGTCGAGCGCATGCCGACCATCCGGTCGCCGAGGCGTTTCGCGATCGAGGCGACCACTTCGGAGCGCTCAAGCCCGCGCCCCGGGTCATTCGCCACCGCGAGCGCGGTGGCGGCCCCGCGAATGCTGCGCGCGGCATCGGGCGCCTGGATGGCGTCGAGACCGTCGGCCAGCGCGAGCAATTCGGCGAGCGGGGAATCCGCCAGCAGGCGATCGAAGGTCGTGTCTTCGATCGAGTTCAACAGGTGGCTGATGCGCAAGAGATGCCATTCGACCTCGGTTAGCGAGCGCGCGCCGTGGTCCAACAGCTTCTTGCGCAGCGCATTGCTGACGAGATCGACGACATCGCCCACCCGGTTCCTCGCTGCAACGTCATCGCGCTGCTCGTAGTGTCGTCAACTGTATAGTCCAGAAGCACCCCCCCGGCAATGGCGCGGCGGACGTTCATCCGAGTTCGCTGCAGGGAACCCTGACAGAAAACTTGCGGTTTTTCCCTGCTCGTCGGCCGGCGTAGAGTGCGCGCACGCCCGGCCGGCGACGCACGAACAGGAGGAAGGCGGTGAGTACACGAGAACATCTCCCTAAGCGGTGGCGCGGCATCGCCCTGCTCGGCCTTACCCTCGCCGGCCTCGCTGGTGTCGCTGCGGCGCACGCCGAGACACGCTTGCCGACGCACGAGGACGACTTCGTGCTGAAGGACTTCCGGTTCCAGTCGGGCGCGGTGCTTGCTGAGCTGCGCCTGCACTACACCACGCTCGGCTCGCCCAAGCGCGGCGCCGACGGCCGGGTCAACAACGCAGTGCTCGTCCTGCACGGCACCGGCGGCGACGGCCACCAGTTCCTGCGCTCGCAGTTCGCGGACGAGCTGTTTGGTCCGGGACAGCTGCTCGACATCAACAAGTACTTCGTCATCCTTCCCGACGGCATCGGTCACGGAAAATCATCGAAGCCGAGCGACGGCGCGCACGCGCGCTTCCCGGCCTACGGCTACGCTGACATGGTCGCCGCGCAGTACGCACTTCTGACGCAGGGCCTCAATGTAGATCACCTGCGGCTGCTGATGGGCACCTCCATGGGCTGCATGCAGGGGTTCGTGTGGGGAGAGACCTATCCGCTCTTCATGGAAGCGCTGATGCCGCTCGCGTGCCTGCCGGTGCAGATTGCCGGGCGCAACCGCATGTGGCGTCGCATGGCGATCGATGCGATTGAGAACGATCCCGCCTGGATAGGCGGCGACTACAAGACCGAGCCGGTCGCGGCGCTGCGCACCGTGTCCGATCTCCTGTCGCTCGCCGGCAGCGCCCCGCTTTACCTGCAGTCGACGCTGCCTACGCGCGCGGCGGCCGATGCGCGCGTCGAGGAGTACACCCGTACCGAGCTCGACACCCTCGATGCGAACGATTTCCTCTTTCAGGTGCGTGCCTCCGAGGACTACGACCCGTCCGCTCGACTTGGGGACATCCGCGCGCGCGTGCTGTGGCTGAACTCCGCCGATGACTTCGTGAACCCGCCCGAGCTCGGCATCGCCGAGGTTCAGGCGAAACGCCTGCCGCACGGCCGCTTCGTGCTGATCCCGACGAGTGCGCAGACGCGCGGCCACGCGACGCACACGTGGGCGATCGTCTGGAAAGCGGAGCTTGCGGCGCTGCTCGCGGAGTCAGCGTCCGCGGCGTCGAGCCAGTAGCGAGGCGCGCGCCACGACCGGCGCCGCCGGTGACATGCCGCGCTCAGCGCACGTCGAGCGCGGCTGCCCTCTGGAATGCAGGACGCGCCGTGCAGCTGTCGGCGTAGGCGAACAGCACCGGTTCGTCCTCGAGAATCTTGAACTGGCGCATGAACGAGCACGACGTCCCGAGCAGCACGTCGGCCGCCGAGAAGCGCTCGCCCAGTATCCACGGCCCCCGCGCGAGTCCTGCGCGCAACGTTGCCATCATGAGATCGAAACTGCCCCAGCCGTGCGACACGGCGCTGACTGGCGACTGGCTGAGCTTCTCGGCCATCGCGGGCTCGATGACCGCGTTGGTAAATAGCAGCCACTGGAGATACGCACCGCGATCAGGATGGCCGATCGCCGGCGCGAGTCCGGCCTGCGGGTACTGATCCGCAAGATAGCCGCAGATGGCGCCCGAATCCCAGAGGCGCGTGGCGCCGTCCTCGAGTGCGGGGACCTTGCCCATCGGCGACACGGCCCGGAAGCCGGGGTCGTCCTTCGCCGCGGCGTCGCGGATGTCGATCAGCACGCGCTCGCAGGGGACTCCGAGTTCCTCGACCATCCACATGGCGCGCACGGCGCGCGTCTTCGGGCACCAATAGAGTTTCATGACCGGGAGGCCTCGCAACGACGGGCTGGGGCCGCGAAGTATACGTTAGCCACCCCCCGGTGGAGAGCCGCGCCCGCGCGCCGTGCCGCACGGGCGCAGCGCGCTACCGGCGGCCGCACGACGCTGGGGGGCCGGAGAGTCGGCCCGGGTGCGCCTCAGCCCGAGCCGGTCGCCAGCTTTGCCATGTCGACGGCGGCCGGGTGTTCCATCGCGCGGCGCGGCACCGCGCCCGTGATCCGGTCCGACTCGCCGATCTCGGCGCGGTCGCGTCCAGCGTCCTTGGCGCGGTAGAGCGCGTCGTCGGCGACGCGGATCAGCTGGTCGAAGCGCTGCGACATCGTGGAGTCGGCAATGCCGAAGCTCGCGGTGAAGGCCGGCGAGTTGCCGACCAGCTGTGCCTCGGCAAGGCTGGCGCGAATGCGACCAACGACTTCGAGCGCCTGCTGGCTGTTGGCGCGCGGCATGAGCAGCACGAATTCCTCGCCGCCCCATCGCGCCGCGATATCGCCCTCGCGCAGCGTCTTGCGCAGCACGTCGGCAAACTGGCGCAGCGCGTTGTCGCCGGCGTCGTGCCCGCGCGTGTCGTTGAGGCGCTTGAAATGGTCGAGATCGGCGAGCGCGACGGCGAAGGAAATGCCGCTCAAATTGCGCACCGACTCCTCGAGCGAGCGGCGATTGACGAGTCCGGTCAGGCTGTCGGTCGATGCCTGGCGCTGCGTCTTCTGGAACGCGCGTACGGTGCCGATGCGCGCTCCGGCCTGGATGCCGAGCGTGGTGAGGTGCGAGAGCTGCAGCTTCGAGGGCTCAGCGCCCACGGCCGCGATCGTGTGCAGTACGCCGAGCGAGCGGCCCATGAAGCTGACCGGCACGCACACGGCAGACACCGGGCCGCACGGCCGGCCGCGCAGCCGCG
>JANXZZ010000064.1 GCA_025355245.1 Pseudomonadota bacterium | reverse complement strand
GGGGCCGGGAATCGCGTCACCCGCGCTTGCACCGGCGGGATGCGGGTACAATAGCTACGCCAGCGCTACTCAGGAGTGCCGTTATGGATCAGCTTCCCGTCAATTCCCCGGCCGCGAACTCGCAGGCCGCGACCCGCCCGGGCGCCATCGACGCCGCCGCCCAGCGCGTCCTCAGAAACACCTATGCACTGCTGGCCGCGACGCTTATCTGGAGCGCCGCCTGCGCCGGCATCGCGATGCAGCTCGAGCTCCCCTACCCCGGCATCCTGATCACGCTGGTCGGGTACTACGGACTGCTGTTTGCGGTCATGCGGACCCGCAACAGCGCCTGGGGCGTCGGCCTCGTGTTTGTGCTGACCGGGTTCATGGGCTACACGCTCGGGCCCATCCTCAACATGTACGTGAAGGCGATCCCGAACGGCGGCTCGGTGGTCATGAGCGCGCTCGGTATCACCGGCATCACGTTCCTCGGGCTCTCGGCCTACGCACTGACGACGCGGCGCAGCTTCCGCTTCATGCAGAGCTTCCTGTTCGTCGGCGTGTTCGCCGGGATCCTGCTGAGCGTGGTGGCGATGATTTTCCACCTGACCGGCCTGTCGCTCGCGGTGTCGGGCCTGTTCGTGCTGCTGTCGAGCGGCATCATCCTGTGGCAGACCGGCGAGATCGTGAACGGCGGCGAGACCAACTACGTGATGGCGACCGTCACGCTCTACGTGCAGATCCTGAACCTGTTCATGAGCTTGTTGAGGCTGCTGGGCGGATCCCGCAACTGACCGGCGCGCAGCGCCCATGAAAACGCCCGGGCCGCCCGGGCGTTCTCGTTTCGGGCGACCTGAGGCGATCAGGCCTGCTTGACTGGAATGACCTCGATGCCGGCCATGTAGGGCTTGAGCACGTCGGGGATCCGCACGCTGCCATCCGCCTGCTGGTAGTTCTCCATCACGGCCACCATCGCCCGACCGATCGCGACGCCGGAGCCGTTCAGCGTGTGCACTAGCTCGGGCTTGTGGGTCGCGGGATTTCGCCAGCGTGCCTGCATGCGCCGCGCCTGGAAGCTCTCGCAGTTCGAGACCGAGGAGATCTCCCGGTACTTGCCCTGCCCCGGCAGCCACACCTCGAAGTCGTAGGTCTTGGAGCTGCCAAATCCGATATCGCCCGCGCAGAGCGCGACCACGCGGTACGGGAGCCCGAGCGCCTCGAGCACGCGCCCAGCGTGCCCGGCCATTTCCTCAAGCGCCGCGTAGGAGTCCTCGGGTCTGACGATCTGCACCATCTCGACCTTGTCGAACTGGTGCTGCCGGATCATGCCGCGCGTGTCCTTGCCGTAGGAGCCCGCCTCCGACCGAAAACACGGCGTGTGCGCGACCAGCCTGAGCGGCAGCTCGCCCGGGGACAGGATCGCATCGCGCACGAGGTTGGTGAGTGGCACCTCCGCGGTCGGGATCAGGAACAACTCGGTCTCGCCGCTGACCCGGAACAGATCCTGCTCGAACTTCGGCAACTGCCCGGTGCCCGTGAGCGTCTGGCGCGACACGAGGTAGGGAACGTAGGTCTCGTGGTAGCCGTGCTCGCGCGTGTGCAGGTCCAGCATGAACTGCGCGAGCGCGCGGTGCAGGCGCGCGGCGCCGTCACGCAGCACCACGAAGCGGGCACCGGAGATCCTGCCGGCCGCCTCGAAATCGAGTCCGCCGTCGAGCTCGCCGATCGCGACGTGATCGCGCGGCTCGAAGTCGAAGGCCCGCGGCGCGCCGTGACGGCGCACCTCGACGTTCGCCGTCTCGTTGAGCCCGTCCGGCACCGAGGCGTGCAGCAGGTTGGGCAGGTCAAGCGCCAACGCATCGACCTCGACCTGCACCGCGCTGAACTCCGCATCCGCGGCGGCGAGCTGGCTGCCGAGGGTCTCGACCTCCTTGAGGAGCGGCGCGAAGTCCTCGCCCTGCGCCTTCGCCTTGCCGATCGCCTTCGAGCGCGTGTTGCGCTCGGCGCGCAGCGCATCGGCGCGGATCTGCGCGGCCTTCCGGCGCTCCTCGAGTGCGGTGAGCGCCGCGACGTCGAGCTTGAAGCCGCGCCGCGCGAGGTTGGCGGCGACGGCATCGGCTTCGGATCTCAACAGCTTCGGATCGAGCACCGGGCGTCCTCAGTCGGTCAGTCGGAATTGTCGGTCGGCGTCTGCGCGCGGCGGCGTGCAAGCGCCTCGCGGATCTTGATCTCGAGCCCGCGCGGTACCGGATCGTAATACGTCCGCGGCGCGAGCCCGTCGGGAAAATACCGCTGCCCTGCGGCGAGCGCCTCGGGCTCGTCGTGATCGTAGCGGTAGCCCTTGCCCCAGCCCATCTCCTTCATCATCCGGGTCGGGGCATTGCGGATGTGCATCGGCACCTCGAGCGAGCCCGAAGCCTCCGCGTCCGCGCGCGCGGCGCCGAAGGCGGTGTACACGGCGTTGCTCTTGGGCGCGACCGCGAGGTAGACGATCGCCTGCGCGATCGCGAGCTCGCCCTCGGGACTGCCGAGCCGATCGAAGGTCTCCCAGGCCTGCAGCGCCAGCGTCAGCGCGCGCGGATCGGCATTGCCGACGTCTTCGCTGGCCATCCTGAGCGCCCGACGCGCGATGTAGAGCGGGTCGCAGCCGCCGTCGAGCATGCGGCACAGCCAGTAGAGCGAGGCATCGGGATCGCTGCCCCGGACCGCCTTGTGCAGCGCGGACATCTGGTCGTAGAACTGCTCGCCGCGCTTGTCGAAGCGCCGGTGGCCGCCGCTCGCGACCTCGAGCGCAATCGCCTCGGTGATGACCGGCCCCGCCGCTCCCGGGACCGCGAGGTCGGCCGCGACCTCGAGCAGGTTGAGCCCGCGGCGCGCGTCGCCGTCGGCCGCGCGTCCGAGGAGCGCGAGGGCCGCGGGCTCGATCTCGAGTCCGCTCGCGCCCAGCCCGCGCTCCGCGTCGAGCAGCGCGCGGCCGAGCAGCGCCTCGATCTCGGGGGGCGCGAGCGCCTTCAGTAGATAGATGCGGGCGCGCGACAGGAGCGCACCGTTGACCTCGAACGAGGGGTTCTCGGTGGTCGCGCCCACGAACACCAGCGTGCCGTCCTCGACGAAGGGCAGGAACGTGTCCTGCTGCGAGCGATTGAAGCGGTGTACCTCGTCGAGGAACAGCACCGTGGCCGTGCCCGTCGTCGCGCGCGCGGCGCGCGCGCGTTCGATGACCTCGCGGATGTCCTTGACGCCGGCCAGCACCGCCGAGAGCGCGTGGAACTCGGCTGCACAGGACTTCGCGACCAGGCGCGCGAGCGTGGTCTTGCCGGTTCCGGGCGGACCCCACAGCAGCATCGAGTGCAGCGTCTCGCCCTCGACGAGCCGGGTCAGGGGCTTGCCGGCTCCCAGGAGGTGCGTCTGGCCCACGAACTCGCCGATCGTGCGCGGACGCATGCGATCGGCCAGCGGCCGGTAGGGTTCTTGGGTGGCGCTCACGCCGTCATTGTACGTCGGCGGCCCCACCGGCCGTCGGCCCGTGGGCTGCTCGCGCTCAGCTCTTCGGCCCGATCACGTCGACGCCGGGTGGCGCCACGAAGTGGAACAGCGAGTCGGGGAGCCTCGCGTTCTTCTCGAGCTTGGTGAGCTCGATGCGGGTCACCTGGTTCAGCTTGTCCGCGAACTCCATGCGCATCAGGGTGCCGCCCACGAATCCGAGCCGCAGCTGCTTGAAGTCGGTGTCGTTCTTCTTGGGCGTCAGCTGCACCCAGTCGATGCCGGCTTCGCGGGGCTGTGCCGTCACGTCGAAGCTGTCCTTCACGCGGCTCTCACCCGCCAGCAGCATCGCCGGCGTCTGCGACAACGAGTCCTTGACCTTGCGCACGGTCGCCTGCTGCAGCTCCGGGTCGTAGAGCCACAGCGTCTCGCCGTCGGAGACGATGAGCTGCTTGGGCTGCGTGTAGTCCCAGCGGAAGCGCCCCGGCTTCTTGAGGTAGAGCGTGCCGACGGCGCGGTCCGAGGTCTTGCCGTCGCGGTCGAGCAGCTCCTGCACGAAGTCGGCGCGGACCGCCCCGAGCTCGGCGATCGCGCGCTCGACCGTTGCCGCCGCCGCCGCATCCGCGGCCGGGTCGGCCGCCGCGCGCACCGGCAACGCGCCCGCCAGCAGGCAGGCGACCAGCCATATCCGGCTGCCGTGCACGGCCTCAGCCCTCGGCCGGCGGCGGCGCGAGCACTTCGCGCGAGCCGTTCGACTGCAGCGGGCCGACCAGCCCCGCGGCCTCCATCGTCTCGACCAGCCGCGCAGCGCGGTTGTAGCCGATCTTGAGGCGGCGCTGGATGCCGGAGACGGAGGCCTTGCGCGACTCGACCACGATCTTGACCGCCTCGTCGTAGAGCAGGTCCTGCTCGGGATCGGCGAGCGGGTTGCCATCGCCGTCCTCGGGCGCGAGCCCCGGGACCGGACCGCGCGGGCCCTCGAGGATTTCCTCGATGTACCTGGGCTCGGTGCCCCGGAGTGCACTCACGACGCGGTGCACCTCCTGGTCCGACACGAACGCGCCGTGCACGCGGTTCGGCACCGAGGTGCCGGGCGGCAGGTAGAGCATGTCGCCGTGGCCGAGCAGCGACTCGGCGCCGCCCTGGTCGAGGATGGTGCGCGAGTCGACCTTGGCCGACACCTGGAACGCGATGCGCGTCGGGATGTTCGCCTTGATG
>JANXZZ010000044.1 GCA_025355245.1 Pseudomonadota bacterium | reverse complement strand
GGCTCTACGAGAGCGCGCTCGACCTGTACCGCATGGACAACTACAAGTACCCGACCACCGACGAGGGCCTGCAGGCGCTGGTACAGAAGCCGAACGACCCGAACATCAAGAACTGGCGCGCCGACGGTTACGTGAAGCAGCTCGTGAAGGACCCGTGGGGCCACGACTACGTGTTCGTGTCGCCGGGCACGGGCGGCGCGCCGTACGACCTCTATTCGTTCGGCGCCGACGGCCAGCCGGGCGGCCAGGGCAACGATGCCGACATCTACTCGCGCGAGATGACCAAGTAGGCGGGTCAAGGCCGTGAACGAAGCACGCGCGGGGCGAACCGGCCGGAAGCGCGTGCGCCCAGGCGGCTTCACGCTGCTCGAGATCCTGGTGGTGCTGGTCATCATCACGGTCATGACAACGATCGCGGTGCTGTCGATCGGCGTGCTCGGCGTCGACCGCGGGCTCGACGAGGAAGGCGATCGCTTCACGGACGTCGTCGCGGCAGCGACCGAGCAGGCCGAGCTCGAGGGTCGCGACTACGGCATCTGGTTCGGGCCCTCGCGCTACGCGGTGCTGGCCTTCTCGACGCGCGAGCAGCTGTGGCAATCCCTCGGCGATGACCGGCTCTACGAGGAGCACGAATTTCCTGGCGGCGTCACCGCCGCGCTCGAGATGGAAGGACGCAGCGTGAAGATTGGCCTCAGCAATCCGACCGAGCCGAAGGTGCCGCAGCTGATCCTGTTCGCGAGCGGCGATGCCTCGCCGTATCACCTCGTGCTCGGGCGCGACGGCTCCGACCACAAGTGGCTCGTCGACGGCCGCGCCGACGGCACGCTCGAGGTCACGCGACCGGGCGCGCAACCGTGAACGCGCGCCGCGGCTTCACGCTGATCGAGGTGCTGGTGGCGCTCGCGGTCGCGGCGATGGGCCTCGCGGCGGTCCTCTCGGTGGTCACGAACTCGGCGCGCGATTCGACTTACCTGCGCGACAAGACCCTCGCGACCTGGATCGGCCTCAACCAGCTCACCACCGTACGCATTGGCGGCACCATGCCCTCGGTCGACAAGACCGACGGCGACACCGAGTTCGCGAACGGCAAGTGGAAATGGCAGCAGACGGTCACGCAGACCGAGGTCGCCGGCATGCGCCGCGTCGACGTCGCGGTGCGCCGCGCCGACGACCCCGCGAGCTCGCCGCTCGCGACCGTCAGCGGCTTCGTCGGCCGCACGCAGGTGCAGAGCCAGCAGAGCAGCGCCAGCTGGGACTACGTCCCGGGTGCGGGCGGCGGTGCCGCGCCGGGCACCAACGGCAGTCTGGTGGTGCCGACGACGCCGGCCGGGCCCGCGGCGCCGGTGACCCCGCGCACGCCCGCGCCACCGACGAGCGCAGGCACCACGTGAGGCCCGCGCTCCGCGCCGGCGCCGGCTTCACGCTGATCGAGGTGATCGTCTCGGTGTTCCTGCTGAGCATCCTCGCCGCGTTCTGCTACGAGACGCTCAACTACGTGCGCGCCGCGCGCGAGACGACCGCGCGCGCCTTCGCGCGCGTGCGCGATCTCGAACTCGCGATCCACTACCTGACGACCGACTTCGAGCAGCTGGCGCCGCGCCCGGTGCGCGATCTGCTCGGCAGCAGCGAGCAGCCCGCGCTGCTCGCCAACGGCCTTACCACCGACGTCGTCGCGCTCAGCCGCGGCGGCTGGCCGAATTCGGCGGGGCTGCCGCGCAGCACGCTGCAGCGCGTGACCTACACGATGGCGGACGGCACGCTGGTGCGCCAGTACACGACGGTGCTGGATGCGACCCTTGCCAACACGCCGGTGCGCCGCGAGCTGCTCACCGACGTCACCGCCATCAAGATCCGCTATCTCGACGCGACCCGCGTCTGGCAGGACCAGTGGCCGCCGCTGGTCGCGAACGCCGCCAACAACGTCGTGCCGCTGAGCACGCGGCCGATCGCAGTCGAGATCACGGTCGAGACCAAGGACGTCGGCAAGATCGTGCGGCTCGTGGAGATCCCCGGATGAAGCGCGCACGCGGCGTCGCGCTCATCATCGCGCTCGTAGTGGTCGCGCTCGCGACGATTCTCGCGACCCGCATCGGCGCGCAGGGCGCGCTCAGCCAGCGGCGCGGCATAACGCTGCTCAACCAGGAGCAGTCGTTCGAACTCGCGCTCGGCGCCGAAGCGTGGGCGATCGAGATTCTGCGCGACGCCAAGTCCGCGAATCCCCACATGGACAGCCTCGACCAGCTCTGGGCGCAGCCACTGCCGCCGATCCCGATCGGCGACGGCGAGTCGGGAGGCACGATTTCCGGGCAGATCATCGACCTGCAGGGTCGCTTCAACCTCAACAGCCTCGTGCACGCCGACGGCAGCAAGAACCAGCTCGCCTTCGAGCAGTTCCAGCGCATCCTGCAGGCGCTCGGCCTCGAGACCAAGTGGGCCTCGCAGGTGCTCGACTGGATCGACCCCGATTTCCTGGTCGACGGCGTCGACGGCGCCGAGGACAGCGTCTACCTGTCCATGACGCCGCCCTACCGCGCCGCCAATCACCTGATGACGAGCACCAGCGAACTTCTGGCGCTGCAGGGCTTCGGCAGCGAGCGCTACCGGCAGCTCGCCCCGTACGTCGCGGCGCTGCCGCTCGGCGCGCAACTCAATGTCTGCACCGCCTCCGGCCTCGTGCTCGATTCGCTCGCGCCCGGCCTCACGGCCTTCGACCAGGACCCGAAGCAGCTGCTCAACAACCGGCAGAAGGGTTGCTTTCCGCGCCAGCCGGACGTGATCGCTGCGATTACCCCGCTGCTCAAGCTGCCCGGCCAGCTGCAGCTCGTCACGCCGACGCTGGCCGAGACCACGCAGTGGTTCCAGGCCACCGTCGAGGTCAGCCTTCCCACGTCGGAATTCAGGCTGTACAGTCTGTTGCAGCGCAATCCCGGGGGGTTTTCCCGCGTCATTCTGCGTACCCTCGGCACCGAGTGATCCATGGCTGAATCCTTCGTCCTGCGCTTTCCGCTGCCCGGCGCACCGGCCCACGAGGCCGAGTGGCTCACGGTCGATGGCAACGGCGCACCGAGCGGCACGAGCGGCCGCGGCACGCTCGCCGCGGCGGCGGCGGCGGCCGGCACGCGCCGCGTGCTCCTCATCGTGCCGGGCGAGGACGTCGCGCTCTCCGCCCCCGAGCTGCCGGCACGCAGCGGCACCCGGCTCCTGAAGCTCGTGCCCTTCGCGCTCGAGGAGCAGCTCGCCACCGACATCGATTCGCTGCATTTCGCGGTCGGCCGCCAGGGCGCGGACCGGCGCGTGCCGGTGGCCGCGATCGAGCGCGAGCGCCTGAGCGGCTGGCTGTCGAGCCTCGCCGCCGCGGGCCTCGCGCCCGCCGCCGTCCTCTCCGACGCGCTCGTGGTCCCGCAAAACCCGGCGCACCTGGTCGTGCTCATTGATGCGGGCAGGCTCATCGTGCGCCGCCCCGAGGGACTGCCGCTGGTGCTCGATGCCGAGCCGCTCGACGCGGCGCTGTCGATCGTGGGACTCGGCCCCGACTTTGACTCCGCGGCCAACACCGCGCACGTGATCGTTTACGCGTCCGCCTCCGAGTGGGAGGCCCACGCCGCCGCCATCGAGGCGCTGCGCGACTCGGTCGCGAGCCTGAAGGTGCAGTTGCTCGCCGACGGGCCGTTGCCGCTGCTCGCCGCGGGCGCCGTGACTACCGCGCCCTGGAACCTGCTGCAGGGCGAGTTCGCGGTGCGCCAGGGATGGAGCGGCGAATGGCCGCGCTGGCGAACGCCGGTGCTGCTGCTCGCGGGTTTCCTGTTGCTGCACCTCGGCCAGATCGGCCTCGATTACTGGCGCGTGCATCGCGACGAGCTCAAGGTCGACCAGGAGCTCAAGGTCGCTGCGAGCGAGGCGCTGCCCAACATCCAGAACCTCGCGCGCCTGCCGAGCGTGCGCGCCGCGGTCGAGAGCCGGCTGCACGCGACGCGCGCCGCGGTCAACGAGGGTCTCCTCGGCACGCTCGGGGCGCTCGCGGCGGCCAGCGGCGCGGCGCCCGGCACGCGCATCGACTCGTTGAGCTACCGCGACGGCACGACCGACCTCACGGTCGATG
>JANXZZ010000152.1 GCA_025355245.1 Pseudomonadota bacterium | reverse complement strand
CGTTGGTCGTGATCATTTGCGCGTTGGCCTGAAAGGCACGCTGCGCGGTGATCATGTTGACGAGCTCCTTGGTGAGGTCGACGTTCGAGCTCTCGAGTGCGCCCGACTGGATGGTGCCGAGGTTGGCGGACTCGGCCGTGCCGTGGATGACCGAGCCGGAGGCAAAGGTCTGGCTCCAGTTCGAGTTGCCGAGCGGCGCGAGGCCCTGCGGGTCGGGGAAGTTCGAGATTGCCATCTGCCCGAGCTCGAGCGAGCGGCCGTTGGTGTACTTGGCCGACACGATGCCGGTGCCATCGACCGAGATCGTCGTCAGCTGGCCGGTCGAGAACCCGTCCTGCGTGATGGAGTTGACACCGAACTGGCTGCCGTACTGCGTGGTGCCGGTCATGTTGATGGTCAACGTCATCGGGTTCGCGCCGTTCGTCGGCTGGAAGGGCGGTGCGCCGCCCGCGACCGACGGGAATACGAAGGTGTTGGTCGCCGGGGCCGTGATGGTGCCCGTGGAACTGAAGTCGAGCGGCTGAACGCCGGTCGGGTTGGCGACCGTCGTGTTGAGCAGCGTACCGTCGACCGTCATCGCAACGTTCCACTGGTTCGGCGTCGCGGTGGCGATGTAGTAGAAGGTCGCGGTGTGCTGGTTGCCGAGGGAGTCGTAGATGGCGGTCGAGGTCGTGTCGGTGTAGCTCGCCGGGACCGTCGGGTTGAACGGCGCGCTGGTCGGGGCCGTCGCATTCGCCGGCAGGTTCAGGTTCACGGTGGCGTTGGCGGTTGCCTGCGGCGCGCTTTGCGAGGTGTTGAGCTGCAGGTCGGTCAGCGCGCCGGTGTTGAAGCCACCGGTGGCCAGCGCCGGATACACCTGTACGCGCTGGTTGGTCGCGTTGACGACGAAGCCGGTGTTGTTGACGCTGAAGGTGCCGTTGCGGGTGTAGGCGTAGCCGGTCGCATCGTGCAGCGTGAAGAAGCCCTGGCCGCTCATCGCCAGGTCGAGGTTGTTGCCGGTCTGCGTGATGTTGCCCTGCGTGAACTGCTGGTCGATGCCGGCGATGGCAACGCCCTCGCCAGTCTGCAGCGAACTCAGGTTCAGCGAGCCGGTCGCGTAAACGTCGGCGAACTCGACGCGCGAGGTCTTGAAACCCGTGGTCTGCGAGTTCGCGATGTTGTTGGCGACGACGTCGAGCGCGCTCGAGCTTGCATCGATACCGCTCAGTGATACTTGAAATGGCATGTGGGTCTCCGGGTTCCTTGAAATTCTGTGTAGGAGTCGGCGCGCTCAGTTGATCTGCTGGACGGCGCTGAACGGCACGTCGCCGATGCCGGCCAGGTGCAGCGTGAGTCCGCCCGTGCCGCTCGCGCCGTTCAATGTGATGCTGGTGACCTGAGCCTGGACCAGCGTCCCGAACTGCTGGCCCTTGCCACCGACGGTCCCGGCGGCGACGATTCCGTAGGTGCCAGGCGGGGCCAAGGTGCCGGCATCGGTACTGCCGTCCCAGGTGAAGCTCGCGAGACCCGCACCCTCGTTGCCGAGCGGGATCGTGCGCACGACCGCGCCGGCGGCGTTCACCACCTCGACGGCTACGCCGTTCGCAGCCGTCGGCACGTTGACCGCGCCCGCGACGCTGCCGCCCGCGCTGAGCGGCACCGCAGAACCCGTCACCAGCACGTTGTGTCCGAGCAGGCTCGAGGCCTGCAGCGCCTGGTTCGACACCAGCTGCGAGGACAGCGTCGTGAACGAGGTGTTGAGGTTGGCAATGCCCGACACGGTCCCAAACTGCGACAGCTGTCCCATGATCGTCGACTCGTCCATCGGCTTGGTCGGGTCCTGGTTCTGCAGCTGCTGCATCATCAGGTTGAGGAAGTCGAGCTGCGTTAGGGCGCCGGTTCCGCTGCCGGCGGCGGCCGTCGGGCTCGCGGTGCTCGAGCTGTTGGTGTTCGTACCGTTCAGCTGCGAGAGGAGCGAGGGGCTGAAGATCGGGTTGGTCGAGACCGTCATGCTGGCATTACTCCTAGTGGCCCATCGCGAGCGTCTTTAAGACGAGGTCGCGGGCCGTGGTCATCACCTCGACGTTGCCCTGGAAGGAGCGCGACGCCGAGATCATGTTGGTCAGTTCCTCGACCGGGTTGACGTTCGAGCCGTAGACGTAGCCGTTCGCGTCGGCGAGCGGGTGGTCGGGCTGGAAGCGCTTGAGCGGCGCGGCACCCGACTGGATCACGTCGAGCACGCGCACGCCGACGCCCGGCTCGTCGCTCTCGGGGTTCGCGGAGAACTGTTTCAACTGCGTCGCGAAGATCGGGTGGCGCGAGCGGTAGGCGGTCTGCTCGCTCGATGACACCGAATCCGCGTTCGCGAGGTTGGACGCCGTCACGTTGAGGCGCATGGATTCGGCGTTCATCGCCGAGCCCGAGATGTCGAAGATACCGAGTAGTGACATGAGTCGTTTGGCTCCGCCGCGCGTGCGGCCGTTCTTTACTGGCCCGCGATCGCGAGCTGGATGGCTGCGACCTGGCGGTTGATGAAATCGAGGCTGGTCTGGTAGCGGACTGCGTTCTCGGCGAACTTGGCCTGCTCGACCGGCGCCTCGACCGTGTTGCCGTCGAGCGAGGGCTGGAAGGGGTTGCGGTACTTGAGTTCGCTCTCAGCGGCGCTGCTGCCGGCGACCGGCAGGTGGCCGGCGTGCGTCTGCACCATTGGCAGCGCCCCGCCGTTGGCGACGTCGGCGAGCGTCGCGGCAAAGTCGTAGTCGCGCGCCTTGAAGTTCGGGGTGTCCGCGTTCGCGATGTTGGTCGCGAGCACGCCAATGCGATCGGCGGCGGCGTAGAGCGCGCGTTCGTGGATTCCGAAGATGCTGGCGAACATGGCGTGGGTCTTTGCGAGGTGTCCTGTCGATACATGAGCAAGACCCGTGCCAGCCGCGCGCGACCGCGTCCGGGGCGGGGCGAGCGCGCGCGGTGCCGCCCAAGCGGCAATGACCGGCCCGTCCCGCGCGCAGGGCGGCAATACTTGGCCGCACGCCGCGCGGCCCCGCCGCGACCCGCGGCCGACCGACGGAGTTTTGACGCTCCGCCATTCGGGCGCCGCCGGAGCGGCGGCGTCGCGACGGCTCGGCCGTGTAAAAAGCCCGACACTGCAAGGGCTTGGCGGAGTCGAGAGCGGTGGCACGATGTGTGCAACTGAATGGCGATGGCTTCGGTCAATCCGCTCATTGCCGCGTGCACACTCGGGCTCGTGCTCGGCCTTCCCGCGCGCGCGGCCGACGGTATCGAATCGCTCGAGCACATCGCCGCGATCGCGCGCGCCAGTGCCGCCGCGAGCACGGGGCGTCCCGCCCAGGAACTCGAGGTCGCGCCGCTCGATTCGCGCCTGCACCTCGCGAAGTGCGACAGCGCGCCGACCGGACGGCTGACGCCGGGCGGTCGCTCGGCCGCGCAGCTGACGATCGAGGTGCATTGCGCCGCGCCGAACTGGCGCCAGTACGTGGCGGTGCGCGTGCACGCCGAGGAGCGCGTCGTGATCGCGGCGCGACCGCTCGCGCGACTGCAGGAAGTCACGGCCGAGGACGTCGCGGTGCTGCCGCGCGAGCTCGCGACGCTGCCTGCGGGCTATTTCCGGCGGACCGAGGACGTGCTCGGGCACGTTGCCCAGCGCAACATCGGCGCGGGCGAGGTCCTCGGACACGAGGCGGTGCGCGCGCCGCCCGTCGTCCGCCGCGGGCAGTCGGTCACGCTCATCCTCAACAGCGGCGGTCTCAGCGTGCGCGCGACCGGCGTCGTGCTCGCGGATGCCGGACTCGCCGAACGGGTACGCGTCAGGAACACCTCGACTTCGCGCCTCGTCGAAGGAATCGTCCGCTCGGCCGATACGGTGGAGGTCGCCCTCGAATGACCGCGCACCCGGTCTCGCGAACGCAGCACCCGCCCGCGCTGTCCCCGTCTGCGGCCGCCTACGCCTGCCGACCCGCGAATAACCGGGCCCGAGTTCACATATTTCTCTAAAGTTCGGCTTTTACCTGACGATACGGTGCGTGAGGAGCTACGTGCTCCGGGAGTTACTCTGATGAGCAACAAGATTACGGGCTACGGACCGACGACGACGGTGGTGACGGGCGGGACCCGCACGACGGCGACGCCGGCTGTCCAAGGGGATGCCCAGAAGACCGGTGCGGTGTCGCAGTCCGGGGATTCGGTCACGCTGACCAATTCGGCGCGCACGCTGCAGAAGCTTGGCGAGGCCATCGCGGCGACGCCCGTGGTCGACGGCGGTCGCGTCGAGTCCGTGAGGAACCGCATCGCGCAGAACACCTACAAGGTGGACTCGCTCAAGGTCGCGGCAAAGCTGCTGATCTCCGACAGCGAACTGCCGAACTGAGGCCAAGGGCATGGACGCATCCGCACTCCAGGAACTGAATGCCCTGCTCGATCGCGAGCTGAGCGCCGGCAACGCGCTGCTCGCGGCTCTCGAAACCGAGCGTGGGACGCTGTCCGGCTTCGACGTCACCGCGCTCGAGGCGGCGACGACCGAGAAGGAACGCCGCGCGTCCGCCTTCGATCGGCTCGACGCGGAGCGGCGCGACATGATGGCGCGTCTGGGCTACGGCCCGGGGCGCGCGGACATGGCTACGCTGATCCGTGCGGTGGAAGACCCGCGCTATACCGAGTCGGCCCAGCGCGCGGGTCCGCTCGCGACGCGCTGGCGCCGGGTGGTGGCGCTGGTCGAACGCTGCCGGGATGACAACAAGCGCAACGGCCTGATCGTGGGGCTGCAGAGCCGGCGCGTGACCCAGACCCTCAACGTGCTCAGGACCGGCCGCCCGGACGAGCTCACGTACGGGCGGGGCCAGATGCCGGGACTTGCGGCCGCCGCCGCACGCGCGCTCGGGCGCGTCTGATCATCCGCGACAGCAGCCGCCATGCTGGTACTCAGCCGCCGCGCCGACGAGTCGATCGTGATCCTGCCGGCCGACGGTACGGACACGCGCATGACGCTCGCCGAGCTCTTTGCGAACGGTCCGATCCAGATCACGCTGCTAGGCGGAACCGGCAAGCGTGTCAAGATGGGTATTAACGCCCCGACCCAGCTGGCCATCCGTCGCAAAGACGGCTGAGTCTCCTAACCGCCTGATCTAGAACGACGTTATGTCACCGGCAGGCTGCCCGGAGGCATGCTGCAGTGCGTTTTTTTGCTCGTGGGGGCGCCGACGCGTTGGTCGGCCGGAGCCCCTCAGGCATACTAATTCCCGCTCGGGTTTGAATAAGAATCTTGACGGGGATATCCATGGAGCGTCGGCTGCATACGCGCCACCGGGCGCGGACTACTGTTTACGTTCAGATCCCTGGCCGTCGCGGCAAGCTGTGCCGGGCCCGGAACCTGAGTGCGAACGGCGTATTCGTCGAGACCGAGAACCTCGGGCTGCAGAAGGGTTCGGTCGTGGAGCTCGCCTTCGCGATCAACCTCGGCGCCATCACCAAGATTCATCGCCGGACCGCGATCGTTGCGCACGTGTCGCGCGGCGGGACCGGACTCAGGATGGAGAGCTACGTCGGCCGCTGAAGCCGCGCGCAGCCACGAAGTGCCATGTCGGTGGCGCCGTAGTCGCAAGGCTCGGCGCCTATTTTATTGGTGGGCCCCGCCGACGGGTGCCGAAGGCAAACCATGACGCGCGCCGCGACGGCCGCCCTCGCGGGCGAACGCAATTTCCGCTACTACGACTTCATCATGGCGGCGTACGTCTGCGTGCTGCTGTGCGCGAACCTGATTGGCCCCGCGAAGGTGACCACCGTGCAGCTGCCGGTGTTCGGTGCCGTCACGTTCATCGCCGGCGTGCTCTTTTTTCCGATTTCCTACCTCTTCGGTGACATCCTCACCGAGGTCTACGGCTACGCACGGGACCGACGCGTCGTCTGGGCGGGCTTCGGCGCGCTGGCCTTCGCCTCGGCGATGGCAGCAACAATCGTCGCGCTGCCGCCGGCGAAGGATTGGGTATCCAACCAGGCAGCCGTCGAAGCGATCTTCGGCAACACGCCGCGGATCATCGCCGGATCCATCATCGCCTTCTGGTGCGGCTCCTTCGTCAACAGCTACGTGCTCGCCAAGATGAAGATCTGGACGGGCGGGCGCTGGCTGTGGACGCGCACCGTCGGCTCGACGCTCTGCGGCGAGCTCGTCGACACGGGGCTCTTCCTCGCGATTGCGTTCTACGGCGTCTGGAGCACGGACAAGATCATCGCGATCGCGTGGACGCAGTACATCCTGAAGAGCGGCTGGGAGATCCTCGCGACGCCGCTCACTTACGCGGTGGTCGGCTTCCTGAAGCGCGTCGAGCGCGAGGACTTCTACGACCGCGACACGAATTTCACGCCGTTCTCGCTGAACGCCTGAGCGCATCGCGACTCCGTGCACGGCCTTCAGTGCCGCGAGCCGCTCCTGGGTCAGCCACCAGGTCGAGGTCGCGGGGTTGAACGGGGTCGGTGGCTGCCCGCCGCGCGCGCAGTTGCGTTTCGCCGATTCGGCATCGCCATCGGCCCGGCGCGCAGCTCGCACCTGCCGTCGCGTTTGAGACTCCGGAACCGTCGTTTATACTCGCCGCCCGACGCCGGGTTAGCTCAGCGGTAGAGCAGGGCTTTTGTAAAGCCAAGGTCGGGAGTTCAATCCTCTCACCCGGCACCGTTTCCACCGGCACTCTCGCATCGCCCGGCCGTGACGGCCGCGCGGCGCGCCCGGCGAGCGCGCCTGTCGCTCTCCGATCCTGCTGGCGAAGCCCGTCGCCTGCGCCCGGAGGCCGGCCCGGCACTGATCCGCAAGGGTCCACCTGTCTTCCTGGCAGCGCCGCTCGTGCGCCCGACCATCCATTGAATCAGCTACTTATGCCAAAGCGCAGCGGGGACAAGAAGACGCGTCGTCGCGCGGTCCCGTCGCGACGTGTCAGGGCTTCGCGGCCGTCGCCTTGGGCAAACTCGCGGACGGAGGCGGTGGCAGCGTCGCCGGCGCGGTCGAGCCGCTCGTGCCCGGCGCCGCGGCCGGAGCGGGAACCGAGGCCGGTGTCGAGGGCGCGGGCAGAGGTGGCGGCGCGACGGGACCCGCACCGGTCGCGGGCGCCGGCGCCGCGCCGCGCGTCGGCGTCGGCGGTGCGGACGCGGCGGCGGGCGCGGGCGCCACGGGACACTGCGCCATGCGCAGCAAACCCACCTCGCCGCCCGCCTTCGCGAGCAGGTTAACGTCCGGCGGCGGCTCGCCCGCCGCGGTCTGCACGTCGAGCCACCACGTCGTCACGGTGTGCGGCTGTTCGATGATCGCGGGCGCGACCGCGTAGCGTCTCAGGTCCACCACGCGATGTTCCGCGCGATCGCGTTCGCTGTAGATGCCGAGCGACACGATCGCGTCCGTGGCGCCCACCTCCGGCGGCATGATCACGAGGTCCGAGACGCCGGCCGCGCGCAGCCTGAGCCCGATCTTGGTCGCATCCTGCAGGGTCTTCGTCGTCACCGCGACCCAGTAGGACGAGGGACCCGGCCCATCCGCCGAGTGCAGCCGCGAGCCGTGGTGGCCCGCGCTCAGCCAGGTCGCCGCGCGCTGCGCCGTCAGCTGCGTCGCGAACGGCCCGACCGTCGCGCAGCGCGCCGGCGTGGGGCCCGCTTCGCCGACGAGCGCGAGCCGCGGCACGGGCGCACCTGAGTCCGTCGCCGGCGCCGGCTCGCCGGCATTGCCCGCGAGTCGCGTGTAGCCGAAGTACGCGAGGTTGAGCAGCAGGAGCGTGAGCAGAAGTCCCTTCATGCGGCCCCCTCGGCGAGGCAGAGCGCGAGCCCGCGCAGTACCAGGTCCGGCACGTGCTCCACGGGTCGCGTCATCAGCGCCGCGATCTGCGGTGCCGCGCCGCCCGTGAGGAATACCCGCGCCGTCGCGCCGGCACTCTTCTCGAGCGACAGGACCGTGCGATCGGCGAGCGCGGCGAGCGCGAGGCGCGCGCCCTGCTGCACAGCGCCCGCGGTGTTGATGCCGAAGACGCCGTCGGTCGCCGGCGGATCCAGCATCGCCGCGGCCGCGACCCCGCTCGTTTGCACGTGCAGCGATTCGCGCATCAGGCGTGCGCCCGGCACGATGCAGCCGCCGCGGTGGCTGCCGCTGCCGTCGATGAGGTCGATCGTGAACGCGGTGCCCGCGCTCGCGCACAAGAGCGGCGCCCTTGCTTCGTGCCACGCCGCGATCATACCGAGCCAGCGATCGATGCCGAGCGCCTCCGGTCGCGTGTAGGCGTTGGTCACGCCGAGCGCGGCGCGTCCCGCCGTCGGGAACTGCGGATCGACCTGCCAGCGCGTGCGCGACCAGTCGCGCAGCCGCCCCGCGAACGCGGCACCGGCAACGTTGGCGACCACGACGCGATCGGGCCGCGCGCCGATCGCGGCGAGCGCGCCCTGCCACTCCTCGGCCTCGACGCCGTGGTGCACGACCGAGTGCGAGGCGCCGACCGCGCCGCCCTCGAGCCGCGCCCACTTGAGAAAGGTATTGCCCGCATCGATCAGGAGCGTCACGCGACCGCCCGCAGCGTCACGTCGCCTGCCGTCAGGCGCTCGAGCTTGCCGCCGCGCTCGAACCGCAGCGCCCCGTCCGCGTCGATGCCGCGCGCCACGCCCTCGCGCTCGAGTGCCTGGTCCGACACGCGCACGGCGCGATCGCGCAGCGCGTCCGCGCCGTTCCATTCCGGCTGAAACGGCCCGAAGCCCTGCGCCGCGAACTCGCTCGCCATCGCGACCAGGCAATCGAGCACGCTCGCGGCCAGCGCGGTGCGGTTCGGGACGCCACCATCGTTGACGAGGTCGGCGGGCTCGAGGCCCCCGGCCGCGCGAATCGCGGCACGCGCCGCGTCCGGCAGGCGCACGTTGAGTCCCACGCCGATGACGAGGTAGATGCCGCCCTCGGCCTCCGCGCGCACCTCCGAGAGGATGCCACCGAGTTTCCGGCCGTCCTTGAGGACGTCATTCGGCCACTTGAGCGCGAGCCCGCCGATGCCGTGGGCACGCAGCGCACGCAGCAACGCGACGCCGGCCGCGAGGCTGATCGCCGCGAGTGCGGCCGGGGATTCCTGAAACGCCCACGCGAACGAGACGCAAAGTCCGCTCGCGGGCGGCGCGCTCCACGCGCGGCCGCGGCGGCCACGACCCTGGCTCTGGAACTCCGCGAGGCAGGCGCGCCACCGACCGGGGACCAGCCTGCGCGCGCAGAGGAGGTGTGCGTTGGTCGAATCGATCTCATCGAAGAGCTCGAGCCGGTCGAGCCGGGCACGGGACCCGGGCAGGAGCGCGGATTCGAGCCGGGCCGCGGACACGAGATCGAGCGCACCGCGGAGGCGGTGCGTGGTCGCCGTCGACTCGATGCCGAGGCCCCACGCGCGCAGTTCGTCGAGGGCACGTTCGAGTGCCACGGGCGCGAGCGCGAGTTCGCGCGCCAGCAGCTCCGCGGCGTGCGGCGCGCCGTCCGCGAGCCGGTGCAGGAGCGGGTGTCTGTCGATCATCGGCTCGCCGCCGACCGTCCGCGCAGCAACCACAGTCGGTGCGCCCGGTTTTCGGTGCCGTTCCACATGCGGGAAATATTGGCGCGATGGGTGTACACCACGAACAGCCCCATGCCGACCGCGAACACGAGCAGCGCCGGCTCCGGGGCGCCGCGCCAGATGAGCCAGATCGGCAACGAGATCGCACCCAGCATGGTGCCGAGCCCGACGTAGCCGGTGAGCAGCACCGTGCACAGCCACACTGCCAGCATCGGCGGCAGCAGCCGCGGCGCGACACCGAGCAGCACCCCGACCAGCGTCGCCGCCCCCTTGCCGCCGCGGAACTCGAACCACACCGGGTACACGTGCCCGAGCGTGACCGCCGCTGCGCAGGCGAGCGTGACCCAGGCGCGGCCGTTGTCGGGATCGATCGGAAGGCCGGGGAGCGCAAGCGCCGGCAGCACGCCCCCGGCGAACCAGCCCTTGCCAACGTCGATGACGACGACGCCAAGCGCGAACCAGCGGCCCTGGGTGCGAAGCGCATTGGTGCCACCGGCATTGCCGCTGCCGAGGGTGCGAATGTCGACGCCGCGCACGGAGCCAAGCAGCAGCGCGCCCATCAGGGAGCCGAGCAGATACGCGACCAGCGACTTGACGGCGAGCTCGAGCATGGACTCCCCCGCGGACAGCGGAGTCTAGCAAAGGGGCCGTCAAGGACCCCGCGACCGGCCTCCCGGGGTCAGGTGCTGGTGGGTTTTGCGAGCACCGCGATGCGCTCGCGGCCGGATACCACCACCCCACCCGGCCGTTCGACCGTCACCGCAAAGAGCGCGGGCTTGCCGACGTGCAGGCGCGCCACGATCGGCACCACGACCTCCGCCTGGCCGGCCGGGATGTCGAACACGCCGCCGTCGACCGGGAAACGGTCGTCGCGTTCGCCGTCGAAGATCCAGAGCTGGTACTGCGACTCGCGCGCATCGTTCGCCAGGAGGCCCTTGAGTCGCAGGTAGCCCTGCTGCGTCACCGGGTCCCAGACCACGTCGCCGCTCGCGGCCGCTGCGGCCGGATCCTTGGTCGAGGCGATCTGCCAGCGCACCAGTTGTGGCGCCGAGGCGATCAGGGCTGCGCGCAGCTCGCTGGCGGTCGGCGGGGCAACCGCGACCGGCGCCGGGGGCGGCGACAACCTCGGGTACCAGCCCGCAATCGCGATCACCACGGCGGCGGCCGCGGCCCACCAGCCGCCGGGCACGCCGCGCGCCTTCGGCGCCGCCGTCGTCGCGCGCGCCGCGAACTCGGCCGTGGCCGCGCGACCGCGCGAGGCGGCTTCCGCCGCGATCACGCGCTCGCGCAGGCGCGCCGGCATCGGCTCCGAGTCGAAGCGACCGGCGAGAGTGAGCGCGGCGACGGTTTCCTCGATCGCCGCAGGGCTCGCATCGGGATAGCGCGCGAGCAGGCTCGCAAGCTCCGCCTGGTCGGCGGCGCCGAGCCCGGAGGTCGCCTGCTCGATCAGGAGATCGACGAGGCGTTCGTCGGCGAGGAACGGCGCGGTCATACGCCACCTCCGTCATCGCTCGATACCCTGACACCGAGGAGCTCGCGGACCTTGAGGATCCCGCGACGCATCTGCGTCTTCACCGTACCGAGCGGCATACCGGTGCGTGTTGCGATCTCGCTGTGCGAGAGGCCGTGCAGCACCGCAAGCTCGATCACCCGTTGCTGGTCGCCGGCGAGCTGCGCGACCGCCTCGGCGGCCCGCTCCGCCTCGCTCGATATTTCCCCGCTCGTTCCGGGCGAGGCGAAGCCGATCGAGTCGAGCTCCTCTTCCTGCGCGAACTGCGGACGCGTCGAGTGGCGCCTGAGCCGGTCGATCAGCCGGCGGCGAGCGATCGTGGCAATGAACACTTTCTCCGACCCCTGTACGGGATCGAAGCGCGAGGCGCTCTTCCACACGTCCAAGAAGATTTCCTGCACCGCATCCTCGGCATCATCACGATTCGGCGACAGACGCCGGGCCAGCGACCACACGAGTGCGCCGAACTCGTCGATGCACTCACTGACCGCGGCGGACTCGCCCCGGGCAATGCGGATCAGCACTGAGTCGACCATCGATCCATAGCCTAGGTTTCGAGCGGACGGGACGGGCGGATTCGGGAAAGCATCACAGTTTCCGGCGACCGGCGCTAGAGGCCCGCCCGGCGCAGCACCGCGAGGAGCGTGGCGACGTGCGCCGGTGAATCATTAAGTGCCGGCACCAGGTTAAATTCGCGCCCGCCGGCGGCGAGGAACGCCGCACGCGAGCGAATGCCGATTTCCTCGAGCGTCTCGAGGCAATCGATCGCGAACGAGGGCGTCACGACGGTCACCCGGGCGACGCCCGCGCGCGCCAGCTCGGCCAGCCGCTCGTCCGTGTAGGGCGTGATCCAGGGCGTGGGGCCAAAGCGCGACTGGAAGCTCTCCGAATACTCGTCCGTCCCGAGCCCGAGCGCCTTGGCAACCGCCTTCGACGTCGCCGCGACCTGTGCCCGATACGGGTCCCCGGCCTCGACGTACTTGACCGGTATGCCGTGGTTGGAAAGCACGAGGTGCGAACGTCCGTGCTTCGCCCAGATCTCCTGCACGCTCGTCGCGAGCGCCTGGATGTAGACGGGTTCGACGTGATAGTCGGACACGAACGAGAGCGAGGGCACGCGCCGCCAGCGGCGAAGCTCCGCCGTCACCCGATCGAACACCGATCCCGTCGTCGTTGCCGAGTACTGCGGATAGAGCGGCAGCACGATGAGCTTCGCGATGCGGGCGCCCTGCAGCCGCTCGATTGCCGCTCGAATGGAGGGCTCGCCGTAGGTCATCGCGAGCTCGACGCGAACGCCCGCGGACGCCGCGAACTCGCCCTGCAGGCCCGCCGCGAGTCGCATCGATCCGACCAGCAGCGGGGAGCCCTCGGGCGTCCAGATTTCCCGGTAGAGCTCTCGAGTCTTGAGCGGCCGTGCGGTCAGGACCAGCCCGTAGAGGATCGGATACCAGTAGGCGGGGCAGGCCTCGACGACCCGTCGATCGCTCAGGAACGCACCGAGGAAGCGCCGGATCGCCCCGTAGGTCGGGGCGTCGGGCGTGCCGAGGTTCACAAGCAGGACGCCCGTCTCCGCAGCCGGCGTTACCGATCCTTCCGCGCTCTTGAACCAGGCCATTGCTGTGGATGATACCGGGCCACAAAAGAGAAAGGCCCCGGAGACTTGCGTCTCCGGGGCCTTTGATGGGAATCCTGGCAGCGACCTACTCTGACATGGCCTACGGCCACACTACCATCGGCGCAGGGCGTTTTCACTTCCGAGTTCGGAATGGGATCGGGTGGTTCCCGCTCGCTATGGCCGCCAGGAAATACTTTTTCAGCAACGCGCTCGCGGCCGAAGCCGCGGGCATGTCACCGCAATTCTGGATATCGTGAAGACACTTAAATGGTGTCGCAATCAAAGAAACCGCCACCATGCTTCAAACAGCTTGGGGCTATATGGTCAAGCCTCACGGGCAATTAGTACTGGTTAGCTGAACGCATTACTGCGCGTACACACCCAGCCTATCAACGTCGTAGTCTTCGACGGCCCTTTAGGGGGATCAAGTCCCCAGCGAGAACTAATCTTGGGGGGGGCTTCCCGCTTA
>JANXZZ010000006.1 GCA_025355245.1 Pseudomonadota bacterium | reverse complement strand
CTCGCGCACCTTGAGCGCGCGCCGGCAGGCGATGCCGGCGGCCTCGATCGCGCGCGCGGTGCCCTCGGTCGCGACAATCTCGAAGCCGCGTGCGATCAGCTCGCGCGCGAGCAGCACGGCCGCCGGCTTGTCGCGCTCGCGCACCGACAGCAGGCAGACGCCGCGCCTCGGCAGCACGACCCCGGAGCCCGACTGCGCCTTCGCATAGGCCTCGCCAAAGGTGCGTCCCGTACCCATGACCTCGCCGGTCGATTTCATCTCGGGCCCGAGGATCGGATCTGCCTCGGGGAACTTTGCGAACGGGAATACCGCTTCCTTGACCGAGAAGTAGGCTGGCACCCGTTCCTCGAGCGCGCCTTGCTCGGCGAGCGTGCGTCCGGTCATCACGCGCGCCGCGATCTTGGCGAGCGGGCGCCCGGTCGCCTTCGAGACGAACGGCACCGTGCGCGAGGCACGCGGATTCACTTCGAGGACGTAGACGACGCCGTTCTGGATCGCGAACTGCACGTTCATGAGGCCGACGACGCCAAGACCGAGCGCCATGCGCCGCGTCTGCTCGCGGAGCTCCGTCTGCACCGCGGCGGTCAACGCATAGGGCGGTAGCGAACAGGAGGAATCGCCCGAATGGACCCCTGCCTGCTCGATGTGCTCCATGATGCCGCCGATCAGCACGTCCTTGCCGTCGCAGATGGCATCGACGTCGACCTCGGTCGCGAGGTCGAGGAAGCGGTCGAGCAGCACCGGGCTGTCGTGCGAGACCTTGACCGCCTCGGTCATGTAGGCGCGCAGGTCCTCCTCGGCGAACACGACCTCCATCGCGCGGCCGCCGAGCACGTAGGAGGGCCTGACGATGAGCGGGTAGCCGACCTCGCGCGCGAGCTGCACCGCCTGCTCCTCGGTGCGCGCGGTCGCATTCGCGGGCTGCTTGAGCCCAAGTTTCTGGATCATCTGCTGGAAGCGCTCGCGATCCTCCGCCATGTCGATCGCATCCGGCGAGGTGCCGATGATCGGCGCGCCGGCCGCGGCAAGTGCCTTGGCGAGCTTGAGCGGGGTCTGGCCGCCGTACTGCACGATGACGCCCTCGGGTTTCTCCTTGGCGATGATCTCCATGACGTCCTCGAAGGTCAGCGGCTCGAAGTAGAGCCGGTCCGAGGTGTCGTAGTCGGTGGAGACGGTCTCCGGGTTGCAGTTGATCATGATCGTTTCGAAGCCGTCTTCGCGCAGCGCGAGCGCCGCGTGCACGCAGCAGTAGTCGAACTCGATGCCCTGGCCGATGCGGTTGGGGCCGCCGCCGAGGATCACGATCTTGCGCTTGTCGGTCGGATTCGACTCGCACTCTTCCTCGTAGGTCGAGTACATGTAGGCGGTCGAGGTCGCAAATTCCGCGGCACAGGTGTCGACCCGCTTGTAGACCGGCAGCAGGCCGTAGGCGTGACGGCGCTTCCTGATCACCGACTCCTCGACGCCGATCAGGCGCGCCAGCCGCGCGTCCGAGAAGCCCCTGCGCTTGAGGCTGCGCAGCCGCTCCTGCTCGAGCTGCGCGAGGCCGCCGTCGCGCACCTTGGTCTCCTCGAGGATCAGCTCCTCGATCTGCGACAGGAACCACGGGTCGATCGAGCTCGCCTCGTTGACGCGCGCGAGGCTCCAGCCGGCGCGGAACGCATCCGCCACGAACAGCAGGCGGTTCGCACCGGGGTGCCGCAGCTCCTCCGTCAGCGCCGATTCCTGCTCCTCGCTCAACGGCAGCGTGAGCTGCTCATCGAGACCGGTGAGCCCGGTCTCGAGGCTGCGCAGCGCCTTCTGCAGCGACTCCTGGAAGGTGCGCCCGATCGCCATCGCCTCGCCGACCGACTTCATCTGCGTCGTCAGGCGGGTGTTCGCGCCCGGAAACTTCTCGAAGGTGAAGCGCGGGATCTTGGTGACCACGTAGTCGATCGAGGGCTCGAACGAGGCCGGCGTCGCCCCGCCGGTGATGTCGTTCTTCAGTTCATCGAGCGTGTAGCCGGCCGCGAGCTTGGCGGCGACCTTCGCGATCGGGAATCCGGTCGCCTTGGAGGCGAGCGCGGAGGAACGCGACACCCGCGGGTTCATCTCGATCACGAACACCCGGCCGTCCTTCGGGTTGATCGCGAACTGCACGTTCGAGCCGCCGGTGTCGACGCCGATCTTCCTGAGCACCGCGATCGAGGCATCCCGCAGGCGCTGGTACTCCTTGTCGGTGAGCGTCTGCGCGGGCGCGACCGTGATCGAATCGCCGGTGTGCACGCCCATCGGGTCGAGGTTCTCGATCGCGCAGATGATCAGGCAGTTGTCCGCGGAGTCGCGCACCACCTCCATCTCGAATTCCTTCCAGCCGAGCACGGATTCCTCGAGCAGCACCTCGCTGGTCGGCGATGCATCGAGGCCGCGCGCGACGATCGCCTCGAACTCCTCGCGGTTGTAGGCAATGCCGCCGCCACTGCCGCCGAGCGTGAACGATGGCCGGATCACGGTCGGGTAGCCGATCTCGGCCTGCACCGCGAGCCCCTCCTCGAGGCTGTGCGCGATGCGTGCGCGCGGCGTCTCGAGGCCGATCTCGCGCATGGCGTTGCGGAACAGCTCGCGGTCCTCGGCCATGTCGATCGCCTCGCGCGAGGCGCCGATCAGCTCGACGCCGTGCGCCGCCAGCACGCCCTCGCGCGCCAGGTCGAGCGCGCCGTTGAGCGCTGTCTGCCCGCCCATCGTCGGCAGCAGTGCGTCGGGCCGCTCCTTCTCGATGATCCGCGCCACCGTGCGCCAGTGCACCGGCTCGATGTAGATCGCGTCCGCCATGTCCGGGTCGGTCATGATCGTCGCCGGGTTCGAGTTCACGAGGATGACCCGGAAGCCCTCCTCGCGCATCGCCTTGCAGGCCTGCGCCCCGGAATAATCGAACTCGCAGGCCTGACCGATGACGATCGGTCCGGCACCGATGATCAGCACGCTCGAGAGGTCGGTACGCCTGGGCATGTCGTGGCTCCGGCCGCTCAGGCCCGCGACGGACCGGGCTGCTCGGCGCCGGCCTTGGCGGCGGGCAGCAACTCGCCCCGCAGCTCGCGGGCCTTCAGTTGCGCCTGCAGCCGCCGCACCATCAGGTGCACGAAGCGCACGAAGAGCCCGCGCACGTCGTGCGGCCCCGGGCTCGCCTCGGGATGCCCCTGGAAGCTGAACACCGGCCGGTCGTTGAACTCGAGGCCCTGCAGCGAGCCGTCGAAAAGCGAGCGGTGCGTCGCCCGCACGTGCGCGGGCAGCGTCGCCTCGTCGACCGCGAAGCCATGGTTCTGGCTGGTG
>JANXZZ010000336.1 GCA_025355245.1 Pseudomonadota bacterium | reverse complement strand
CGACTTGGCTCGACGGCATGGCGATGATTCGCGTCGCCTGGCTGGCGAGCCAGTAGGCCGCTGACGCGCAAATCCCGCAGGCAAAAGCGGTGACGGGCTTCGGCGAACTCGCGATCAGCGTCGCAAGCTCCTGGCATCCGGCGACGTCGCCCCCTGGGCTGTCGATGTCGAGCACGATCTCGTCGATCGTGTCGTCGGCGATCGCTTGCGATACTTCCGCCCCGATGTCGGCGTAGTTCGACCAGCCGAAAATGTCGCCGATGAAGCTGCCCCGGTTCGTGAGCGGTCCGTGGATGCCGATCGCGGCGACCCGCCGCGAGGCGCGCTGCGTCGTCGTGGGCCGGCGCGCCGCGGCTGGCAGGCGGCCATCCGCATAAAGCCGGAGCTGCGCGTCAATGCCATCAAGCGCGCCGGGGTGAAGCGCGATCACTGGCATCGGGAACACCGCCGCTAGGCGTTGCGCGGCGTTCATCTGCCCGGCCGTCACGCTGCCGCCGCCGCCGACCTGTCGATCGAGCCGAGAATCGAAGCGATCCGGTCTCGCAGCTCGGCGGCGTCGGGTGCCTCGAGCTTCAGGCCGCGCAGTGCCTCGCGGGCCGCGCGGATCCTGCCCATGCGGTCGCGCGTCTCGAGAACATCTGCAACGGCAGCCGGGTCATGCGCGAGTTTGCCGTCCATCCCGCGTGACGGGATCGCGATGCTCACGGTGCGGCGTGCGGCCTCGAAGATCCCGTCAACACGGGCGAGCGCGAGGTCGATCGATGGACTCGCGGTCCGTTCGAGTTCGGCCTCGACGTTCGAGAGGGTTCCCCGACGCTGTGCCTCGAAACCGACACGGGTCGCCCGAAGCGTCTGGCGCTCTGCCTTTGCGGCCTCGATCGCCGCGGCAAGTTTGCCGATCGTTGCGTCGGCGTCGCGTTCGGCGCTGGCGAGCTCGGTGCCTCGCGGATCGTCGCCGATGAGTTCGAGCCTGCGCTTCTCGAGCAGCCGGCGCGCTGACAGGTCCTGCTGCTCGACGTCGGCGACCATCGCTCGGCCCGCCTTGGAGCGGGAAAAGATGTTCGGAAGATTCAATTTCGTTTCTCCTCGTTGTAGAGCTTCGGCTCCGCCAGCGCGGCGGCATCGGCCGCCGGCTCGCAATCGAATCGAATCAGCGCGCGCCGAGCTGGACGAACGGCGAGAGTGTGTTGCTGCCTTTGGCCTGCACGAGCGGCGCGACGATCTTCGGACGGCCATCCATTCGAAACGTAATCCGGTATGCCTCGACGTCGAGGTCGAACCACAGGTGCATCGATGTCGCGACATCGATGCCAGCCCCGGGACTGATCGTCGTGTAGTAGCTCAGATCGACCAGCGTCACGTCGCCCTGGCTCGAGAACGGCGAGGTGTGCTGGCTCTCGTACACGGGCCGGCCGAGCATCTTGAACACCGGGCCGGCGAGCCCTGGCGGCAGCTCGTCGTCCGCATCGATGTCGTCGAGGAAGAAAGACCCGAAGTTCACGCCGAGCAGCGGTGCGAGCGTGTCCGGCCCGAGCAGCCAGACCGCCCGGCTGTAGGAGCCCGGCGGCATACGCCCGACCATTTTGCGAAAGTTGTTCGGGTCGAATGTTGCGGTCGCCTGCCCGCTTTCCTTGGCGACCGTGATCGCCGCGCCTCCGACGAGCGCGCCGAGCGGCGTGCCGTTGCCGGTGCCGAACAAAATTGCTTCGTTCGCCCTCCAGCGGATGTGCGCACCGACCCGCCGCGGCAAATAGGTCGCCATCGCCGGCGCGTCGCTGGCGAGCTCGTCCGTGATCGGGACGAACGCCATGAGCTTCAGAAGGCGCAGCGTCGCGGTGCCGAGCTTCGGCTTCGTCTGGGTTCCTGCGGCCGCCTCGGCCTGCCAGTACGCTCGGGGGCCGTCCGCGCCCCACGGTGTCGTCTCGTCCTTCGGAAAAATCATCGAATTTGACGTGACGGACACGTTGTCGGTGAACGGGAGAAGTGCGTCCTCCGTCCCCGCATACGTCCAAATTTCGTTCGCGAACTGCGCGGGTACTGCGAAGCCGGCGTCGACGCCGGAGAGCTCCGAGCCGAAGGTCGTCGGGACCGCCGCGCCGATGCGCAGGCGCTCGTCGCTCGGATTCGCGAAGTTCGTGCCCTCGGAACGCACGACGCGCGCGAAGTCGCCGAAGCTCCGGAAGCCACGCGCCGGGTCGTCCTCGATTCGCGGCCGGCCGCCGGAGACGGCAACGTCGATCACATCGAGGGCGGCCTTGGCTCGGCCAATGGCGGCTGCGGCGAGGTGGTCTTTCATCGAGGATCTCCGATCAGGAGTTCTCACCGTACGCGCATGTCTTCAAATGTGACGGAGCCGGCCTATTTCTGGCGGTACGGCATTGATCTCAGGGACGTCCGGAACGTCGCGCGCGATCCGGTCGCGCATCGCGGTCGCGCATTCGTACCAGGCGCCGGCTAGCACCGCCGCGACCGCCCGCTTGTGCGGGCCTTCGACGCTTCTGAAGACCCGGCCGATTGCGAGCGCGAGGATCTCCGGCACGTCGGCCGCGACGAGCTGCAGCGTGTGGGGTGCATGCACCGCCTCGCCGCGCATTGAGGCTCGCCAGGCGGCCACGGCCTGCACGTCGATACGCGCCCGGCCGCTCCGCCCGCGCCGCCCGCGGACCGCCTGGGGCGCGCCGGCGGCGAGCCAGCGGCGGAGCTCGCGGACGCTGACGCCAAGCTGCGCCGCGGCCTCGGTAACGCCGAGGAGCGCAAGCGCGCGGCGTTCGAGGTCGAGTAGCGGCGACAGCGGTGCGGTCATCCCGGCCGATCAGCCTCGAGCGTGCGCGGCCGCGAGCGCGACGACGAATTTGAGTGCCGCGAGCCCTTTTCTGCCCCGCTGTTCCATGTTTCTTGCTTGTGTTCCGAATTCAGGGCCGGATGGCCAGAAAGTGGGAAACCGGCCCCGAAAAGTTACGATTTATGAAGGCGACGCCTTGGGGACGGTACGTGGGACATCGGTCGTGGAGATTTCGACCGGCGTGGGGTATCCGCCGGCCATCAGCGAACTGCGTCGCGCTGCGGCAGGTCACGGCTTGTTCCACGGATGGCGCTGGTCGATGGGCGTGCCGTCGG
>JANXZZ010000014.1 GCA_025355245.1 Pseudomonadota bacterium | reverse complement strand
CTCCGGGGCGGCAGCACGGGCGCGGGCCGCACCGCGCGCCAGGCGGCCTCGGGCCGGTGCTCGGGCACGAGGCTGAGGCCGCTGACCGCGCCCTCGCCGAGCCGCGCGCAGAGCCTGTCGAGGAGCGCGAGCGCCTCGGTGTCGGTCTCGGGGCCCGCGAAGCCCGGCAGCGTCGCGCTCGCGCCGCTCAAGGGTACGGCGGCGCCGGTCCTGAGCGTGACCGCGAGCACGGGCGCCGGCAGGAGCTCGCGCATCAGCCGCTCGCGCAAGAGCCCGCGCCACCCGGCGACGTCCGCCGCCGGGAGCGCGCGGCCGATCCGCACGCAGCTGGGCTTGCCCTCGCGGTGCGCGAACAGGAAGGCGATGCGCAGGACCCCGGCGTTGCGCTCGCGCAGGAACTGGCCGAGCGCCGCGAGCAGGTGCTCGCAGTAAGGCGTGAGTTCGCCGGTGCCGGTGAGCTCGGCGGGGAGTTCGAGTCGCTCGCGAAACCGCTCCGGGGCGAGGTAGCGCCGTCGCGGCGTGGGCCTCGATCCGTAGGCCTGGTCGAGCTCCTCGAGCAGCGACGCCTCAAAGCGCCGCGCGAGTCCCTCGCGCGGCAGGCGCTTCAACTCGCCGAGCGTGGCAAGGCCGAGTCGCGCGCAGTCCTCGAGCACACGCCCCGGCCATCCGGTCGCCTCGAGCGGCAGGCGGCCGAGGCGACCGGCGAGCGTCGCGGGCGACTCGATCGAGGTGCCGGGGGCGGCGCGCGCGAACCAGGTCGCGGCGCGGGGCGTGGGCGCGAGGGCGAGCGCCGGGGCGTGGCCCTCGGCCTCGAGCCCGCGGCGCGCGCGCTCGAGGAGCCGGGCGGCGCCCGCGAACAGCCGGAGGCTGCCCTGCACCTCGAGCAGCAGCAGGTCGGGAGGCTCCAGGCTCACGAAGGGCGTGAGGCCGAGCGCCCAGCGCGCGAGGCGATTGAGCTCGTTGAGTTCCTCGAGCGGTGCGCGCTCGAGGACCTCGAGCGCGGGTGCGAGCGCGTGCGCGGCGGCGAGCTTGAGCCCCGCGTGGATGCCGGCGTGCGCGGCGGCGGCGTTGCAGGCACTGACGAGGCGCTTGGCGCCCTCGCCCTCCACGATCACGAGCGCGGCGTCGGTGCGCTCGGCGCGCCGCGGAGCCGCGGCGACGAGCGCGAGCGTCGTGAACCTAAGGGCGAGCCACAGCTGGCGCGGCGCGGGCAGCCGCGCGGGCAGCGGTGGGCGCAATGCCGCGGCCGCGGGGGATGCCAGCGGCGCCGGGCCCGGGGCGGGCGGCGCGAACAGATCGCCCGTCGCCTGCGGATCCGGCTTGCGCCGCCCCGCGCGCTTGTTCGCCCCGTGCATGGCCATTCGCGCCCCTAGGAGGTCAGCGCATCGCGGATCCGCTGCGGCCCCCGCCCGCGGCTCTTGAATACCCTGAGGTCGAGGCCCGCGGGCGTGGGCTCGAGGGCGAGGCGCAGCGTCGCGGGCGAGGCGTGGGCTTCGCGGTTCGAGGGTCGAAACAGCACCGCGAGTGCGCCGCCCGCCTCGGCGGCGAGCTTCAGGCGCCGCAGCCACCGGTCGTCGGCGGCGTCGAGCCAGATGAGCACGGCGACGCAGCTGCCCGAGCGCAGGGCCTGCTCCGCCGCCCACAGGCGCTCCCGGGTGTGGCCCGTGGCCACGAGCAGCAGCCGCTCGGGCCGGATGCCGCTTTGTGCAAAGGCCGGGGGATACGGCAGGTGAGGCGGCGCGATCCACGCGAGCCAGCGCCGTCCGCCCACGGCGGCGCCGGACCCGGCGAGCAGGCGCAGCGCGGGCATCAGCAAGCTCAATTCCCCGACGCCGGCCTCCGGCAGCAGGAGTTCGACGAGCGTCCCCAGGGGCCAGCCGCCGTCCGGCAGGCAGGCATCGAGGCGCGGCCAGCCGCTTTCAACCGCGGTGCCCGTCGCGGGCGCGGCCGAGGCCGGGAACGCGCCCCGCGCCCGCCAGATCGCGGCGCGCTTGAGCAGCGCATCGAGTGAAGCGGTCATGGCGTTCGTTACCCGTCGACATGCGCGCGGCGGCCAGCCGCGGCGCTACTGCAGGAAATCGGTCTTGTTGCCCCGGCGCAGGACGCCGACGACGACGCCCTCGATCAGCACGGACTGTTCCTTGAGGTCGACGCGGATCGGCTCGAAGTCGCCGTTCTCGGGCAAGAGCCACACGACCGAGCCTTCCTGGCGGTAGCGCTTCACGGTGACCTCGTTCTCGAGGCGCGCGACGACGATCTGGCGGTTGCGCACCTCGGGGGTGCGGTGCACCGCGACGAGATCGCCGTCCATGATGCCGATGTTCTTCATCGACATGCCCTCAACCTTGAGCAGGTAGTGCGGGCGCGGACTGAAGATCTTGGGGTCGATCTGGAAGCGCGCCTCGATGTGTTCCTCGGACATGATCGGGCGGCCGGCGGCCACCCGGCCGATCAGGGGCAGGCCCATCTGGTCGCGCATGGTGTCCTTGAGCTGGATGCCGCGGGAGGCGCCCGGCACGAGGTCAATGACGCCTTTGCGCTGCAGGGCCCGGAGGTGCTCCTCGGCAGCATTCGCCGACTTGAAGCCGAGGGCGGTCGCGATCTCGGCCCGGGTCGGGGGCATCCCGGAGTCCTCGAGCTGTTCGCGGATGAATTCCAGGATCTGGCGTTGGCGCGGGGTCAGGTCGGTCATCGTGAGTACCTGTATGGGCATACAGCCCTCTGTGATTATATCCAGTCGCGGGATCCTGGCAAGCACCCCCCTCCACTTCGCACCCGGGAGCTCCCGGCGCTCCCCCGGCTACCTTCGTGCGGTCCTTGGGAGCGGGCCTCGCGTGAGCATCCGCCTACATACACAGAAGCTCGAGGCGCGCAATCAGCGCAGCGCCAATGAATGCGTCCGCGGACGCCGCACAGTGCTGCCGGCGTAGGCTTCTTCTCACACGCGCGAACGCAACTCCGCTGACGCGCAGCGATCCGCAAACGTGAGCAAATACAGCCCGCGTGAAACAGAGAAATTTTTGCGCGACGCTCGCGTATACATGTCTCAACGTGGCGACAGGAACGAGAATCGAGTAGCCCGAGATTACGTAATCAGGTAAATTTCAGCCCCGAAGTGGCGCGCGATGCGCGTCCCCGCCCGGTCGGTCGACCGGCCCGGCGTGTTCGAAGTGTTGATTCAAGATAAAAGAGAAGGGAGTTATTCATGACCAAGATGCTTACCGCCGGCGCTGCCGCTCTGTGCGTGCTGTTCGCGGCCGGTTGCACGGACCTGAAGCCGATTCAGGCACAGATCGACGACCTCAAGTCGCAGGTCAGCAAGTTGTCCTCGCAGCAGGACGGCG
>JANXZZ010000013.1 GCA_025355245.1 Pseudomonadota bacterium | reverse complement strand
CGCGCTCGCAGGCCATGCCCCCGCGGCGCTTGCCGAGCAGACTCCGGCCGGGCCGTACGCCGGTATCGGCTGGGGTCATTTCGACCTGTGGATGTAGAACCTCGATGACGTCGGCAGCGCGGTCAACAGCATCGCCCACTCGGGCGATTAGGCGTGGAACATGTTGGCGGGCTACCGCGCATCGCCGTACCTGAGCTTCGAGGGCGACTACGTGAACTTCGGCCGCCCCGGCGACGCGTTCACTGGCACCGACTCCGACGGCAACTATCGCCTGCGGCTGAGTGGCTTCGCGCCGTACGTCGTCGGTACCTTGCCCGCCGGTCCCTTCGACCGGTTCCCAGGTCATCGAGTCGACGCACTCGCGCAGCAGCTTCGTCTACGGCGGCGGCATCGGCGTCACGTTCATCGATCACCTGAACGTCAGCGCCGAGTACGACGCGGTGCGGATCCAGGATGCGGACAACTCGAACGCACTCTGGCCGAGCACGGCGTGGCGCTTCTGATGCCCGGGCGCGGTTCCGGTTGCGGCGGCTCGCGGCCGGCCGGCGTGACGGTCGGCTGCGAGTCCCGGACACGCGACCCGAGCGAAGCGGAGTGGGGCTCGACACGATTCGACGACAGGCGAACACGGAGTGTCCGACGCCGCGGCGGCCGGACGGAGGAGACGCAATGATTCGACGTGCTCGCGCGGTGACGGCGGCGCTCGCTGTCCTGGTCGCGGCGTGCGCTGTCGCCGCCGACCCTGCGGACCGTCCGGGGCCGGCCGCGTCGCGGCAACTCGAGCGCCTCGCTTGGCTCGCCTGCCGCGCGCGCCACCCGCTCGGCGCCTTCCTCCTGTGCACGGACGCGACGCCGGAAGTCGAGACGCCGGCGGTCGAACCGGCGCCCGCCGCTGCGACGAGCACCCGCAAGGCTGGCCCGGCAACCCCGGAGGGCTCCGCGCCTGGCGCCCCGACGGCTTCGCCATGAATCGTCGCCGGTCGTAGGACTTTGTAAGATGTCCCCTACAGAAGTTCAGCCGAGTCGCGTACGCTGGCCGCGAGACAGAGTCGCTATTGTGAACTCGACCGCCAAAGGTCGGGCGGGATCGAGACTGCGGCCTAGCCGCGATGTCGGGAGAGGACAATGGCAAGCGTACTCATTGCTGACGACCACGCGATGATCCGCACGGGGCTGCGTCACTACCTCGAGCAGGAGCATTCGATCGGCACGATCGCCGAGACCTCGACGGGAACCGAGACCCTCACGCAGCTGCGCAACGGCCAGTGGGACCTCGTGATCCTCGACATCAACATGCCCGATCGCAGCGGCATCGACATCCTCCGTCACATCCGCTCGGGCCACCCGAACACGCGGGTGCTCGTGATGAGCGGCTTCTCCGAGAAGCAGTACGCGATCAACGTGCTGCGCGCAGGCGCCTCGGGCTACCTCGCGAAGGACCAGGCACCGGAAGAATTCATGCGCGCGGTGCATACGGTGCTTGCCGGGCGCCGCTTCGTCAGCGCTACGCTGAGTGACATGCTGGTGAGTGCGCTTGATGAGCCGACCGACCAGCCGCTGCACTCCTCGCTCTCGCAGCGCGAGTTCCAGATCCTGTGCAAGCTCGCGGTCGGACGCAGCGTCTCGGAAATCGCCGCGGAGCTCTTCATCAGCGTGAAGACGGTCAGCACCTACCGGGCGCGCGTGCTCGAGAAGATGAACCTCGAGACCAACGCGGATCTCACGACCTACGCGCTGCGCAACGGCCTCGTCCAGTAACGCGCGGGCCCGGTAATCCTCGCGCCCGCTAGGACGCGCTGCTGATTCGATCGAGCGGCAGCCGCGCCTCGATCTCGGTGCCCCGCTCGGCACGCCGCGCGACCTGCCACTCACCGCCGAGACCGACCGCGCGATGGCGCATCGCCGCGAGGCCGTGCGAACCGATCGCCTGCAGGCGCTCGGCCGGTAGCCCGCCGCCGTCATCGCGTATTCGCACCACCAGCCAGCGCGTCTGCAGCTCCACCGACACCTCCACGCAGCTAGCATGCGCGTGCTTGAGGATGTTCGTCAGCGCCTCCTGCACGATACGAAACACCGCGATCGACGCCTCCGGCGTCAGCGCCGGCTCCTTGGCCGGGTAGTGCTCGACGCAGCGCAGCCCCGCGCGGCCGCACGAGTCCGCTACCTGCCAGCGCAGGGCCGGAAAGAGGCCGAGGTTGTCGAGCAGTGTCGGCCGCAGGTTCTCGACGACGCGGCGCTTCACGTCGACGCCGGCCTGCAGTGCCTCGTGCACGCGCTTAAAGTGCGCCTGGATCTCCGCATCGCTCGCCGCCACGTTGGCCTCGAGCCACGACACGTCCATGCGCGCCGCGACCAGCAGGCCGCCGAGCTCGTCGTGCAGCTCGCGGGACAACGCGGCCTTTTCTTCTTCGGCGAGCGTCTGCAGGTGCGTCGACAGACTCGATAGCTCCTCGGTCCGGTTCTTCACGACCAGCTCGAGTTCAGCGCGTCGCTCGGATTGTTCCTCGGCTTCGCGGTCGCGGCTCTTGAGGTCCTTGAGGACCAGCCGCCGCACCAGGAGGACGAGGAACACGTTAAGCACCAGGCCGCCGGCGGTGATCCAGCGCGTCACCCACAGGTCGTCGCGCCACGAGCGGCTCGCCTCGACGATCTCGATAGTCTCGTGCGCCTGGATGCGCCGCACGAGCGTCGTTACGTCGATCATCGTCTGCTTGCCGATGTCGGAGCGGATCAGCTCGAGTGCGCCGTTCTGCCCGCGCACGCGATAGAGCTCGAGCGTCTCGTTCATTTCAGCGAACTTCGCGGCGCTCAGCCGCTCGACCTCGTGGATGCTGGCGAGCTCGGCCGCATCCGCGGTGACGAACACCTCGTCGAGGCGGTGCAGGATCTGACCGAACTTGGGCAATGCCTCCTGGTACGGTACCAGGTAGCTCCGAGTCCCCAGCAGCACGTAGCCACGCTGCGCGCTCTCGGCCTGTGTCAAGAGTTGCAGCACTTCGGACAGCAGGCGATGACGCAGCGCCGCCGTCTCGACCCGCCGGCTCGCGTCGGCGAGTCGCTGCTGCCCGGACTCCGCGGCCGCGAACAGGCCGAGTAGAGCCACCAGCAGCACGACGACCGGCACGACGCGGCGAAAACTCACCGCCATCATCGGCGGGCTGCCGGCCGCGTCGGCTCCGTACGGTCAACCTGCGATGCGGCGGCACGGCAGCGGCCGCTGCAAAGACGGGTCGCCCGGCGACGGCGCGGTGTATTGCGCCCGGCCCGAGCGGGGAGTCGGGAGCTGGCGATTGGCCTCTGCCGATCAGTCTGCGCGGGACGCGCCAAGTATCACCCTTTCGAACCGGACGAAACCGCAGCGAGAACCAGGCCACACCGGCCGCACGGGGGCTGATGCTCGGCAGGGTCATTATACCGGGATCGATCGGACGGCGACGGCGGGCGGGCCTCGCCGGCCCGGTCGCGCGATAAACGGGGGTTGCGGCCGCTAGCAGCGCTTGCCCGTCAGCAGCAGGAGCGCGGCGCGACGCGCCGCGCGGATCGAGGGCAGCCACCGGGTGTCGCCCCCGCCGACGTCAGGCGCAGGTCCCGCCCTCGCCTTCCCAGCGCGACACGTCCCTGTGATCCGCCGCGCGGACCGCTCGCGCGGCGCGGCTCAGCCGGTCGGCGAACCAGGTTCCGGCCGTGATCGCCAGCGCCGCGAGCAGAACTTTTCCGACCGGGAGCATCTCTACGTCGACGAATCCGCTAGCGCGGTCGCCCGACCGTGCACGGGAGGTGTCGTCGCTGCGCCGGTCGCGAGCTCGGCCGGAGACGGGGGTCTTGCCGGCGGCGGGGCCCGGGAGGCCCGGGAGGCCCGGGAGGCCCGGGGCCGCCGCAACACCGGATCGGCCGGCGTTGATCGAAGAAAATGCAGACGCGTCGGTGAGGTGACCGGGGTGGGTGTCAACCATGGGGATGGTGACGCGTCTGCTGGCGCCAGTGGCGCCAAACCGTTCAGGGCTTGGGATCGGTGGCCGCGCGCATCGCCTTGGCTTTCGCCTGCGCCACGTCGTAGTCGGCATCCGCCTGGTCCTTGCAGGACTTCTGCGCGGCGCCGGCCATGCCTTCGCAGCGCGCGAGGGCGACCTTGTGCGCGCCGTCCGCTTTAGCGTCCGCCACCTTCTGGCCCTCGATCGCGTTCACGTGGCCGAGGTCCCGCTGCTCGTCGCGAACGTCCGTGCGGGCACTGGCCGCTTTCTCTGCCGCTTCCTGCTCCGCCTTGGCGGTGCGTTCCGTCGCGGCCTGCTGGGCGGCGGCAGTGTCCTTCTCGACCTGTCCCTCACCCTTGGGCCGATCGCAGGCACCGAGCGCGAAGGCGGCGGATACGATCACGACGAGCAGCGGGAGTCGGTTATTCATAGGATGGCCCTGGAAGTTGGTTGGATGCGCGTTGGTGGATTCTGCCGGCCATTGCGTTCGCCGGTTGCTTCTGCCGCCGCCGTCAACGGCGCACCCGCGCCGCCGTACGGGTTCGACGATATGAAAAGAGCTTGTGCCCGACAGCCAGCTGCCGTGCCGAGACCGTGTGGGCCTGTGCCTACAAAAGTACGGGCGCGGCGCATGGCCTCGAGCGCGCCCGGCATGGCTCCGATAGCCTCGGTCCGCGGGGAACGGCTGCGCATGGCTTGGGCGCTCAGCCGGTCGCGCGACCCGCGCGCAGCGCGGGAGCGACGTCGTGGAGCATGCCGGACAGGTCTTCCGCGTGTTCCTCTTCCTTCGCCAGAATCTCTTCGAGCATCCGCTTGGTCGTCGGGTCGCGGGGGCCGATGTACGCGATCATCTCTTTATAGGAGTCGATCGCGATGCGTTCGGCCACCAGGTCCTCGCGGATCATCGCCTGCAGCGAATCACCGGGCACGTACTCGGCGTGACTGCGCTCGGCGAGCCCGCGCGGGTCGAAGTTCGGCTCGCCGTCGAGCTGCACGATGCGGGCGGCGATGAGATCGGCATGCGCCTGCTCTTCCTCGGCGTGCTCGAGGAACTCCTTCTTGACGGCTTCGGCCTGCAGGCCGTCCGCCATGAAATAATGGCGCCGGTAGCGCAGCGTGCAGACGATCTCCGTCGCCAGAGCTTCGTTCAGCAGCCGAAGCACCGTGCCGCGGTCCGCCGCGTAGCTCGAGGTGACGGCACCGTCCTCGATGTGCTGCCGGGCGCGCTTGCGCAGCGTCGGAATGTCGCTCAACTGGGAGGCGTCGCCGTTCTCTTGGAGTTTCACGTGTTGTTCCCCGTCTCGAGTGCCATGGGACGCGACGCCACCGGCGTCGCGCGAACTAGTTCCTGTGCGAAAAGAGCGCGTTGCCGATCAGCCGGCCGAACGGCACGCGCCCGAGCGCCGCGGCCATCGCGGTCGAGGCGAGCGCACGCAGCGTCACGTGCTCGGTCAGCCAGCGAAACGTGGCGCTGCGCGGAAAGGTGTCGTGCCTGGTCAGCGGCGCGGGCTCGAGCGCCGCGCGCAGCTCAGCGCGGTTTCGCTCTAGCGCCAGGCGCGCGGACTGCACTTTTGCATCCCGGAGTTCCGCGTTCACGCCGCCTCCTCACGCTCGCGCGCGAGCAGCTCCTCCAGGAGTTCGCGATCCTTCGCCCATTCCCGGGCGGTACGCGAGAGGACGCCCGGGGCGTTGGCGTTCAGGAGCAGCAGCGTCCGGTATGCAAGACCCGCCACGACCGAAAAGAACACGAGCAGGCCGCCGACCGCCCAGTAACGCCCGTTCGTGTCCCACGTCGCGGCGAGCACTGCGACGCAGCCCATGAGGATCGCGAGCAGCAGGGCGATGCCCAGCAGCGCGCCGGCGGCGATTCGCCGCCTCAGGGACTCGGCCGCCGTGTCGACGTCGACCAGCATCAGGTCGGTGTAGGCACCCGCATGGCGGACCGCGATCGACGCGGCAACGGCGAGGCGGTCGACCACGTGAGCGGGCCTACGAGCGGCGCGAGACGAGGAAGCCGACGGCGAGACCCGCGAGGGCCGCGATGCCGATCGCCTGCCAGGGCTGCTCGCGCACGTAACGGTCTCCCGCAGCCACGGCGTCCTTCGCCTGGCGCTGCACCTGGTCGGCGCCGTCCGCAATCGCCTGCTTGGCGGTCGCGAGCGCGCGCTCGACCTTCTCGCGAAGGCGGGCGATCTCCGGATCCGCCGCCTCGCCGACGCGAGTGACGAGGTCCTCGACGTCCGCGATCAGGTTGTTGACTTCCTGGTTGCCGGCCGAGCGCACGCGGCGCGCGGCGTCGGCAGCGGCCCCCTTGGCCACCTTGCCGTCGTGACGCACTGCGCGGCCGAGTTCGTTAGCTGTCGTGTCCATGGATAGAGGCTCCTCAGTGAATTGGGTGAAGATGCCGGCCCGACGGTGGCGCTCTTTGCTGCGCTCCACGGTCTGGCGGCTCCGCTATGGGCCGCGAGCTACGCGCGCGGCCTGCCGACAACAAGTGCGACGATCGCGCCGATCAGGAACAGCGCGAACAGGACCTTCGCGAGACCGGCGGCACCCGCGGCGAGGCCGCCAAACCCTAAGACCGCGGCGATGATCGCGATGACAAAAAAGACGGCGGCATAGTGAAGCATGACGACCTCGCAGGCTCGATGCAGACGATTCGCGCCTCACCGCACTGGCTTTGGAGACCGTGCGTGGCAGCGAGTCGACTATCCGCTCCATCGCTGCGCGCGTCGGTCGGGTGTCCGCCAGAGGGGCTGTAGGCGGCGGGCTACAGCAGCGGCGCGAGTGGCGCGGGGCTCGCCACCCGGGTGGCGGCCCGAGCACTCAGGCGCGTGTCGGTTCCGCGGCGAGGCGCGCGAGCACCACGCTAAGCTTGTCGTAGTCGCGCGCCTTGTGAAGGAACTCCGAAGCACCGAGCGCGGACGCGGCGCGACGGTAGGCGGGAATATCATAGCTCGTGAACACGACGATCGACACCGGCAGCGACCGCTTGCGCAGCGCGCGCATCACGCCGAAGCCATTTCCCTGCCGCAAGTTGAGGTCGAGGACGAGTGCATCGACCCTTTCCCTGGCAACAGTATCGAGCGCCGCGCGCTCGCTCGCGACGGCCGCGACGAGTTCGACGCCACTCAGCGCCCGAATGAGCGCGCCGATGCGCTCGACGAGCGGAGCGGAGTCCTCGACGAGCAGCACGCGCAGGATTCGCGGGACGAGAGCGGGCGGCTGCATGGCGGGAGCTTGGGGTGCGTCGGTCATGAATGAGCCCAGCAATGCCGGGTCGCGGCGGGCGTCATTCGGCGACGGATCGACACGGTCCCTTCACTTCTATCCGGCGCCGGCTTCGAATATGCCGCGTTGCCAGTTTACGGCCCGCGGTACGCCGCCGGCTGGCCGTGTTTGCCTCATGCTGGTGTCGGAATCGTCTGACTCTGGCGCAATCGCGGACCGAATCACGAAATCCGCCCGGTGCCTGTCATGATCGGGAGGCAAAGAGCATAGTGCCTGCGACCGCGGTGTTTCCCGTCGCGGCGACACGCGGGTCACGCGCATGCCGGGCGTCGGGCGCGCGGCTACCCGCACGGAGCGTACGTTTTGACCGTGTTCCCGCAGACAGTTGCCTTCCTCAGCGACTGCGCTCGTCCCGAGCCCCGCGCTCCGGAGCCGCCCACCCGCGCCACGGCACGGCCGGGGCCCGTAACCGTGCCCCATCCGAGCGCGCGGCCGTGCTGACGACAATCGCCGCGCCCCTGTCGATCGTGGCCCTCGCGACCGCGCTGCTCGCGTACTTCCTGGCCCGCGGTGCACGCGCGGCGGAACGGCGCGCGAGCGCGCGGGTCGCCTCGCTCGAGACTTTCGCCGCGCGCGTGCAAACGCAGACGGAGCGCGATCGCGCCGAGATCGCGCGTGACATGCACGACCAGCTCGGCGGCCTCTTGGTCGCCGCGAAGATGGACCTCGACGGCGTCGCGCGGCGGCTAGGGCCCGCCGACGAGGCCGCGCGCGCGAAGCTCGCCCAGGTATCGGCATCGCTCGATTCTGGACTCGCGATGAAGCGCCGGCTGGTCGAGCGCCTGCGGCCCAGCATCCTCGACCACCTCGGACTGTTCGCGGCGCTGCAGTGGCAGCTCTCGGAGATGTGCACCGCGGCGGGCCTCGAGTGCACCGCGCAGGTACCCGATGCGGACCCGGGCTATGCTGCGGATGCGGCCATCGTCGTATATCGCCTTGGGCACGATGCGATTGCCCGGGCGATCGCCGCCGCCGAGGTGTCGTTGATCGAGCTCGATGCGAATGTCGTGGCCGATGCGCTCGAGCTCAAGCTGACGGACGACGGCGCGAATGCGGTCGCCGACCCGGCACAGGCCGAATGGCTGTGGGCGCTCAATCACCGCGCCGAGGGCCTGGGCGGCAGCTGCCGTCTGGAGCGGCGGCCCGACGGCGGCACGCGCCTGCACCTCAGGATTCCGACGGCCCGCCTCGCGGGGGCTTCGCCTTGCTGACGGGCCGGCGCGTGCTCGCGCCATCGACGCCTACGGCGTCGTGCCCCTGAGCGGATTCACACGACGGATCTCCGCCGCGAGTTCATCGAAATCCCCGCCCTTGACGAGGTAGCCGGCTGCGCCCCGTGCACGTGTCTCGGCGGCGAGTTCGGGCGATGCGTAGCCGGTGAACACGAGTATGCGCAGTGAGATACCGAGTGCCTTCGCCTCGTCGAGCACGCTCAATGCGTTGCGCCCCGGCAGCGAGAAGTCGAGCACGAGGACATCGGCCTTGGCCTCGGTCGCACGGGCGAGCGCGTCGGCGCCCCCGTGCGAGTAACCCACCGACTCGAGGTCGGGCTCGAAGCCGATCACCTCGGAGAGCGTGCGGGCCAGATCGGCGTTGTTGTCGACCACGAACACGCGGCAGCGCCGCCCGGGCAAGCTACCCACGGGTCGATTCACGTCCGGCACCGATGCGACTCGTCACGGGGCGACTCCGTCCTTTGCGCCGCCCTCAGCCTACCGGCTTCGGGTGCCATTCGCCCGCCTCAATCGGAGGTACCCGCTAGCCGAGGTTCGCGGCTGCGAAATTCCAGTTGATCAGCTTGTCGAGAACCGCACGCACGTGGTCGGCGCGGCGATTCTGGAAGTCGAGGTAGTAGGCGTGCTCCCAGACATCGATCGCCAGTAGCGGCTTCAGGTGCTGCGGCAACGGATCATCGCCGTTCCCGGTGCGCGTCACCCGGAGGTCCTCGCCGTCGAGCACCAGCCACACCCAGCCCGAGCCGAACTGGTCGGTGGCCGCCTTGAGGAGCTCGTCCTTGAGGGCCGCGATGTCGCCGAAGGACTTGCGGACGCGCTCGCGGAGGACCGCAGGCATGTCCCTGCCGCCCTCCGGGCTCAGGCTGTTCCAGTAGAAGGCGTGGTTCCAGACCTGCGCCGCGTTGTTGAATACCGCCACCTGGTCGGGCTTCCCCGCGGTCCGCAGGATGAGCGACTCGAGCGGCAGGTCCGCGAGCGGCGTACCGGCGATCAGCTGATTCAGCTTGTCGACATAGTCCTTGTGGTGCTTGCCGTAGTGGAAGGACAGCGTGCGCGCGGAGATTACGGGCTCGAGCGCATTGCTGGGATACGGCAGCGGCGGCAACACGTGCACGAGCCGCGCCTCGCGCGGCGGGGTCGGCGTTGCGGCGGGGCCAGGCGGTCGCAGCGTTTCCGGGACCGCGGATCCCTGCGTGGCCCGGGGTGTCGAGGCGGCGTGGCGCGGGGTCGAACTCATGGTAGGTCTCCGTTGGGTCGGCTGGTTTGCCCGGTGGCCGGGGGTCGCGACTTGGCGGGACGCAGCGCCGTGGCCGCCGACCCGCCGGGTGGGGAGTATTCCCGCCGGGGCGGAACCCGGCTGTCGGCCGGGCGCGTCACTGCGTGTCGGACAGGAGGGCGCGCGGCGCCGCGGGCCCGCGGCGAACATCGACCTCGCTCGGGTAGGATAGATTTACAGGCGGCCCGGCCGCGGCGGCCGCGCATTCGGAGCGCGGCCGCCCGCGAACAGCAGGAGCATCCGGCCCTGCCGGAAACATGGGGTGACCTCTATGCACGTTCTTGCGCGAATCACCTTCAAGCCAGAGGCGGCCGACCGGGGCCTCGCGATCCTGGCGCGGCTCGTGACGCACACGCGCCGGGAAGCCGGCTGCGTGTCCTACGCCCTCTACGAGCAGGCCGAGCAGCCGCACGTGTTCCAGACGGTCGAGGAGTGGCGGGATGCGGCGGCCGCCGACGCGCATATGAAGACGGCGCACATCGCCGAGGCGTTCGCGGCGGCGGGCCCGCTCCTCGCGAGTCCGCCCGAGATCCTGTCGTTCAAGGCCGTTGCCTGACCGGCACGGATCGGCGCGGAGACGCGGCGCGATGGCGACACGCGTTCCACGACGCGCTTGAAGGCGCGGCCGTGGGTGGGTGGCAGGTCGAACAGATGCCGGCGGGACTGGAAGTGCGCCTGGTCGGCGCCGATGCGACTCAGGCCGAACGCGTCGCGAACTCGCTCGACTCAATGTTCGCCGCCGAGAACGTGCTCGCGCCCGTGCTCAACGTGGTGATCGTCGCGGAACTCGCGCGCGGTGCGTCCGGAAAGGCGCCGCTGATCGTCGCACGTCGTCCGACGAAGTAGGCGTCCAGCCGCGCGACGGGGCTCAGCCCGCCGGTGGGTGAAACTTCCGCACCGCCACGAAGCCCGCGACGGCGAGTAGAACCAGCACGAGCGCCTGCGCGATCGCGAACGGCGGTTCGCTGCCGGTCGGCGCGAGCGGATGCAGGAACGCAAGCTTCTGGAACGCCTGCACCACGGCAACGAATGCGTTCAGGTAGAACGCGATGACTGCGCCGACCACGTAGATCCAGCGCGCCTTGCCGGCCAACCCGAACTGGTAGCGCGCCGCGATCGTGATCGCGAGCACCACCAGCGAAATGACGCCCACCACGTGCGGCGGCCCGAAGGCGAGCGAGTGGAACAGGAATCCGGTTGCACTGGTGGCGACCGTGGTCACGAGGAAGAGTGCCGTCCAGCCGGGGAGGCGCTTGGCCGCGCAGAGTCCGGCGAGCACCACCGCGCCCGCCAGCAGCGCGACCAGGCTGATCAACACGTGCAGCTGCGTAAACGCGGCCGTTGACATCCCGATGATCGTTTTTTTGGCTGCTTTGCCTATCGCCCCACTCTAGCGCATTACTGCTTCGTGTTCGCTCGGCGAGCTCAGGCAAGGCCGAGGCTGAGCACGAATTCGACGCCGCCGTCGACGTTCGCGGCCGCGATGGTTCCGCCCATCTTCGCCATGTAGGTCTTGGCCACGAACAGCCCCTGGCCGCGGTTGCCGTGCGCGCCGCTGTCGGCCGCGTCGGAGACGCCGTATTCAAAGATCCGGTCGAGCAGCGCGGCGTCGATCGGCGGCCCCTCGTTCCGGATCCGCACCGTCACGCCGCTCGCGCTTTCGCCAAGCGCGATGTCGATTGGGCTGCCGCGCGGGCGGTAGCGGTCGGCGTTGCTGAGCACGTGGGTGATCACGTCCTCGAGCGAGTGCTCGTCCGCCTTTACGGTGACCGGATGCTCGGTACCCTGGAAGCGCACGCCCTCGATGCCGGCGTGGACGGCATTGTCGGCGAGGCGCGTCAGGAAGCCGTTGATGTCGAGCGTGCTGACCTGGAGCGTCGCCGAGAGTATGGCCTCGCCCGGCGATGCGCTCCCGTAGAGAACGCGCACCGCGCGCTGCATGCGGTGGATGTAGTGCCGGCTCGCGTCGTCGTCCGCAGGATGCAGCGCCATCAGCGACTGCAGGGGCGCCAGGATCTCGTGCCCGACCGCGTGCCACATGTCCTTTTCCTGCTCCGCGCGGATCTGCTCGCGCTTCACGTCCTCGTTGATGCGATTCAATAGCTCCGCCAGCACGCCGGCCAGCAGCCCGAGCTCGTCGCGGCCACGGAGTGCCTGGAAATCGTGCTGGATGAGCGCCTCGGAGGCGTGTACCGATTTCTTGACCGACGCCGCGCGCGTCGTGAGGCCAGTGATGCGACGAATGATCCTGACCTCGATCGCGATCCACGCCAGCAGGATCGCGGCGAGCATGGCGGCCACGAACCACGACAGCCGCGCGGCCACCGCGCCGAGGCTGCGGTCGACGCCGCTGACGTTGCCGGTGAACTCGGCCTCGAAGGTCCCCACCGGCGTCGCGATCAAGCTATGCGCGAGGAGCGGTTGATCGTAGCCGTCAGCCGGCAATCGCCTGATGATTAGGTTGAGAAGCGCCGAGGGCTCGAGCGGCAGGTCCTGTCCGGTAAGCGAGACGATCTCGGTCGAGCCCGTCTCCGTCTTCTTCCGGATGCGCAGCCGTTCCCCGGCCAGCAGCTGCGAAGTGAGGTCCGAGAGCGCGAACGGTCGCGAAGAGCGGCCGCGATCGCTGTCGAAGATCGCGGTCCCCTCGCCCGGCGGAAGTACCCGCACGTGCACTCGAACGTCGGACAGGTCCGGCGGCGGCCACGCGGGGTGCGGATTGGCGTACAGCTCCTCGCGCAGCACTTCGACCGGCAGGCGCACCGAGAAAAACGAGCGACGGGGGCAGTCGCTCCCCTCCGCGCTCGCACCCGGCGATGCATCGAGGCAATCGGCGTCCTGCCACAGCCAGCCGCGGAAATCCTTGTCGGGCTGGCGAGCGAGGCGTCGCTCGCCGTCTTCCGAGAACCCCGTCAGCCGTCCGCGCACCTCGGTGCCGCGATGCCGCGTGGTGGTCTCGAGCGGCGCGATCCACCGGTACGACTGCCCGCGCATCGAGAGCTCGACCGCAAGCCGGTGCGCCTCGCCAAGGTCGCGGTTGCCGATCGCGTGCGCAACGAGCGGGCCGCTCGCGAAGGCACCGACCACGTAGACGAAACCGCCGGCGCGCGGATTGTTGCCGACCGCGACGCAGAGCTCCGCCGTCGCGCCGTACTGCACGAGGCAGCCCGCCATCTCGGCCGCCTGCTGCGCCTTCGCCTTGTCGTCGAAGTCGATCGCCGAGAACGGCAGCACGAGCGGCTGCAGCGGCATCGAGGCATGCCCGGGCGGCGGCGGGTTCAGCAGCGCGAGCTGTCCCGTCGGGTGCTGGAGGCGCGCGGTCACCTGCTCGACGCTCTTGCCGAACAGTTCGCGATAGCCGCGGTAGCTCAGCTGCTTTTCCTCGCGCAGCACGCTGAGCGCAAGGGCGACCGTCGCCAGCGCCAGCAGGAGGAACACGCCGCGGAAGAACGCACGCAGCCGAAACGGCACCCGGTCGCGCCACGAGCCGCTCACGGCAACGTCCAGCGAAAGCCCCGCATCGGCACGTTCTCGATGCAGTCGAATCCGGGATCGATCTCGCGGAACGCCTCGCGGATCGTGCTCACGTGCTTGCGCACGTTGTCGCGGTTGCGCCCGCTCTTGACGACCTGGAAGAGGTCGTCGTACGAGACTACCTGGCCGCGCCGCTGGTAGAGCGCATCGAGGATCCGCTGCGCGGTCAGTGGCAGGTTGATGCGCTCGCCGCGCCAGGTCGGCGAGTTCTGCCGGAGCGGATCGAGCGACAGCTCGTCCTGCGGCGGCTCCACGGCCGGTGCCGGTGACTTCGCCTTCACCGCGCGCAGCATGTCGAGGAAGGTCTCGGTGAATTCCTGCTCGACGAAATCGCTCTTCTGCAGGTAATCCCAGGCGTCGAGCGCCTTCATGATGCTGCGATAAATGCTGGCGGGCATTCCCGAGACGACCAACACCGGCGTGCCGCCACGCTTGTTGATGGCGTTGATCACGGCCACGCCCGCGTGCCGCTCGCGGCCGAGCTCGATGTCGAGCACGACGAGATCGTAGGCCTCACGCTCCACCGCCGCGGTCGCATCGTCGCGATTGAACCACTGCTGCACGACGGCACCCGGCCGCGCGGACTCGATCCAGCCCCGCAACTGATTGCTGGTCGGGACGTCGTCCTCGATCACCGCCACTTTTACCATGTCGATTCCCAGGGGCGACGCGGCGCCCGTGCGTCGATTATCGGCCGTTCGGCCCTGAGCGCGCGTGAGTGTTTCTTCCGCGCCGGGAAGCAAGTCGGCGCGCGGTCACATTGAGTCTTCCGGGACCGGGATTCAAGAATCGGCCCAGGAACAAGGCCTCCACACGCGCCCGCGCCGCCCGACCGACCGCCACCACCACCCGGAGTCATCGATTATGTCCACCCGGCTCGACACCTTCCTGGAACTCCTGCGCACGCTCTTGGCTCGTCCGCTCCTCTGGCTCGGCCAGCTCGCGGGCCAGGGCGCAACCAGCGCCGCCGCGACCCTGCGCCGGCGCCGCCTGCAGCTGCTGACGCTCGCCGCCGTCTCCGGCATCGTCTACATGGCGTGGACCCACCCGATGGTCCAGACGGTTCCGCGCGGCACGGTCGTCGTTCGCAGCAACCGCTTCAGCGGCCGCGCCGCGTCCTTCGAGGAAGGCAGCGTGCTCGTGGTGCCAGGCGTGCATCTCGTCCGCAGCTTCGCAATGCGCGACCAGGTCTACCGTCCGGAAGAGAGCAGCAAGGCGACCGGCGAGTCGCCTTTCCAAGCGGTCGAGGGTCTCTCGCTCGGCGTCGACCTCACGGTGCGCTACGCGATCGACCCGAAGCGCGTCGCGGGGCTCGCGCGCGACCTGCCGGATGACGTCGTCGGCGACGTCGTCCGCCCCGCCGTCGAGGGCGTGATCTATCGCCTCTTTGCCCGCTACACCGTGCGCGAGATCTTCTCGAGCAAGCGGGCGGAAATCCAGCAGGCGATCGAGGCCGAGTTGAAGCCGCGCCTCGCGACCGCGGGCCTGCTGCTGCGCAGCGTCGAAATGGGCAAGGTCGACCTCCCGCAGGACTACCGCAACGGCATGGACAAGCTGCTCGCCGAGGAACTCGAGAGCGAAAAGATGCGCTTCACGCTCGAGCTCAAGGACAAGCGCGTCAAGGAAGTCGCGCTTGAGGGTGAGGCCGACAAGGTGCGGCGCGAGAAGTCCGCGGAGGCGGCGGCCACCGAGCAGATCATCGCCGCGCGCGCGCAGGAGGAGGCCACGAAGCACGTGATCCCGTTCAAGCAGAAGCAGATCGAGCAGCGCCAGCTCGAGGCCGAGGCGGAGAAGGTCGCACGCGTGCGCTCGGCCGAGGGCTCGGCGGATGCGCGGCGAATCGAAGCCTCCGCCGAGGCGGACTCCCGGCAGAAACTCGCCGACGCCGAGGTCTATCGCCTCGAACGCGTCGGCAAGGCGAACAGCGACCAGATGCAGCGCGAGGGAATACTCATCACCGAGCACCCGCTGCTGATCCAGAAGACTCTCGCCGACAAGCTCTCCGACAAGATCCAGGTGATCATCGCGCCACCGCCGGCCGGCGGTGGATTCATTGGCTCAACGCTACTGGGGGCAAAATGATCCTCGCAACCGCTCTGGCGACCGTCGCCATCGTCACTCAGAACCAGTCATCGCTGCGCGCCGCACCGCGCGACTCGGCCGCCCAGCAGGCATCGCTTTGGCAGGGCGAGGTGCTCGAGATCCGCGGCAGAAAGCTCGACTACCTGCAGGTCTACGACCACCACCTCGAGCGCGCGGGCTACATCAAGGCATCGCAGGTGCGCGTGACCTCGCTCGCTCCGGGCGATGCGGCCGAACTGCTCACGGTCGTCCGCTTCCTCCGCGACTCGCCCGGCGCCGAGGCACTTGGCATGAGCTACGCCGCCTCCTACCTGAAGGCGGTGCCCGCGGAGTCACTGACCGCCGAGCCCTTCGATGCGCTCGGCACGATGGCGGATCGCCTGGCGCAGCGCGCATCGACGAACCGCGTCAAGGCGAATGAGGCGGCGCTCATCGCGCACCTCGACGTCGCCAAGGAACTCGGCCTCGGCATGAAGCGCTTCGAGCGCGATAGCACCGTGCGCGTTTGCTACGACGGCGAGATGTTCCGCCGCGTGCTCGCGATGCCCTCGGCCGACGCCTCCGAGCGAGCGCGCGCGGCGCTCGGGCTCACCCGCCACGAGTGCGTCGATCCCAACCTCGGGCCGACGGACCGCTACGAGGTGGATCGCTGGCGCGCGGACGTGCTCGATAGGGTGCCCGCGACCGGGCTCGAGCCGGAGCTTATGAACCGCGTGCACCTGCGCCGCGCGGGCGTCTGGTCCGGACTCGCCTTCGCGCAGGTCCGCCGCAGCGAGATCCCGCAGGGCGCCGCGGAACGCGCGATCCAGGAGCTCGCCGCGGTCGACAAGTCCGCGCTCAGCGACGAGGACGCACTCGACTACACCGAGTCGGCGGTGCGGGTGGGTGCGTCCCGCTGGGGCGCCGAACCCGTCGTGAAGCGCCCCGGCAAACTTACCGTCAGCACCGTGCCCGGCGTTCCCGGCGAGACCTGCGTGATCCTCCAGGATGCGAAGCACGACCTGCGCAACCCGCTCGCGCAGCGCTGTACCTTCGGCAACGTCTGGATCGCCTCCGCCAGCAGCAACTGGTCGGGCACCGCGCTCGCGCTCGCCGTGCAGCCGCTCGCGACGTGGCGCGAGCTGTGGGTGTTCCACCAGACCGATCGCGGCTGGGCGGTCGACGTGATGCCACCCGCCGCGACCAATCCGGGCCTCGGCTACATCGAGTTCGCCGGCTGGGTACCGGGCGCTAAGCGGATGCTGGTCGTGCGTGAGCACGAGCTCGACGGCAAGTTCCGCCGGCGCTTCGAAGTGGTGCGCCTTGAATCGCTGACGACGGAGCGCTCGGCGACTTCACCCGAACTGCTGCCGATCTTCGCGCGGTGGCAGGACTCGGCCTGGAAACAGACCACGGTAGCAATGCGGTGAACCGCAAGGGAGGTGTCGCCGGCGGAGCCGAGCGTTGGTCGGCTCACTGCACGAGCGCCGGAGTGCGGGCGTTGATGGGTCCCGGCATGCGCCTCGGGGGTGCACGCCGGTGGGCTTCGGGATCGATGGATGCCGGGCGGGTCGAGGGCCCGCCCGGCCGCTCCCCGCGCGCACCGGGACGCCGCCAGTCGCCTGCAGGCGCTGCCGTGGGCTCGGTAAAAGCGGTCACGCGAGCGTTATGACGCCGTGCCGTTGACCGCGGGGCCCTCGCGTCGATATCCTGTTCCTGCGCCGATTTGAGTTCAGCTTGCGGGCGCGTAAGAAATCCGGCTAAAGCGACGGCGGTCATCGAATCGCCACTGACAGGGATCTCGTCAGGCCGCTTCTCCGGATTCCGCGCTTCGCGAAGCTCTCGGCGTTTGTGTACACAACGCGCGGGTGAAGCCGATGCCGGGTCCTGCAGAGTTCCGTTCGCCGTCAACGCTGCCGTCGGGCGCAGCGGACTCATCGGCGCCCCGCGAGTACCCGGGCGCCCGACCGCCGTCCGTCTCCTTCGAGTTCTTTCCGCCAACCGATCCGGAAATGGAGCAGCTCCTCTGGACGACGGTCGCCGAGCTCGAAGGCCTGCGCCCGACGTTCGTGTCCGTCACCTACGGCGCGGACGGCTCGACGCGCGACCGCACCGTCGAGGTCGTGCGGCGGCTGCAACGCGACACCGCACTGCGGATCGCGCCCCACATCACCTCCTCCGGCGGTTCGCGGGAAGCGTTGCTCGAGCTCGTCGGCGAGTACTGGCGCTCGGGCGTGCGCCACCTCGTGGCGCTGCGCGGCGATGCGCCGGCCTCGGCCACCGACGCGACGCGCTCGCCCTTCGCCTACGAGCGCGGCATCGATCTCGTCCGCGCGCTGCGCTCGGTCGCCGACTTCGACATCGCGGTCGCGGCGTACCCCGAGGTGCATCCCGAAGCGACGAGCGCGCGCGAGGATCTCGACAACCTGAAGCGCAAGGTCGATGCGGGTGCGACGCAGGGCATCACCCAGTTTTTCTTCGACAACGACGCCTACCTGCGCTTTCGCGATGCCTGCGCCGTCGCTGGCATCGCGGTGCCCATCGTGCCGGGGATCCTGCCGATCAACCGCTTTGCGCAGGTGCAACGCTTTGCGCGGCGCTGCGGCGCGTCGATTCCGAAGGAACTCGTGAAACGCTACGACGGCGTCGAGGAGAGTGCCGAGGCTCAGGCCGCCGTCGGGGCCGCGGTCGCGATCGACCAGGTCCGGTACCTGCGAGCCCGGGGTGTCGAGCGATTTCACTTCTACACGCTCAACCGCGCCCACCTGACCCGCACCTGCTGCGAGGCCCTCGGGATCGGGAGCCGCGCAGCGTCTGCCTGAGCCGCTACTTCGCGGCTGGTTTCTTCGCCGGCCTCGCGAGCGTGACCTCGATCTCGACGAGCATGCCGGGGACGGCGAGCCCTGCCACCTGCACGGTCGAGCGCGACGGCAGATTCGGCTGGTCCGCAGTTCCGAAGTACTGCCGGTATGCCTCCATGAATCCGTCAAAGTCCATTCGCCCGTTGGCGGCCGCAGGGTCGGCGACGAGGTAGACGGTCATCTTCACGACATCGCCAAAGCCCAGGCCCATCGTGTCGAGCGACTCCTTGATGCGCGCGAATGCGCTCAGGGACTGCGTCTTGGTATCGCCCCAGTAGGCGGGCGTCCCCGCGGGCGCGTTCGGATCCTTAGGGATGGGCGTCGTGCCGCTGTGGAACACGAGCGTCGTGTTCGCCGGCACCTCGACCGCGCGCGCGATCGGGAACTTGTTGCCAGCGAGCTGCGGGTAGCGAACGACCTCGTCGGCGCGCGCCGCGAGGGACGCGGACAGCAGCAGGACCGCGGCGACCGTCGGCCAGAACATCGATCGGATGCGCAGGATCATGGAAAGGTTCCTTGTCTGGAGTGATGGCCGCGTTGGCGGCCCGGGAGTGTGCGGGCTCCCCGGGGCCTCTCCGGCCGGGCGGGACCTATATATAAGTGTAGGCGGTCGGCGGAAACCGCGGGGACCCGGTGCCCCCGGGGCGGCCCCGCATCTCAGGAGATGTTCGTCGGGTTCGCGGGCCGGTCGCGCGCGTGCCGGTCGGCGTCGAGCTCGAACCACATCGCATTCAGGATCGCGAAGCTGCACGCGAGGCCGAGTCCCAGGATCCAGCTGAAGTACCACATGCTGTGTCCTCAATAACTCGTTTCGCGGTTCGCATCGACGTAGGCGCTGGTCACGGGACCCTTGAGAACGCCGTACACCCACGCGGTGTAGCCGATCACGATGGGCAGGAATACGACGGTCGCGAGCAGCATGATCCCGAGCGTGCGCTGACTGCTCGAGGCGTCCCACACCGTAAGGCTGCTGCCGGGGTTCGATGACGAAGGCAGGATAAACGGAAAGAGGCTGACGCCCATCGTGCCGATGACGCCGGCGATCCCGAGGCTGCTGATCACGAAGACCGGCAGGCGACGGCGGGCGCCCGCGAGCGCGGCGACCAGGAGCGGCGCGGCGATTCCCACCGCCGGCACCAGCATCGCGAGCGGCCAGCGCGCGTAGTTGGCGAGCCAGGCCCCGGCGGATGCGACCGCGGACTTCGTGAGCGCATCGGGCGAGGTCGTGATCGATGCGCCGCGGACGATCACCATCCCGTAGTCGCTCCGCCACAGCAGCACGCCCGCCAGCATGAACAACGCCGCCCACGCGAACGCGGCAATGCGCGAGGCGCTGCGCGCCCGGCTCGCGACCGCGCTATCGGTCTTGAGAGACAGGTACACGGCGCCGTGCGTGGTGAGCATCGCGACGCTGGTCGCACCGCAGAGGAGCGCGAAGGGGTTTAGCAGGTCGAAGAACCCGAAAGCGTAGGTCGCGCGGAGGTCCGAGTCGAACTCGAAGGGCACGCCGACCAGCAGGTTGCCCATCGCGACGCCGAAGACGAGCGCAGGTACCGCACCGGCGACGAACAGCGCCCAGTCCCAGCTCGCGCGCCACAGGGCGCCCGGCATCTTGCTGCGAAACTTGAAGCCGACGGGCCTCAGGATCAGCGCCGCGAGCACCAGCAGCATCGCGAGGTAGAAACCCGAGAAGCTGGCCGCGTAGAGCGCCGGCCACGCCGCGAAGATCGCGCCGCCGCCCAGGATCAGCCAGACCTGGTTCCCCTCCCACACGGGCCCCACGGTGTTGATCACGACCCGCCGCTCGGTGTCGGTCCGGCCGATCAGCGGCAGCAGGATGCCGACACCGAGGTCGAACCCGTCCATGACGGCGAAGCCGACCAGGAGCGTCCCCAGCAGCAGCCACCAGATCAGTTTCAGAGTCGCGAAGTCGAGCATGCGCTTTCCTACCGGAGCGACGGCGCAGTGGGCGCGCCGTCCGGCGGCGGGCCGCCGTGCGCCGGCCCGAGGCTCACGTATTTCCTCAGCAGGAACACTTCGATGACGGCGAGCACGCTGTAGAACACGATGAACACGGTGAGACTCGTGACCACGCTGCCGACCGGAATGTGCGAGGCCGCGAGGAAGGTGGGCAGCACTCCCTCGATCGCCCAGGGCTGGCGTCCGTGCTCCGCCACGAACCAGCCGAGCTCGGCGGCGACCCACGGCAGCGGCAGCGCCCACAGCGCCACCGTCAAGAACCGGCGACTCGCCTCGACCCGCCGGCGCGCCACCAGGTAGAAGCCGGTCGCGAACAGGCCGATGAAGAAGAACCCGAGCCCGACCATCACGCGAAACGACCAGAAGATCGGCCCGACCGAGGGCACCGTATCCCAGGCCGCCCGGTCGACCTGCTCCGGCGTCGCCTGCGCCGGGTCATCGACGTACCTGCGAAGCAGCAGCGCGTAGCCGAGATCCGCCACGTGCTCGTCGAGCACCTGCCGCGCAGCGGCCGCGCTGGGATCGGCGCGCAGCGTACGCAGCGCGGTGTAGGCGGGGATTCCGGCATTTATGCGCTCGCGCGCGCGGTCGACGAGCTCGTAGATTCCGGGTACCGGCGTGTCGAGCGAGCGCGTCGCAATGAGTCCGAGGGCCCACGGGACCTGGATCTGCGCACGCGTCTCGCGCTTGGCGCTGTCGGGTAGGCCGAAGATCGTGAACGGCGCGGGCGCAGGCTCCGTGTGCCACATGCCCTCGATGACCGCGATCTTCATCTTCTGGTGTTCGGTGAGCGTGTAGCCGCTCTCATCGCCGAGCACCACGACCGAGAGCGCCGCCGCGAGCCCGAAGCTCGCCGCCACGGTCGCCGAGCGCTTCGCGAACTCGATGTGCCGGCCCTTGAGGAGATAAAGCGCGCTGATCGCGAGAACGAAGACCGCCCCGGTGACGTAGCCCGCACTGACGGTGTGCACGAACTTCGACTGCGCAACCGGGTTGAAGATCACCTCGCGTATCGACTCGAGCTCCATGCGCATCGAGGCGGCGTTGAAGCGCGCGCCCGCGGGATTCTGCATCCAGGCGTTCGCGATCAGGATCCACAGCGCCGACAGGTTGCTGCCGATCGCGACCAGCCAGGTGACGACGAGGTGCTGGCGTCGCGTCAGGCGATCCCAGCCGAAGAAGAAGAGGCCAATGAACGTCGCCTCGAGGAAGAAGGCCATCAGCCCCTCGATCGCGAGCGGCACGCCGAACACATCGCCGACGTAGTGCGAGTAGTAGGCCCAGTTCATGCCGAACTGGAACTCCATCGTGATGCCGGTCGCGACTCCCATCGCGAAGTTGATTCCGAACAGGATGCCCCAGAAGCGCGTCATGTCGCGCCAGATCGTGCGTCCCGTCATCACGAACACGCTTTCCATGATCGCGACGAGGATCGAGAGGCCGAGCGTCAGCGGTACGAACAGGAAGTGGTACAGCGCAGTGATCGCGAACTGCAACCTCGACAGGTCGACGAGCCCGGAAGCGCTCATGGCGGGACCTTCGGTGTGCTGGTCGCGATGACCGCACTCGCGGTCGCCGCCGCATCGGCCCGCGGGCGTTCAGCGGCGTGGACCAGCAGGACGTAAATTGCAAGCAGCAGCGCGGCCTTCAGCGAGAGCGCGACGAGGATGTCCCGGCGCGGTCGATACGTGGTCGGCTCGCTCGCCGGAGCGCTGGCGGCGGATGTCACGGGAATGGCCACTGGCTGATTTTCACTACCTCAAGGGGCATCGCCCATCCGTCCAAACACGTATGGTACGCGCAACAGCGAAGTTCGCGATCCACCTATAATGCGCGCGGAAAGCGTCGCTGAGCGCGCGTTTCCCGTGCCGGACACGTCACCATCGGGGAGAGATGACCGTGAAACTTGCCAGGATCGGCCGGCCGGGCCACGAGAAGCCGGCGATCGTCGACGCGGACGGCGCGCTGCGCGACTTGAGCGCCCACGTGCCCGACATCGACGCGACCACGCTGTCGCCGGACGTCCTCGCGCGCCTCGCTGCTCTCGACCCCCGCCAGCTGCCGGTCATTGCCGCCTCCGAGCGCATCGGTCCGTGCGTGGCCGGCGTCGGCAAGTTCGTCTGCATCGGCCTAAACTATGCCGATCACGCCGCCGAGACGGGCGCCAAGCTCCCGAAGGAGCCGATCGTGTTCCTGAAGGCCACGAGCGCCATCGTCGGCCCGAACGACGACGTGCTGCTGCCGCGGGGTGCGACCAAGCTCGACTGGGAGGTCGAGCTCGGCATCGTGATCGGCACGCGTGCCTGCTACGTGACCGAAGAAGACGCACCCGCGTGCGTCGCGGGCTTTTGCGTCGTGCACGACGTCTCGGAGCGCGAGTTCCAGCTCGAGCGGGGGGGCACCTGGGACAAGGGCAAGGGCTGCGACACCTTCGGCCCCATCGGGCCGTGGCTGGTGACGCCCGATGAGGTGGGCGACCTCGACAACCTTCCGCTGTGGGTCGACGTGAACGGCGTGCGCCAGCAGGACGGCACCACCCGCGACATGATCTTCAAGCCCTATTACCTGGTGAGCTACGTGTCGCGCTTCATGACGCTCCACCCCGGCGACATCATCGCGACCGGCACGCCCGCGGGCGTCGGCCTCGGCCAGAAGCCGCCGCGCTTCCTGAAGACCGGCGATGTCGTCGACCTCGAGGTCGCGGGGCTCGGGCATCAGCGCCAGCTCATCGTGGCGGAGTCACCGGCACCGTAGGCCGCGCTGCCCCCGGGCCAACCGGCGTACGATGCGCTCACTTCCTGGTGCGGATTCAGCTCATGACACGCGAACACGGCCATTGCGTCCATCGTCTTGACGTCGACGCGTGGGATCGCATGCTCGATACCTGCCGCAGAGGCGCCGTCACCGCCCTCGCCCTGGTGATCGTCGCGCCCGGAGCGGGGGCGGCAGCGACGCTGATGCCAAGCGTCGAGCTCCTGCTCGGCAGCCAGCCGACCGAGGCGCCGTTCCCGAACTCAAGCTTCGTTCCCGATCGCGGCGCCGCCGCGGCCCCCGCGTTCGCCGGCAGGCTCCGCATCACGCAGTCGGAGATGCGCTTCAGTCCGGCGCTCGCCGAGCCCGAGGTCGGCGGGCGCGACGCGCGCCTGTTCCCGGCGGTCACCCTCGAGTTCTTCACGGCGGGCGCCGTGCTGGTGCCCGTCGAGCGCGGCGAAATGGTCGCGGAAACGGGCGCGCACCGGGTCCCGAGCTACTGGCGGGTGATCGCCGGCTTCGGCAAGGTCTGGACGCAGGCCCGTGACGGCGGCTGGTCGCGCGCGGCGTTCCCGCTCATGCTCGTCAACGACACCGAGAACCACGCGCACCAGGGCCTCGCGACGTTTTTCTATCGCGCCGGCGCCGTGAGTCGCCTGCGATTCCAGTTCGTGCAGCAGACCGCGCCCTACCTCGTGCGGCCGCACGCGGTCGCGTGGGGAAGCGCGTCACTCGAGCTGCTGGCCCCGGAGGTGCACGACCTCGATGCGCGCCGCCGCGAAGCCCTCGCCGAGCTCGCCGAACGGCTACCGGCCAAGCCCTGGGAGGAGCTCACGCGGGAGTTGCCCCCGGGTACGCTCGATGGCTTCGGCGGCCCGCTCGACCCGCAGTGGATCGTCGCGACGGCGCTCGTGCGCAACGGCACTCTCTACTATCGTGCCTCGCCGACCCCCTACGGTGCCTATCCCTATCCGCTCGAGATGCGCTTTGGTGTGCGCTCCATCATGAAGAGCGTCGGCGCACCGCTGTCGCTGCTGCACCTTGCCGAGGTCTACGGACCGTACGTGATGAACCTGCGCATCGGCGACTACGTGAGCGGACTCGACCCCAAATACGCGCGCGTGCGCTTCATCGATGCGGCCACCATGGCCTCGGGCTTCGGCGGCGTCGGCAGCGTGCGTACCCATCCCAACGACGTCTTCGACGGCTACCTCGAGGGCGACTACGACGCCTGGTACACGGCGCCATCGCACGCGGAGAAGATCGCCGAGATCGTCAAGCACCTCGGTCCCTATCCGTGGGAGCCCGGCACCGTGATGCGCTATCGCGACCAGGACTTTTATTTGCTGGGCGCCGCGATCGACAGCTTCGTGAAATCCGTGCGCGGACCTTCCGCCGACGTCTGGGACATGCTGCGCACGGAGGTATTCGCGCCGATCGGCATCCGCCACGCGCCCGCCGTCCGGACCCGCGAGGCGGACGGCCGGCGGGGCCAGGTGTGGTTCAACGCAGGCTTCTACCCTTCGCTCGATGATCTCGCGAAGATTGCGCTCCTCTACCAGCAGCGCGGCGAGCAGGCGGGCAAGCAACTCCTGAACCGACAGCTGACGGACGACCTGCTCGCGGCGCGCGGCGCAATCGTCGCGACCGCCGACAACTCCATCGATCCCGCCGGCGTGCTCACCCGCAACGACACGTCCGAGCTCTACCGGATGGGATTCCATTTCCCGCTCTACCGCTCCGCGCGCACGGGCCGGAAGATCTACATCCCGACGATGACGGGCTCCGGTGAGAACGAGGTGATCCTGTTTCCGAACGGCCTCATCTCTATCCGCACGGCCAAGGCCGCGGGGCTGCCGGACGGAACCCAGGTGAACTCCGGGAAGGGTTCCGAGACGGTCGAGGCCGTCGAGCGGCTGGGGCCCCTCTAGCCGGCGCAGCTATTCCTCCGAGGTGAGCGGCCCTTCCTTCTGCTCCTGGTAGCTGCGCGCAACCGCGGGCACTACGAAATTGGCCTGAAAACTGGTTTCGCACCAGTCCGGGAAGCTGAGCGCGCCGCAGAACCCGTGCTCGTCGTCGGCGAGCGTGACGAGCGCGCGGGTCTCATCGAGCGACTTGCCCGCGGCGACAGCAGCTGCGACCTGGGCGCGGACGCTGTCGAGCAGCGCGATCATCCGCGCGAGGTAGGCCCCGTCGTGCTCGACCTCGCCGTGCCCCGGCACGATCACGCCCGCGTCGATCTTCTCGAGCTTGCGCAGCGTGGCCGGCCATTCGCCGTAGAACGACCCCGTTCCGTAGGGAAACGGATTCACGAGCAGGTCGCCAGTCGCGAGCACTTTCGCGTCCGGCACGTAGACGATCGCATCGCCGCCGGTGTTACCGCGCCCGAGGAAGCGGACCTCGACGCGCCGCGATCCCAGCTGTACGTCGAGCTCGCTCGCGAAGGTGAGGTCGGGATACGTGAGCTTAATCGTCGCGAGCTCGGTACCGTAGTTCCCGAGCTGGGTACGCCCCATACCCAGGTAAGCGCGCTGGCCGGGCGCGAGCACAGTCCCGTCGCGCCGGCTGCCGCGCGCGAGCGCCTCGTCGACTGCCTTGACCGTCTCCGCCGCGTAGGCTGGCGTCGCGTACTTGCTGCCGAGCGAGGCGGCCAGGTCGCGCGTGTTTTGCGTCGCGATGATCGCGACCCCCGGATACGCACGGCGGAACTCGGCGTTGCCGATCCAGTGATCGGGATGCCAGTGGGTGTTGACCACGTAGCGCACCGGCAACGGTGTGAGCTCGCGGATGTGCGCGATCTCGGCGCGTGCGAGCGACGGAAACTGTCCCGCGTCCACCACGAGCACGCCGTCCTCGCCGATGACCACGAGCGAGTTGCCCGAGACCATCGGCGTGATCCCGATCGGCGATATGAACGCGTAGACGCCCTCGCCGACCTTCTGCCACTGGTGGCTCCTCGGGTTCTCGGGGAACGCCGGCAACTCAGGTGCCGCCGGGTCCGCGAACGCGCGCGCGATAAGCGCGACGAGCACGATCGCGAGCGCGCGACGGGCAAGAGCGATCGTCCCGGTCCGTGATGCCATGGCGTCGTCCCCGTTGTTGAGCGCTAGGAGCGCGGGCACGTCGCGCGGCGCTCGGCCGCCGCGCCCGTCCAGCGCAGTTGCCAGATTTCTGCCGGTTTCGCGCCCGGCAGGTCCGTGAGGATGCCCGCGTCCGACACGCGGTCCCAGCCGCTGTTCACGAGCACCAGAAGTTCATCGCCCACGAAGGTGGCGTGGGTCGGATCGCCGAGTCCGGGCGCCCGCGCGATGGCAGTGTGCCAGGCGGAGATCCGCGAGCAGCTCGGATCGAGCGTCATTACGAGGATGCGCTCGGGAACGGTGCCGTTCTGCACGGCGACCAGCGTCCGCCCGCGCAGGTAGAGGCCGTCGATTCCGAAAAGCGCGAGCTCCGCGGGATGGGGAAGCCACGCGATCGCACCGCCGCCGACGTCGGCGACGGCGATGCCGCGCGAGTAGTCGGGAATCAGGACGCGGCCCGTTCCCGGAATGACCGCGGGCGTCTGCGGCGAGCGCAGCGAACCCGGCGCAACCACGGTGCCGAGTCCGCTCGCGGGCCCGGGCCCGACGGCGTAGACCCCACCGTCGATGCCGTCCGACACGATCAAGCTGCCGTTCTCGCCGAGCGTGACGTCACCGAAGCCGTGCTTGCGCCCGTCCGCGAGCGCGTAGCGCCCGAGGAGCGCGCGCGATTTGAGGTCGAACTTGAGGACCGCCGACTTGCCCTCGTCCGTGGCGTCGTAGGGCGGTGATTCGGCGCCTGCGCTCGTGGTCGCCCAGAGGACGCCGCGCGTGGAATCCACTGCGATTGCGTACACGCCCCAGAGCGGCGTGTCGGAAGCCGTCACGAAATCGCTGATCATGCCGTCGGCAGCGCGCCGGATGATCTTTCTGTCGTGGACGCTGCTCAGGTAGAAGGAGCGGTCGGCGGGATCGTAGGCAATGTCCTCGGCGATGAGCCCCGGATCCGCGAGCGCGTAGCGCGGCTGGTACTCGAGCGCCGGGGCCTCAAACCGGCCCGCCTCGGCCTCGAGCGTCTTGAACCCTTTCAGGTCGCGCAGCGATTCGAGCGACGGCTCGGTCGGGAGCTTCGCGAATGCTAGTCCCGAGCGAAGACACACGGAAAGATCCGCAAGTGCCGCGGCCTGCAGGCCGAGCTCAGCCTCGACCCGCGCGAGCCGGCATCGAAAATCCGGCCGCCCGTCGGTGAGCTCGCCGAGACGAAGCAGACCCGCCCTGCAGTCCTCGAGCTTGCCGCCGTGACAGGCCGCGCTCGCCTCCGTCGCGACCCGCGGATACTCGAGGAGCCACGAGTCGGCGAATGCGGCGGGCGCGAGCGCGATTGCCGCGGCGACCGCAATCGGCCAGCGCGCGGCCACCATGGGTCGCCGCAAGGAATTAGACGCCATTCACCGAGTGTAGGACCCGACGCTGCCGGGGCCAATTCGAAAGGGCCCCGCGTGCGCCAGACGGAACCGGCCGTGCGACGAACGGAAGCCGGCCGCAGCGGGCGGAGCCGCCGCATTCTGTCGGGTGCGCTCTCGCGAGCTGCCCGCCCTGCACCGTTTCCGCACGCGGCGGTCCAACTCCTTGATCGGGAAGCGCCACCGGGAGCGGCCGTCATCTGCAGGATTCGCCTCTTCGCCGGCCGCCGGGGGCGGCGCGACGCGCCCCCGGCGTCGCGTTTTGTGACGCAGCCGACGCGATCGCGTAACCCCCCGCGCGTACGATTCCCCCTGCGTCGCCCCGCCCGGGCCGCGATGCTGCCCGCCGGAGACACCGATGAACGATCCCTATGACACGGTGAAAGACCGCACCTCCATCCTTGGCCCGACGATCCAGTTCAAGGGTGAACTGTCGGCCGAGGAGGACCTGATCATCCAGGGCAAGGTCGAAGGTTCGATCACCCACAAGCAGCGCCTCACGATCGGCCGCGAAGGCACGGTGAACGCCTCTGTCGATGCACAGACCGTCATCATCGAGGGGTCGATGGAAGGCGATGTGCGCGCGGAGAAGTCGGTCTCGGTCAAGGAGACCGCGCGGATGACCGGCAACATCAGCGCCCCTTCGGTGACGATCCTGCAGGGCGCCAACTTCAACGGCACCGTCGACATGGGCGGCGGCAAGTCCGCCAAGGCCGACGTCCCGGCCGCGCGCCGACCGTCGTCGGCGCTCTGAGCGACCGCCGGAACGACCATGAGCTGGTTCAAGAACACCGCCGCTGGAGATTCGCCGATGAAGACCTCGGACTTTGAAGCCCGTGCGGCACGTAATTCCTCGCTCGACGCGCGGCTGGCCGAATTCGAGGTAAAGGCATCCGCGCCCGCGGCCGCGAACCCGGCTCCGGCTCCGGCCGCCGTGCGCGCCGACGTGAAGCCGAGCGTGGAGGTTTCCGTGTCGGCTCCGGCCGAGACAAAGCGCCCGGCTTCCGTGTTCGGCGCGACACTGCGCTTCAAGGGCGAGCTGCGGGCCGATGAGGACTTCGTGCTGCAGGGCCGCATCGAGGGATCGATCCACCATTCGCAGAACCTGACCATCGGTACCGACGGCGTGGTCAAGGGCGATTCGCGCGCCCGTACGATCATCGTCGAGGGAACGGTCGAGGGCGACCTCTACGCGCTCGAGTCGATCAGCATCCGCGCGAGTGCGCGCGTGCAGGGCAACCTGCTGGCGCCGCGCGTGGCGATCGCGGACGGCGCGAACTTCAACGGCAAGGTCGACATGGCGAGCGCCGCGCGCGCCGCGCGCAGCATCGCCGAGCGGCAATCGACGACGCTGCTCGACGAGCGTGCGGTTGACCAGGTGCTCGGCGCCGGCGTCAAGAGCCCTCCCGGCTCGGTCTAGGAACCGGCGGCCCGCCGCGCGGCGCCGCTACCTGCGCCCCCCCAATTTCGCGCCTGCCACCGGCGGCGGTGCGCCGGCGTGCGCCGGCGCGGCCTTGCCGCCGCTGAACCCGTCCGTGAGCGTGTTCAGGAACGCAACCAGGTCGTCGACGTCGCGCTCCGTCAGCGAGGGCGTGCCACCGTCCGCCTGGCCGAAGGGCACGTCCGCTTCGACGTTTCGCCGGTATTTCGCGGGCAAGTCGTCGAATTTGTCGACGGTGCCGTTGGCCGCACGCGGATACCACTTCCCCGGTTGCGTGTCGCGCTCGGCGTAGAACCGCACCGCGTCCTTGAGCGTCGCGGCGACACCGTTGTGGTAGAACGCGCGCCGCAATGCGACGTTGCGCAGCGAGGGCGTCCTGAAGCGCCCGCAATACGCGGCATGGGCCGCGAGATCCGTCCGAAGCGGCCCGCAGAGTCCGAGATCGAAGTAGCCCGCGGCCGCGTTCGCCGGGATCGCACGGTTGCGCGGCAGGCCGAGCGCCACGTAGCCGTAATCGGTGAACTGCGGGAACATTCCCGAGCGCATGCCGCTCGGGTGGCAGTGCTCGCAGTTGCCGCGCGCGGGGTCGATGAACACCGCGCGCCCGCGCTCCTCCTCCGTGCTGAGCGCAACCTCACCGCGCAGCCACGCATCGTACTTGCTCGAGTAAGGATAGAACTCCGCTGGCGTCTGCTCGAACACCTCAAGCGCAAGCAGGATGCCGTTCATCGCGATCGCGGAATCCTCGAAGAAGTGCGCGCCGAACGCCGTCCGGAACTCACCGGCATAGGGCGCGGCCGCGGCGCGCCGCACGAGTTCCGCATCGCTCACGTTTGCCATTTCTAGCGGCGATAAAAACGGCAGGCGCGCCTGGTCGTGGACCGTCGGCGCACGCCCGTCCCACGTCCGGCCGCCGGCCGGCCCCTGGTCCTCGCTGTCGTTGCCGTCGTCGTCGAAGAAATGTTCGGTGAAGGCCGGCACCGATTGCGTGTAGGTGAGAGACGGGGCCGCGCGCACGCCGCTGCTCGCGCGGTCGGCACCCGCGCGCTGCACGGCCTCGGCGTTCGGCGGCCCAAACGCGCGTGCGGGGTCGTGGCAGGAGCTGCACGAGGTCGCGCCCGAGGCCGACAGCGCGGGGTCCATGAACACGAGGCGGCCGAGCAAGGCGAGCGTTGCGAGCGGCGGTCGCCGCTCGAACGGGGTCGCGTAGAACCCGGGCTCCTTCGTCTCCGCTGCGGCCGTCACCGGGAGTGCCGACCCGCCGAATGCCGCCGCGAGTGCGCACGCCGCTGTCCAGCCGAGCGACGACCGCACTGCGCACCGCGGACGACGGCGAGGGACGCCGGTGGGGAACGACGCGCTCATGGGTGCATGGATGCTGTGCGGGGCAGGTGACAGGGACGTGACAGTACCCACTCCCGCGGCCCCCCGGCAATCGGCACGCCAACTGTCATCGCGGCGTCACCTCGGCGTCACCGGCGGCGCCGACACTCCGCTCTTCTCGGGGAACTCACAGGGATACCGCCCATGAATCCGTCCGCTGCCATCCGCATCGCCCTCGCCCTCTCCGGCATCGCCCTGTCGATCGCGGCCACCGCGACGCAAGCCGACGAGCACCGCGAGCGCGGCGTCACGGAGGCGCTGCGCCATGACGTCGACACGATCGTGGTCATCTACGCCGAGAACCGCGCCTTCGACAACCTCTACGGTCATTTTCCGGGCGCCCGCGGCCTCGAGGAGGTCATCGACCGCCACGGCCAGCCGCGCGCGGCCTACATTCCGCAGAAGGATCGTGACGGCTCCGTGCTCGCGACGCTGCCGCAGACGTGGGGCGGCGTGACGGCCGCCGGCTGGACGCCGGTCGTGATGCAGGCGGCGAGCGGCGGACTGCCGAACGCGCCGTTCGCGATCGAAACCGCGTTCACGCCGGCCGCCGGGGTCGAGCTCGCAACCGCGACCGTGACCCGCGACCTCTACCATCGCTTCTTCGAGAACCAGATGGAGATCGACGGCGGCAAGAACGACGCGTTCGCGGCGTGGGCGGACGCGGGCGGCCTGACGATGGGTCATTTCGACAACAGCGGCTCGCGGCTCTATGCGCTTGCGCGCAAGTACACGCTGGCGGATAACTTCTTTGCCGGCGTTTTCGGCGGTTCCTTCCTCAACCACCAGTACCTGATCTGCGCCTGTGCACCGGCGTACCCAGACGCGAACGCGCCCGCGAGCGGCGCGCACCCGACGATCGCGGTCCTCGACACCGATGCGAGCGGTGCCTACCTCCCGCACCTGACCACCAAACCCACTTCGCCCGCGTCCGCGCTCGACGGCCCGCCCGTGTACGTGCTGAGCGGCAACGTCGCGCCCGCCAACTATTTCGGCGACGGGCAGTACTACGTCGTCAACACGATGCAGGCGCCGTACCAGCCGAGCGGCAACCGCCCCGTGGACGCGACCGGCAACGATCTCCTCTACGCGAACCCGGCCGCGGCGACGACGCTGCCGCCGCAGACGCAGACCAACGTCGGCGACCTCCTCAACGCGCGCGGCGTGAGCTGGAAGTGGTACGCCGGATCCTGGGACGCGGCGCTCGCCGACGGCACGCAGGCTCCGACCGCGGTGCGCTCGGTCATCTACACGCCGTCGCTGCCGCGCGGCAACCCGGATTTCCAGCCGCATCACGCGCCGTTCAACTACTACGCGAACCTCGACCCGGTCGCGCATCCGGCGGAGCGCGCCGCGCACCTCAAGGACTACACCGATCTCGTCGCCGACGCGGCGGCGGGGACCTTACCCGCCGTCGCCTTTTACAAGCCGCAGGGCAACTTCAACCAGCACGAGGGCTACGCCAACCTCGACGACGGCGACGCACACATCGCCAACCTCATCGCGAAGCTGCAGGCAAGCCCGCAGTGGCCGCACATGGTGATCGTGGTGACCTACGATGAGTTCGGCGGTGTGTGGGACCACGTCGCACCGCCCGCCGGCGACCTGCTGGGTCCCGGCACGCGCATCCCCGCGCTGGTCATTTCCCGCTACGCGCGCCGCGGCTTCGTCGATCACACGCCGTACGACACGGCCTCGGTGCTGCGGCTCATCAGGCGGCGCTTCGATCTGCCGACGCTGCCTGGCCTCGCGGTTCGCGACGTCGCGCTGCGCGAGCACGGTGAACGACCGATGGGCGACCTGACGAATTCGCTCGATCTCGGCCACGAGCGCCGCTGACGGGTCCCGCTACCGCGGCGCCTGCACAGGCGCCGCGGTAGCGAGCGTGTTCGGTGCTGAGGCACGCAATCCTGCTCGAGGATGCCGACGCGGTGGCGGCACCGGTCCGCGCATTCCTACGGCATCATTCCGCAGGCTGAAGCACGCGGCTACGGCGGGCTGCGGCCGAGGCGGATGCCCGCCGATATGTCGCATGCACTGCAGCCGAAGAACCCGAAGAGCCCCGGTTGTCCGGCGTAACCCAGGTACGCACCGGTCCCGAACACGTCCTCGAGCGTGCGCAGTAGCGAGTAGTGATTGAACGGCGTCGCCGATTCGGTGCCGGGCGTCAGGAACGGCGACAGCAGCACCGCGCCCACGCGTTCGCCGCCGAAATCCTGGTAGGTGTACTTGATCCCGTCGCTGACGCCCGACTGCGGGAACGGCGCGAGATTGGGCCCCGGCTGCTGATTGCAGCAATAGAGGCCGGGGTAGACGGCTTCGCGCGCGCCACTCGCGTCCTTGACTTCCGTCACGTCGCCCTCGTCGAAGGTGATCACGAGCAGCCCGTCCTTCTGGTACGCGGGTGAGGCGAGGATGGCCGGCACCCACTGCTGCAGGAACCGGTCAGCCGACACGAGGCCGCCCGGCTCGCCGTCGGCGCAGGGCTCGTCGTGGCCGTCGCTGCAGAGATTGGGTGTGATGAAGACGAGGTTCGGCGTCGTCTTCGCCGCGACCAGGTCGCTCGAAAGCTGTCGCAGATTGACCACCGCGGCCGCACACGCCGGCGAGTCGATGATCGAGTGGAAATAGACGAAGGGATTGTGGCGAACGGCGAACTGATCGCCCAGTGGCACGCGGGACGACGGCGCTTCCGCCGCCTGAGTCGGATCCGGCGCGTTGATGGACGGGTGCGCGCAGGTCGCCGCCTCGCGCGCCGGATCGTTGCCCATGTCCTCGAGGTAGGCACGCCACGTCTGGCCGCTGGCGGTCAGCTGGTCGGCGAGCGTCTTCACGGAGGCTGGATACACGCAGCCGCGGCCGATGGCCTGGCCGTCGGGAGTCACCCCCGTCAGCGCGAAGTCCGCGAAGGTTTCGCAGTCGTCGCGTGTCTCCGGGGTCGCGGCCTGGCCGCTGATCATCGCGAGGTAGTTGTCGAGGCTGTCGTGGCCGGTCGCGAAGTAGTGGCTGAGCAGGACGCCCTGGCGCGTCAGCGCGCGCGCAAGATACAGCGCGGCGGAGCCGGGGCCGAAGGTGCGTTCGAATCCGTGGTTCTCGAGCACGATGACGAACACGTGGCCGACAACATGCGGCGGCGTCCCGGTCGGCTCCGCGATCGCCGTGCCGCCGCTCGTGCCGCCGCTCGTGCCGACAACGGCGGCGAGTGCGGCGCAAGCCGCCATCCGCCGGATTCCTCGCCCCACGTCCATGCCGGTCGTCTCCTTGATCCGCGGCGGCAGCCCGGCCGCGTTCGCCGGGGCGCCGCGCGCAACGTCGCCGTAGTGTCTGGTTCGCTCCGGAAGCATCTCCCCGGCGGTAGCCGCACGATACTATGCGCGAGGCATCATCGTCGCGCAGGCGCAGCCTGCGCGCCCGAACCGAAAAACTGGAGACGCCCGGATGGCCGCCTACATCATCGCCAACATCGAAATCACCGACGCCGCTGCCTACGAGGAGTACCGCCAGCGGGTGCCCGCGGTCATCGCGGCCAACGCCGGCCGCTACCTCGCGCGCGGCGGCGCAACGACACTGCTCGAGGGCGATACCGCGCCGCAGCGGGTCGTAATCCTCGAGTTCCCCGACATGGCCCACCTCAAGGCTTTCTATCACTCGGCCGAGTACCGGCCGTTGATCGCGATGCGACAGCGCGCCGCGCGCGGGAGCCTCATCGCGATCGAAGGCGTCTGAACGCGCCGCGCCCGTGCGCAAGCCGCGCTGGATATGAGCACCGCACTGCCAACGCTCGATGACATCCGCGCGGCGCGCACGCGCATCGCCGCGACCGTCGTGCGCACGCCGCTCGTGCGCCTCGGAACGCTCGACGGCCCCGCCGAAATCTACCTGAAGCTCGAGAACCTGCAACCGATCGGCTCGTTCAAGCTGCGCGGCGCGACCAATGCGATGGCGCTGACGGCTCCCGAGAAGCTCGCACGCGGAGTCCTGACCGCCTCCGCCGGCAACATGGCGCAGGGGGTCGCGTGGCGCGCTCGCGCGCTCGGCATCCCCTGCACCGTGATTGCGCCCGACACCGCACCCGCGACCAAGGTGAGTGCCATCGAACGCCTCGGCGGGCGGGTGATCAAGGTGCCATTCGTCGAGTGGTGGCAGACCTTCGAGCGCCGCGCCTACCCCGGCATCGATGCCACGTTCATCCACGCCTTCGACGATCCCGACGTGATGGCCGGCAACGGCACGCTCGCGCTCGAGATCCTCGAGGACCTGCCGGATGCGGATGCCATCGTGATCCCGTGGGGCGGCGGCGGCCTCGCCTGCGGCATCGCGGCGGGCGCGCGCGCACTCAAGCCCGGTTGCCGAATGCACACCGCGGAGGTGGCGACGGCGGCCCCGTTCGCCGCATCCCTCGCCGCGGGATCCCCGCAGGTCATCGACCATCAGCCGTCCTGGATCGACGGCATCGGCAGCAGGACGGTGTTCCCGGATATGTTCGCGCGCGGTCGTTCGCTGATCGATGCCGCGCTGGTCGCGACCGTCGAGGAGGTAGCGGCGGCGTTTCGGCTGCTCGCCGAACGAAACCGCATCATTGCCGAGGGCGCGGGCGCGTGCCCGGTCGCCTGCGCGCTGTCGGGCGGTGCCGGACGCGGTAAGATCGTCTGCATCGTTTCGGGCGGCAACGTCGACCTCGCCAAGGTGTCGGCACTGTTGGGCGCCGGCCCCTAGCGACCGAGGCGCGACGCGCGGGCCCGCATCACCCGACTTCCCGATCTGGACACTGCCCGTATGATCGCCGCACTTACCACCGATGAAATCCGTGCCGCACGCCAGAAGCTCGGCACGCGTGTGCTCACCACTCCCGTGCACGAGTGGCAGGGACCCGTGCTCGCGGAGCTGCTCGGCTCCGACACGCGCGTGCTCCTGAAGCTCGAGCTCCTGCAGCGTACCGGCACGTTCAAGCCGCGCGGCGCCCTCCTCAACATGCTGAACCTGCCGGCGGAGGAGCTCGCGCGCGGCGTCACGGCGATCAGCGCCGGCAACCACGCGGTCGCCGTCGCCTATGCGGCGCAGACGCTCGGCACGACCGCGCACGTGGTCATGATCAAGACCGCCAATCCGCTCAGGGTCGAACTGTGCCGGCGCTACGGCGCCGAGCTCGAGTTCGCGGAGACGGCGCATGCCGGGTTCGAGCGCGTGCGCGAGATCGAGAGGGCCGAGCGACGCGCGTTCATCCATCCCTTCGAGGGGCGGGTCACGGCGCTCGGCACCGCGACGGTCGGGCTTGAATTCTGCGAGCAGGTGCCGGCGCCCCTCGATGCCGTGATCGTTCCGGTCGGCGGCGGCGGCCTCTGCGCCGGCGTCGCCTCGGCCGTGAAGGCCATCTGGCCGGGCTGCGCGGTGTATGGGGTCGAGCCCAAGGGCGCGGATTCGATGCACCGCAGCTTCGTCGCCGGCGAGCCGCGCTCGATCGAGCGGATCGCGACGATCGCCGACAGCCTGGGCGCGCCTTATGCGGCGCCGATCACCTTCGAGCTCTGTCGCCGAAACGTCGATTCCATCGAGCTCGTGGACGATGAGGAACTGCGCGAGGCGATGCGCCTGATGCTGCGCGAGGCGAAGCTCGCGGTCGAACCCGCGGGCGCGGCCGCGATGGCGGCACTCGTCGGGCCGCTGCGCGAGCGCCTGCGGGGACGGCGCGTGGGGCTCATCGTCTGCGGCAGCAATATCGACGCCGCCACGTACGCGCGCCTGGTCGCGCAGGATTCCTGATCCGCCTCGGGGAACGCGCCGTGTTCCGGCGCTCGCCCCTGCCGTTTTCCTAACCGACGATGAAGGAGTTTAGTCATGACCAAGATGCTTACCGCCGGCGCTGCCGCTCTGTGCGTGCTGTTCGCGGCCGGTTGCACGGACCTGAAGCCGATTCAGGCACAGATCGACGACCTCAAGTCGCAGGTCAGCAAGTTGTCCTCGCAGCAGGACGGCG
>JANXZZ010000301.1 GCA_025355245.1 Pseudomonadota bacterium | reverse complement strand
CCGCGAGGCGGCCTACCGCCTCGTCGGCGAGCGCGCGCTCGCTGCGATAGCCGCGCAGCAGAGCGTCCCGTGCCGGCCCATAGGCGCGCTCGCCCGTGATGAAGTACAGCGAGGTCGCGATATCGAACAGGTACCAGCCGTAGCCCGCGTCGTCGAAATCGATGACCCGCATGTCGTTGCCATCGACGAGGATGTTCTCGGGGACGAGATCCGCGTGTATCAGACCGTAGCGGTCCGGACCGGCGCCGTACGCAGCGAGCTCACGTGCACAGCGGTCCCGCACCGCGAGCAGCAGCGTACGCTGCACCTGCGTGAGGCCGGCAAGCTCCCAGAATCGGCCCCACAACGGCGTCTCGCCGACCAGGCCGCCCGCATCCCACGCATGACGTACGAAGCCGGCCGGCGGTTGCCAGCCGGCTGCCTGGTTGTGCATGCGCGCCATAAGCGCGCCGATCGTCCGATACTGCTCGGCAATGATCGCGGCGTCGTCGCCGACGCTCGCTCCCACGGAGCCGAGCTGGCGGCCCTCTATCCAGCGGAACACATCGACCTGGCGCGGCCCGGCGATACCGGGAGCGTCCACGAGTTCGAAGTCCTGCCCGCCGCGCGAGCGAATGACTTCCGGCACCGCGATTCCGGCGGCAGTCAGCGCCCGCATCCATGCGAACTCGGAGCGGAGCGCAGCGTCCGAGTGGTAGCCGTAGCGGTGTACTCGCACGACCACCCGCTCGCCGCCGGCCAGGGCCGCCTGGAACACGGCATTCTCACGAACCTTGATCGGGGTTATGGCGTTGACCGCGAGGTCCCAGCGCCGCAGCGCCTGTTCGGCCAGCGCCCGGGCTCGCTCGAGCAGCGCCTCCCCTGCTTCCTGAGTCGCGTCCGACATGCGTCAGTTCCTCGGGCGAAGGCCGCTCACAGCTCCCGGAACGCACCATCGAGAGTGTCGACGAGGTGGTCCGCGTTCTCACGCGAGAACGGCATCGGCGGGCGAATCTTCAGGATGTTGTCGCCCGGGCCGATCCGGCTGATCAGCACGCCCCGCTCGCGCATTAGATTGACGAGCCGCCTGGCCTGCTCGGCCGCCGGTGCCTTGGTCTTGCGATCGCGCACGAGGTCGACCGCGAAGAAGAGCCCCGCACCGCGCACGTCCCCGATCAGCTCGTACTTGCCGGCGAGCGCGGTGAGGCCGGCAAGCGTGTAACGGCCGACCTCGAGGGCGTTGTCGAGCAGGCGTTCGTTCTCGAGCACGTCGAGCACCGCCATGCCGACCGCCGCGGAAACCGGGTTGCCGGCGAAAGTGTTGAAGTACATGTTCCCGCTGGTGAAACGCTCGACCAGATCGCGGCGTGCGATGACGCCCGCGAGCGGATGGCCGTTTCCCATCGGCTTGCCCAGCGTCACGATGTCCGGTACCACGCCGAGCTTCTGGTATCCCCACATGTGGCTGCCGAAGCGCCCGAAGCCCGACTGCACCTCGTCGGCGATGAAGAACCCGCCGGCGGCGTGCACGTGCGCGAGCGCCTGCGACATGAACCCGGCCGGCAGCGTCGGCAGCCCTTCGCTCGAGAAGGAAGTGCAGAACAGCAAACCCGCGAACGGCACACCGGCCGCCGCGAACGAATCGATGGCCCGCCTGACATCGTCGGCGTAGGCGGTCGCGAGCTCCGCATCGGAGCGCCCAGCCCGATCGCGGTACGGATCCATGACCGGAACCGTGCGCACGTACGGACCACGCTTCTCCGGCGGCGTGAACACCGAGCCGATCTGAATGACCGCAGCCGTGTTGCCGTGATAGGCGTGGGCCGTGCCGATGACACCCATCCCGCCGCTGCATTCGCGTGCAATCCGCAGTGCGAGCTCGTTGGCCTCACTGCCGGTACAGGTGAACATCGCCATCGCAAGCGACGACTCGAACTTTGCCGTCAGCCGCTCGGCGTACGCGACGACGTTCTCGTGCAAATAGCGCGTGTGGGTGTTCAGTATCGCGGCCTGTCGGCACAGCGCGGCGACGACGTGCGGATGGCAGTGGCCGACGTGCGGCACGTTGTTGTAGGCGTCCAGATAGCGCCTGCCGTCCGCGTCGTAGACCCACACGCCCTCGCCGCGCACGAGGTTCAGCGGCTTGTCGTAGAACAGCGGCGAGTTGTGGCCGAGGACCCGGTAGCGCCGCTCGAGCAGGGTGTTGTTGCCCATCGGAGGCGCTGCGCGCTACTGGCCCTTGTAGTATTCGTCGAGCACGACCGGGCTCTCGGGCAGCGTCGAGCCGCCGTCGACCACGATGGTCTGTCCGGTTATGTAGGCGGCGGCGGCGGAGGCGAGAAACAGCATCGCGTTGGCGATGTCGGACGGCATGCCGAGCTTGCCGAGCGGGATCTGTTTCGCCATTTCCGCGATCACCTCCGGCCCGCCGAGCGCTTGCATCGCGGGCGTCAGGATGTAGCCGGGCTCGATGCCGTTGACCGTGATGTTCTCGCGTGCGTACTCGAGCGCCGCCGTGCGTATGAGCCCGTTGATTCCGCACTTCGACGCTGCGTAGTGCGCGGTTCCCGGCATTGCCACGTTGGGACCGGTGACCGAGGAGGTGAACAGCAAGCGGCCGCCGCCCTGCGTGCGAAAGTGCGGAACCGCCTCCTGGATCAGCCAGAAACCGGCTTTCAGGTTGACGGCGAGCGTGCGCTCGAGGTCGGCGTCGGAGAGCTGCGCGATCGGCACTACCGGGTAGACGGCCGCGTTGTGCACCACGATGTCGAGTCGCCCGAAGCGCGCGACCGTTTGTGCCACCACGCGCGTGACCTCATCATGCCGGCCAACGTCGGTCTGCGACAGCCAGGCCACCCCGCCGCCCTTGGTGATCGAGTCCGCGACCGCCTGGCCGTTCGCGCTACTGCGCGTCGCGATAACAACCTTGGCGCCGGAGCTCGCGAACAGCCGCGCGATACCCTCGCCGATGCCCTGACCCGCGCCCGTGACGATGGCGACTTTGCCCGACAGATCGACTTTCATCATGTACTCCTCAGAGGAACGGCGAGACCTGGCCCGTGGCGCGTGGCGTCGTCACGGGCGGCGCGGCCGCGCCGGGTGCAACCAGACGAAATGCGCAGTGAGCGCCACGAGCGCCACGAGCGCGAGCCGCAGGGCGCGCACCTCGAGCTGGTAACAGGACACCATGACCGCGAGCGAAAGCAGCAACGCGATCGCCGCGATCCAGTAGCCGCCGATGGCGCGGTAGGGCCGGACCAGATCCGGCTCGCGGCGCCGCAGCCGCAGGAAAGCCACGAGCAGCAGGGCGTGCGAGACGCTGATCAGGAAGATGAACACGACCATCGCGTTGTTCGGTGCGAATGCCGCGGTGCCCAGTGCGATGGCCGCGACCAGGCCGACGGCGACGTCGGGTGCCTGGCGCCGGTTCACGTGGCCGAAACCGCGCGGCAGGTAGCCGCCATGGGCCAGGTGGTAGAACTGGCGGGAGCTGGCGTAGGCGATCGAAAAAAAGGTACCAAGCAGCGCGACCAGCGCGCCGGCGCCGACGAGTCGCGTCATGAACGCGACGCCCGCGCGCCCGGGATGCGCGGTGACCGCGGCCAGCAGCGGGTCGTCGACTGCGCCTAGACGCTCGGCGCCGACCCCGCCGGTCGCGATCAGCAGCACGCACAGGCCGACGACGAACGCGACGCCAATCGCCGTAGCGAGCGCCTTCGGCATGGACTGCGCCATGTCGCGCATCTCGGCAGCTGCGTGCGCCGCCTGCTCGACGCCGAGCAGCAGGAAGAGGGCGAATGGAATGCAGCCTGCCGCGCCCGTGAAGCCGTGCGGCAACAGGCTCGGGGTCCCGTCGGGTCCGGCGCTGAACAGTCGGGACGATTGGAACTCCGGCACCATGAACAGGCAGAACGCGACCAGGATCACGAGCGCCGTGACCCCGACGGCGACCGTCAGGCCGACGGCTTCGTGCGCACCACGCAGCTGCAGGCCCATGACGACGGCGAGGAACGCGAGCTTGACCGGCCATCCGCCGAAGCCCAGCCAGGCCGAGACGTAGGCCTCGCTGAAGGAGATCGCGAGGCCAGCGCCGACCGCGAGCGCTATCGCGACCGACATCCCGGTCAGATAGGCGGGAACCGGTCCCAGGGCACGACGCACGTAGCCGTCGAAGCCGCCCCCGTCGGGCAACGCGGCAGCGAGCTCGGCCAGCGTCTGGGTGAGGCACAGGAACAGGACCGCCATCGCGAGCATCGCGAGCAGCATGCCGCCCCAACCGCCGATGGCAAGGCCGTAGTTCCACCCCGAGACGTTGCCCGAGATCGCGATCGCGATGCCGAGGGTCGCTACCTGCAGCCAGTGCAGCGCGCCGGCTTTGAGGGTCGCGGGCGCGGCGGCGGCGGTCGAAGTCGCTGTCATCTATTGTTTCCAGTGAGGCGCGCTGCGCGGTCGCCAGGCGCGCCGCGGGACACGGGACGCAGCGCGACGATCGGGACCGCCGTCCTTGTTACTTGCCCCAGTGATACGTGAACGTCGCGCCGTAGAGCCGCGGCGTGCCGTAGACCGACTGGTTGATGCCGAGGAAAGCGGACAAATCCAGGTTGTAGACGCGGTAGTACTTGTTGGCGAGGTTACGCACGTACGCGGATACGTCCCAGCGGCCATTGCCAGATGCGTAGCCGAACCGCGCATTGGCCAGCGCATACGCAGGTTCGAGGTCGACCTGCGCATTCTCGAGCTCGAGGTACTGCTCCGCATTCCACTTCCCGTCCACCTCGGCCGAGAGATGGCCGCCGAGCGCCGGCCATTCGTAGCGCGCCACGGCGTTCACGCTCCAGTGCGGTGCCTGCGGCAGCTGCGAAGTAATGACGGCGCCGAACGGCGTCGGCACATTGTCAGCGCGCGTGTCGAGCCGGGAGATGCCGAGCTGCAGATTCATGCCGTGCACCGGAGCGACCGCAAATTCGATCTCGCCCCCCTTCACCGTGGCGTCGATGTTCTCGACGATCTGCGTCACGACGTCGAGGAAGAAGCCCTGGTAGTTCTTGTAGTCGTAATGGAAAACGGCCGCGTTCAGCCGGGCCTTGCCGTCCCAGAACGTGGACTTGAGGCCTAGCTCGACACTCGTCAGCCGCTCGTCGTTGTAGCGCATGTTGAGCAGCGGCACGCCGGTGGCCTGGGTGTAGGCGGGACTGACGTTGACGTATCCGGAACTCGGCGCCGACCAGCCGCCGCCCTTGGCGCCGCGATTCACGCTGCCATAGACGAGCACGTCGCGATTGAACTTGTAATCGAGCTCGAGCTTGCCGGTCGGGATATGGTAGCTCTTCTTGGCATCGGGAAAGCCGGCTGCGGTGGAATAGGTCAGCGCGTACGGAAATCCGCCCGGCGGGCTCACGTTGTCGGGCGGACCGCAGACGTCGCACGTGTAGTGGTAGACGTATTCCTTGTCGTCAGACGTGTAACGCGCACCGACGATGCCGGTCCAGTGGCTACCGAAGTCGTACTCGAGCTGACCGAAGATCGACGGCGAGCTCGTCTTGAGTTCCAGGGTCGCATCGCCGATGCCAACCGGAAACGGGAGTCCCGGGATCGCATCCGGCAGCGACGTGAATTCGAAGTTCGTGGTCTTGTAGTTGAGGTAGTAAAGACCCGCGATCCAGTGCAGTGCCCCGCTCGTGCCGCTTAGACGCAGCTCTTCCGAGAACTGCCGGTAGTGGGCGCCGGTGTCGTAGTTGAAGATATAGTTCGGCGAAATGTCCGAGTCCTCGCCATACCGCTTCTGCAGCTTGAGGTAGTCCGTGACCGAGACGAGCTGGACGCCGCCGAAGTTCCAGTTCACGTGCACGTTCGCGCCCCAGACCGTGCGGTTTAAGAGCCCGCGCCGGTTCTCGGACTGCTGATACGGGTCGCTGCTCGGGTTCATGTAGCCGCCGAGATCGGTCGCGCCCGGCGCGAATACGCCGCGGCCCGTCGCGTCGGGCACCGAGGCAGCCCACGAGTAGTTGCCGGCGGTCTCGTTGTCGTTGGTCAGCGCGTGCAGCTTGACGAGGACTTCGCCCTGGTCGGAGACCTTGAACTTGAACTGCAGCCGGCCCGCGTACTGGCGCTGGTCGTTGATCGAATGGCCAATCCGATTGGAAATGTAGCCCTCGTGCGTCGTGGTCGCAAACGAGGCACGTGCCGACACGCGGTCGGTCAGCGGCCCGCTGATGGCGCCTTCGGATTCGAAGGTGCCGAAATTGCCGCCCGTCACCTGCAGGTAGCCGTCGGGGCTGTCGGTGGGCTGGCGGCTGAGATAATGGATGAGGCCGCCGGTCGCGTTACGGCCGAACAGCGTGCCCTGCGGGCCGCGCAGCACCTCGACGCGCTGCAGGTCGAACAGCGTTCCAGCCAGCGCGCCGGTGGAGGCGATATACGCGTCGTCCGCATAGACCGCGACCGGCGCTTCCTGGTGATCGCTGAAATCGTTCTGCGACACGCCGCGCAGGTTGTAGATCGTCACCGTCGCGCCGTACTGGTTGAACTGCAGGCCCGGCACCTGGCCCGCGATGTCGGTGACGTCCTTGAGGCCGAGGCTCTCCAGCGTATTCGAGTCGAACGCGCTGACCGACGTGCCGACCTCCTGCAGGTTCTGCTCGCGCCTCTGCGCGGTCACGATGACTTCCGCGAGCCGGCCGGTGTCGGCCGCCTCCGCGGCCAGGGTCGTGGACCAGGCGCCGCTACCGGCGCCCGCCGCCAGCACGGCCAACACCCCGAGTCGAACCATTGTTCCGTTCATTCTTGCTTGCATGGTCGGTTCCCCTGTTATCGGCCGCTGCCGTTCCCGTTGCTGGCGGCCGAAGTTCGGCCGCCTGGCGCCGGCGCGTCAATCGTTCGAGTGCCAGCGGCGCCGGCGGGCTCGCCCTCTGCTGGCCGACTGAAGTCGAGTGTCATTTCAGGCCGGCATCGTGGCGGTGGCGGTGGCCATCGCTGTCGCCGGCACCTGATCGGCAGCGGCTGCCGCCGGTACCTGCTCGGTATCAATCAGCTTGGCGAGTACGCGGCGGAAGTGCACGAGCGGCGCGTCGGCGAGAATCGCGAGCGCCTGGAAGCCTGGATCCTCGTCGAGCGTCCGCTGCTGCCGCTCGATGATCGCCTTGTCCTCCATGAAGCCCTCGACCAGGCTGTCGAACAGCGATCGCGAGATCGTCGTGTCGTCACCCTCGAAATTGTTGAGGTACGACCAGAAGAAGTGCGTGGCGCGCTCGGTCTCCGGCGTCATGAACTGGCAGTTGCGGTATTCCCTCGCGTCGGCGACGTTGCCGCGCTCGGCGCCCTGGCCCGCGGGCGCGAACATCGTTTCCATGTAGAAAATACCGGGCACGGTCATATTGGCGATGTTGCGGCGATCCACTTTGCTCTGCTTGTCGCGGATCACCTTGCGGTGGAACGGCGGCGGATCACTG
>JANXZZ010000298.1 GCA_025355245.1 Pseudomonadota bacterium | reverse complement strand
GTGAGAAATGGCGCCCAAAACGTGTGTCAGTTGGTCCATGGATGTCATTACACCAAAAGGTGTAACGAAATGCAAGTGCTTTATTCTGAGTACCCGACGTCCATCGGCGGACCCAATCCGCGGCCTTGATGCCGGCGGCTACCGAAAGTCGACATAATAGGATCGCGGCCGGCGGCACCCGCCGAGCGCGATCTAGATCCAAGGAGCGACGATGTTTTCTCACATCATGATCGGGACCAACGATCTGCGACGAGCAAAGGCTTTCTACGACACGATTCTCGGCACGCTGGGCGTGCGGCCCGCTCGGGTCGACGGGCATAGGATCTTCTACCGGACGCCGACCGGCGTGTTTTCGGTTACCGAACCCATCAACGGCGAACCCGCCACTTGCGCCAACGGCACGACAATTGGCTTCCTCGCGGCGTCGCCCGCGGAAGCCGATGCCTGGCACGCGGCTGGGATTGCCGCAGGCGGCACGACGTGCGAAGACCCGCCCGGGGTGCGCGACGGGAGCGTCGGCCGGCTCTATCTCGCCTATCTTCGCGACCCGGACGGACACAAGCTCTGTGTCCTGCACAGGCTTTGATGCCGGCGCATAAGTTGATGCTCGCCGCTCGATCGGCCGGAGGATTCGCCATGAAGGCAGTTCTCGTCGCGACGTTGCTCGCGCTACCGGGGTGGGCCGTGGGAGCGGCTCAGGCTGGTGGAGGCGGCGAGTGGGCGCGCGTCAGCCCCGACTCGGTCGGCTTGGATCCCGCCGCGCTTGAGGCGCTCGATGCGGACTTTCGAGGCGGCGTCGTGCCGCTCGTGGACAGCGTGCTAGTGCTGCGCTGCGGCTCGTTGGCTTTCGAGCGGCACTACGCCCATGACTACGCGGCGATCTATGCCAACGAAGCGCGCGAGGTCGGGCCGCTCAACCCGCACCTCACCGGACCCTACAACTACTTCGACCCGGCGTGGCACCCGTACTGGCACCGAGGGGCGACGCACTCAATGCAGTCGGTCACGAAGTCGGTGACGGCGGCTACTATTGGCGCGGCGATTCTCCGCGGTGATTTCAAGGCGTCGCTCGACACGCCCGTGCTGCGCTGGTTTGATCCGTCCAAGGTAAAGCACGTCGATGCGCGGAAGCGTCGAATGACGCTTCGACACCTCCTGACGATGAGCTCTGGCCTCGATTGGAACGAAGACCTGCCCTATGCCGATCCGAAGAACGCGGCCGCCGTGATGGAGGCGACCGTTGACTGGGTCGGCTACGTGATCGACCGGCCGATGGCCTACGAGCCGGGGACGCATTTTGCGTATTCGAGCGGAGTCAGCGAGCTCCTCGCCTACATCTTCCGCAAGGAAACCGGTCGGGATCTCGAGGACTACGCCCGCAACCACCTCTTCGAGCCACTCGGAATCCACGAGTACCACTGGAAGCGCTCGCCGCTGGGCGAGGTCGACTCGGAGGGCGGGCTCTTTCTCTCCGACGACGGGCTAGCGAGGTTCGGCGAGCTCTATCGCCACCTTGGGATGTGGCACGGCGAGCGCCTGCTCGGCGCGGACTGGGTTCAGGACTCGGTGACGCCGCGTTCCGACCCGGGTCATGGCTTCCGCTACGGCTATCAATGGTGGCTTGTGGCCTACGGCGACGGTTCGCAGTATGCCTGGGCCGGACTCGGCTTCGGCGGACAATACGTGTTCGTGATGCCGGAGGACGGAGTGGTCGCGGTGACGACGGCCTGGAATATCCTTGACCCCAAGTACTACGACCGCATCATCCTCGACAAGCTTCGCCTTGCGGTGAAGCCGTTCGCCTGCCCCGAAGGCAGCTGAGAAGCGCGCTTGCCGCGATCCGCAAGCGCACGTCCAGCACCGATCGCCGGGCGTCACCGGAGCGGACCTCGCCCGTTCGCGGGCGGAGTCTGTTCTCACGGCCGGTAGCCGAATTCCGATGGCCCGGTGCAGCGCAGTGGCGCTGCGATCCCCGCGAATTCACAGAGCAGCCGCCGTGAGTCGCGGGGATCAATCATGTCCTCGATCTGGAACCGCTCGGCTGAGCGGAACGGCGAGCGCACGCTGTTCAGGCGCTGCGTGATTTCAGCTGCGAGCGCGTCTCGGTCTGCTGCGGCATCGAGTTCTGCCTTGTAAGCCGCATCGATGCCGCCCTCGATCGGCAGCGAGCCCCAGTCCGCCGACGGCCACGCGTAGCGATAGTGGAAGCGAGTGTGGTTCTGGTGTCCCGCGCCGGCGACCCCGAATACCTTGCGGATAACCACGGTGCACCACGGGACCGTGGCCTGATAGATCGCCGTCAGCACGCGTGCGCCCGCACGGATGGTCGCTTCCTGCTCGGCCTGCCTGCCGATCATGAAGCCCGGGTTGTCGACCAGATGCACGACCGGCAGGTGAAAAGTCTGGGCAAAGCTCACGAAGCGTTCCAGCTTCGCCGAACTCGCCGCCGTCCAGAGCCCGCCGATGACGAACGGGTCGCTCGCGATGATCGCCACGGGCCAGCCGTCCAGTCGCGAGAGCCCGGTGATCACCGAGCGCCCGTGCAGGCGCCCCATCTCGAGGAACGACCCGGCGTCGACGATCGCCTCGATGATCGGGCGCATCCGGTAGACCTCGCGCCGGTCACGCGGAACGGCCGAGAGCAACATCTCCTCCCGGCGCTCCGGATCGTCGCCACTCGCCGCGCGCGGTGGCAATCCGTGGATCGATGAGGGCAGGTAGCTGAGGAAGCGCCGCGCGCGTTCGAAGGCCTCAGACTCGCTCTCGACCTCGTCGTCAATCGCGCCGTTGGAGGCATGAATGCGACTTCCGCCGAGCTCCTCTTTGGTGAGCTTCTGGCCGGCTGCGGCGACGACCGGTGGGCCGGCGACAAACATCTGCGACTGGCCGCGGACGAGGAGCGAGTAGTGACTGGCGACGACCTTGGCGGCCCCGAAGCCCGCAATCGGGCCGAGACCGAGGCTCACAACCGGCACGGTGGCCAGATTGCGCACCATGTGGTCCCAACCGGGAAGGTAGGGGACATAGGTGTAGCCCAGGGCCTCGAGGGACTTCACGGAGCCGCCGCCGCCGCTTCCCTCGACGAGCCGGACCAGTGGCATGCGCAGCTCGTGCGCCATCTGTTCGGCAGCGACTTGCTTCTCGATGATTGATGCGTCGGACGCGCCGCCGCGCACCGTGAAGTCGTCGCCGGCAACGACGACGGCGCGCTGGTCGATGCGTCCGCGCCCGAAGACGAAGTTACAGGGCGTGAACGACTGCAGCGAGCCCTTGTCGTCGTAGGACGCCTTGCCGGCGATCGTGCCGATCTCGCCGAAGCTGCCCGGATCGAGCAGGGCGTCGATGCGCTCGCGCACGGTGAGGCGACCCGCGGCGTGTTGGCGTGCGACCTTTTCGGCACCGCCCATCTGCCGCGCCATGGCCTGGCGTCTGCGCAACTCCTCGAGTTCGGGTTCCCAAGTCATGTCACACCCCGCGCTTGCGGCATCTGGTCAATCTCGGACATCCTAACAAGATGGACGGCGAATCGATGCTTCCCGGGCGTGAGCAGTGCGTTGTCGGCGCTCTGCTGCACCGCTGGGCGAGCGAGCGGCCGGAGCGTCATTTTCTCGAGTTCACCGACGGCACGTCCTGGACGTTTGCACAGACGCTCGAGCGCGTGAAGCGCGCCGCCGGCGGGCTCGACAGGCTCGGCGTTGCCCGCGGCGCCCACGTGCTGAGCTGGTTGCCCAACGTGCGCGAAGCCGTCCTCGGCTGGTTTGGCGCCAACTATCTCGGTGCGGTTCATGTGCCCCTAAACACGGGGTACCGGGGCCGCCTGCTGCAGCACGCGATAGCGCTTTCCGATGCCAGCGTAATAGTTGTCCACGCGAGCCTCCTGCCCCGCCTGGAGGAGATCGACACCGCGCAGCTGCGCGAGGTGATCGTGGTCGGCGGCGAGCCGCCCGTGTCCGGCGATCTCACATTCCATTCCGCCGCCGTCCTCGAGTTTCCCGGATCCGCCGAACCCGTTCGTCCCGTCGAGCCCTGGGACATCAACTACATCATGCTCACATCGGGAACCACGGGTCCGTCCAAGGCGGTCGTCAGCACCTACATCCAGTCCTGGTCGGGCGGCGCGATGGCCATGGACTACTTTGGTTCGGAGGACCGCCTGCTCGCAAACCTGCCCTTGTTTCACGTCAGCGGCGCGGGGGCGGTCATGGATCGCCTGACGAAGGGCGGTACCTGCGTGCTCTGCGACGGCTTCAAGGCCAGTACTTTCTGGGACACCGTTCGCGCATTCAACATCAGCGGCTGCTGCCTCGTCGGGGGCATGACGCAGTACCTGCTTCGCCAGCCACCGAGCGAACGCGATCGCGAGCATTCGCTGCGGGCGGTCATCACGGTGCCGTGGAACCAGGACTCGCGGGCGGTGGCCGAGCGTTACGGCATCGCCATGCACACGGCCTTCAACATGACGGAGCTCGCGACGCCGATCCGTTCCGCCGCCAATCCGGCCCAACTCGGTACCTGCGGCCGGCCGCGGCCGGGTGTGCAGGCGCGGGTGGTCGACGAAAACGACTTCGAGGTGGCGCACGGCGAGGTCGGCGAACTCGTGCTGCGCACCAGCCGGCCGTGGGAGATCACTCAGGGCTACTACAAGAACCCGCAGGCGAGCGCGGACGCCTGGCGCAACGGCTGGTTTCACACTGGCGATGCCTTCCGACGGGACGTGGCAGGAAATTATTTCTTCATCGATCGCAAGAAAGATGCGATCCGGCGGCGCGGCGAGAATATTTCATCCTTCGAGGTCGAGGCTGAGGCACTTTGCCACCCCTCGGTGCTGGAAGCTGCCGCGATTCCCGTGCCGGACGAGACGGGCGAGGACGAAGTCATGCTGGTGGTCACGGCGAACGCGGGCGCCACGATTGAGCCGCTGGCACTGCTGCGCTTCCTGGAGCCGCGCATGGCGCACTTCATGGTGCCGCGCTACGTCCGCGTGATCGCCGACATGCCGAAGACACCGACGGCCAAGATCGAGAAGCATCGACTGCGGGGCGAGGGCATCACGCCCGGCACATGGGATCGCGAGGCGCACGGCGTCACGGTGCGCCGCGGCAAGCTCGTTTTCAACGCTCCCTAGCGGCTGAGCGCGGGACTTCGAGACCGTATCAGACGCCCTCCCCGAACGGAAACGTCGACGCTGGATGAATGCCGGCGGTATGCCCGGCGCATCACTGCGATGTGAACCGCTGACCGGATCCCGCGCGGCCGTTGTGCGCTTCCGCCGGACGGCTCGCGCGCGCGTCTGCGGAATTCGATCGCCCGCAATCCTGCCGTCCTCCGCGATCGGACGGCGGCGCCTAACGGTCCGTCCAGACCCATCCCGATATCCGCCAACCGGATCCGCCCTTACGTAAGGTCACCGTGAGGATGCCTTGATCAACGACACGATTTCCCGCGCGCTGGAACGACAAGGTCGTCGGCGTAACCACATAAGCGACACTTGCAGAGGACTCGACGTGCTCGGGTTCGCCGAGGGAAATCGCCGCACCGGTGATGCCTGCCAAATTGGACATGGATTGGAAATCGCCGAACCACCGCGAACATGCACCAACGCCGTGCCATTCGTGAGGCGGGAAGTCATCGATGATCGACGTCTCATCGGCGCAGGTCGCGACGGCAGCAGTCGGACTGCCGCTGTTAAACCCGTCCACCCACTGGTGGATCGCCGACACCACGTCGCTCGCGTCGGTTGCCGCCGCCGGCGCGGATGCGAGGATGCTGACGGCGCAAGCGACCATTAACTTGTTCACCCGTTGTCCCCTACTATAGGTCGCTGTTGAGTAGCACGCGGCCGCTTCGGGCCCGAAGCGCCTAGTCCGGCGGGTCCGGCATCGCAACCGGGGTCGGCTGTCGTGTCACCCGCGGCTGCAGTCTACCCGGCACCCAGCCGAGCGATCGCGCAATTCGCGGCGCGGGGCGGTCGCGCCGTGCGGGATCCGGGCTGGCGCGAATCACGACGAGCAAGGTTCGACGGGGATGAAGCTGAGACCGCAAATTAAGGAGCGAGGATGAGTCCGCTGCCCGGCAGCCAGCCGATGACATGCCCGCATCGGCCGCCTTGCCCGGGGTGTCCGCGCTTTGGCGAACGCGGCATCGACGCGGGCGCCCGGGACGCGCTCGATGAACTCGCGCGCGTGCACGGACTGCCGAAGGTGTCGGTCGTAGCCGGCGTGATGGACGGCTTTCGGCATCGGGCACGGCTCGCGATCCGCGGCCGCCTCGGCTCGCCGAAGCTCGGCCTGTTCGAGCTCGGCACGCACCGCATCGTCCACGTGCCCGACTGCCGCGTGCAGCATCCCCTGATCAACCGGGTTGCGGGCGTCATTCGGCGCGCGCTAGTCGAGGCGCGCGTGCCTTGTTACTCCGAAGTGGCGCATCTTGGGCTCGCGCGCTACCTGCAGGTCGTGGTCGAGAGGGGCTCGCAGTCCGCACAGGTGGTTGTCGTTGCCAATTGCGACTCCGCGGAGCCGCTCGCGGAGTGTCTCGGCATGATCCGGGAGCGTCTCGGTCCGGATCTGCACAGCCTCTGGTTCAACGCCAACCTCGAGCGCTCCAACACGATCCTCGGGCCGGATTTTCAGAACCTGTCGGGCCCCGAGAGCGCGGTCGAACGATTCGGGGGAGCGGCGGTGCACTATCCGCCGGGCGCATTCGGGCAGAATAATCTTGATCTCGCGGAGCGTGTCGTCGAACACGTCCGCGCGCAGATTCCGCCAGGGTCCCGAGTCGCGGAGTTCTACGCGGGCGTCGGCGCGATCGGGCTATCCGTGCTCCGACGCGCCAGTGCGATCACGATGAACGAAGTGGGACCGCATTCGCTCCGTGGCCTCGAGTTGGGGGTGGCGGGGCTCGAGCCCGCCGATCGCGCGCGCGTCGCCGTCGCGCCGGGCCCGGCGGGCGCCGCACGGCACATCGCCCGCGGCGTCGACGTGGTCATCGCCGACCCACCGCGCCGCGGGCTCGATCCCGGGTTCATGGGGCAGCTCCTCGAGGAACCACCAGCGCGTTTCATCTACGTGAGCTGCGGTCTCGCGTCGTTCCTCGAGGACGCGGCGCGCCTGCACTCGGCGGGCAAGCTGCGTCTGGTCGGCCTGACCGCATTCAATCTCGCGCCCTTCACCGAGCACGTCGAGACGGTCGCCTGCTTCGATCGCGCCTGAGTCGAAGCGTCCGCAGCGCCCCTCCGGGTGGAACATCACCCGGAACCCAGACAGAACGCGGCTAGCCCGACGCGAGCGCGTACAGGTGCATGACGTAGCTGAGCGTCGCGTCCGCCATGCCCTGAACCGCGGGATTGCTCGATTCGATGACGTAATACTCGTCCGGCGCGTGCGCGCGGCTGCCGTGGCCGGTGCCGAAGTGGCCGGCGGGCAGACTGACCGGCGCGCCCGTGAAGATGTAGCCGGGCCAGGAACCGGCGAGGCGCGGCGACAGGCTCACCGGCATGCCGAGTTGCTGGTAGACGGAAGTCGAGGCCTTGATCAGGGACGAATTCTCCTCGGTCTGCGTTGGATCGTAGCCGCCAGTGACGTTGACCTCGATGTCGCCGTAGCCGCGCTTCGCGAGATGCGCCTTGAGCTTCGCCTCCGCATCGGCCGCGGTCTGGTTCGGAACCAGTCGGAAATCGAGCTTCGCGGTCGCCTTCGACGGCAGGATGGTCTTGCCGCCGGGGCCGGTGTAGCCGGCGTACATGCCCTCAATGTTGACGGTCGGCTGCGAGGCGAGCCGCTCGAGTGCGTCGCGGTAGGAGAGATCACGCACCCAGTGCTGCACGCCGAGCAGCTTCTTCACGTCCGCCTCGTTGGAGTGCGCGACCTTGTCGGCGATGATCGCCTTCTGGCGGTCGGTCAGGGGCACCACATGCTCGAACCAGCCGTCGATGGCGGGATCGTTGCCGTCCTCCGACGTCAGCGTCGAAAGTGCCTTCACCATGCGCCAG
>JANXZZ010000267.1 GCA_025355245.1 Pseudomonadota bacterium | reverse complement strand
AGCAAGCAGACGAACTCGCCCTACCTGATCGCCAACAATCCGGCGCTGCTGCCGAACGCCGGGAGCGCAGCGGAGTTCGGGCAGCCTATCCTGAGTGTCCAGAATCCGTACGGGCCGCCGGGAAGTCCGGCCGCCAATGCGCCGCCAATCCAGTTCAACATGCGACTGCGCTACGAATGGACGGTCAATTCATTCAATGCCTTCGCGCAGGCCGGGATGACCCACACCGGGCATTCCTACACCCAGTCAAGCAACAACCCGACGCTGTCCGCGGGCGCGAACGTGAGCACGACGCTGCTGCGATTCGAGAATCCCGCGTATTCGCAGTTCGACGCGACCTTTGGCGTCGCCAAGGACGCCTGGACCGCGCAGCTCTATGCCGAGAACCTGACGAACGTGGTGACCAGCGTATTCACCTCGACGACGCAGTTCGTTCCCGCGGAGGCCATCACCCGGCCGCGGGTGCTTGGCGTCCGCGTCGGTTACAAGTTCTGAGTGCAACTCGAGACTGACCTCGTATCGATCGGCCTCCCGGGTGACGGATGTCCCGCCCGCCGTCCGGGAGATCCTCTCGAGCAGGCCAGCGGCCTACCCCTGGGCCGTAGGCCCACGAATCACTCCCAAAGGGGTACCCCGTGAGCGCCAACGCAATTGCGATTCCAGGCTCCGAGGCACCGTCGGTCATCGTTCGCTGGTACGTACTGATCGTGATGTGCCTCGTCTACGCGCTCAACATCGCGGCGCGCTACGTCGTGACGACGGTGTTCGAGCCCTTGCGCCTCGAGCTTCACCTCACGGACGGCGGCGCAGCATTTCTGACCGGCATTCCGTTGGCGTTCTTCTACGTGGCCTTCGGCATCCCGATCGCGTGGCTCGCCGACCGCGCGAATCGACGCAACATCGTGGCCGCCGCGTTGGTCGTCTGGTCCGGCTTCACGATGCTGTGCGGCCTGTCGCAGACCTACTTTCCGTTCCTGCTGTCGCGCATCGGCGTCGGCGTCGGCGAGGCGGGCGGTACTCCACCGTCGACATCGATCGTGTCGGATTGCTTCCCGGCGGACCGGCGGCCGATGGCCTTGTCGGTCTTTGCGCTCGGCGCACCGCTCGGTGCCTGGCTTGGCGCCGACTTCGCCGGCGCCGTCGCCCAGGCCTACGGTTGGCGCGCGGCGTTTGTCGCGCTCGGAATCCCCGGAGTGCTGTTGGGGCTCCTCGTCTTCCTGACGATTCGCGAGCCGAAGCGCGGCAGGCTCGATGCGGCAGGGGGCGAAGGCAAGCCCTCATTCGTGGAGTCAGCCCGGTTTCTGTGGCGGCAGAAGGCAGCGTTCCACGTCATCATGGCGAGCGGGGTCTGCAGCCTGTGGGGCTGGGGCCTCGCGTTCTGGACGTCGGCATTTCTGATGCGTAGCCACGGCCTCAACGTGGCGCAGGCGGGGGCGATCACCGGCAATGTCCACCTGGTCGGCGGCATCGCGGCGTCGGTCGGCGCGGCCTGGTTCATGGGTCGCCCGTTCATGGTCAGACCGCGCCGCGTCCTCTGGGCGCTCGCGATCGTGATCGGCCTGTCGACCGTGCCGTCGATCATCGCGTATTGGACCCACACCCTCTGGGTCACGAAGCTGATGCTGTGGATGTACATTCCGGCGATCTATTTTTTCATCGGGCCGTGCATGGCACTCGTGCTCAACCTCGCGCCGAGCAACATGCGCTCGATATTCACGGCGTGGTCGGTGCTTGTTGGCAACGTGCTCAACCTGATGGTCGCGACGGTTGGAGTGGGAGCCCTCAGCGACCTGGTAGCCGGAGGACACGGCACGGACGCCGCTTCGCTGCGCACCGCGCTGTTGGTGCTCGCGCCGACGGGGTTCTGGGCAACGTGGCATTTCGTAGCCGCCGCCAGGACGGTCGTCGAGGATCAGAAGCGCGCGATTGGCTACGCGACGCCGTGACACCGGGCTCGGGCGGCGCAACGGGGACAATACCCCAGGAGGATTGCCTGTGAAGACTGCACTGCTCAGCGTGATCGCTGCCCTCGTTATCGCCTTTGAGGCCCAAGCGGACGGTGTAAGGATCCTGAATCCCGACGTGCACTTCCCTGAGGGGCCCATCTGGTATCACGCCAAGCTCTACTACGTGGAATACGACCGGAACACGATCACGACCTGGGACGGCGAGAAGAACGCGATCTTCTGGACGCAGAAGGGCTGTGGACCGTCGGCAGTGATCCCGACGGCACGCGGTGAGTTCCTCGTGACCTGCTACGACAACGGCACGATCGGCCGGGTCGCGGCGGACGGAAAGACCCTCCCGCCCTACACGCGCGACAAGGCGGGTCATCGCTTCGTCGGCCCGAATGACTTCGCACCCGACGCTCACGGCGGCATCTATTTCACGGCATCGGGTACGCCGGGACCGGTAATCGACGGCAAGGTATTTTATCTCGCGGCGGATGACACGATCACGCAGCAGGCTGCCGACGTGCACAGCGCCAACGGCCTCGTCGTGTCGAATGACGGCAAGATCCTCTACGTGGTCGAAACCGAGGGACACCGCCTGCTGCAGTTCAAGATCGGCAAAGGCGGGTCGCTCTCCGACCGGCGCGTGTTCGTCGACCTCGACGACCTGACCCGCAACGCGGCGCACCTGTACCCGGACGGCGTCAAGATCGATTCGAAGGGGCAGATCTACATCGGCCAGAACCCGCACGACGTGAAGGCGCCGCTCGCCGGCACGATTTTCGTCGTGAATGCGGAAGCGAAGCTGCTGCGCAAGTTGACGCTCCCCTCGCCCGGCGTGCCGAACCTTGCTTTCAGCCCCGACGAAAAGACCGTCTACGTGACGGCGCTCGACCAGATAGAGAAATCGCCGTATCAGGGTAAGCTTTACTCGATTCCGAACAACTGACGCGCGACACTCGGGAGCTGCTGGTCGATGTCGAACCTGCTCGCCGGAAAAACCGCCGTGATCACGGGCGCGAGCTCCGGGATCGGCCGCGCGATCGCGACCAGCTTTGCGGCTGAAGGCGCTCGCGTCGTGATCGCGGACGTGACGGCGACGGCGAAAGAAGGCGGGGACCCGACCGTCGACATCATCCGCCTCGCCGGGGGCGATGCCTCGTTCGAAACCGTCGACGTCGGTCGCTGGGACGACATTGATGGCCTGATCGGCCGGACGGTCGCCCGGCTCGGGCGGCTCGACATCATGGTCAATAACGCCGCGACCTATTCCGGGACTGCGCTCATCGACACAGACGCCGCGGAGTGGCAACGGGTTCTGGCGGTCAACCTCACGGGCATGTTCAACGGCTGCAAGCGCGCCATCCAGCAGATGATCTCGCAGGAGCCGGTCAACGAGGTCCGCGGACGGCTGATCAACCTGGGCTCGCAGCACGGCATCGTCGCGGCGCGCCGCGATTCGCCGTACGGCGTCAGCAAGGCGGCCGCGATTTACCTCACGAAGCAGATCGCCGTCGACTACGCCAAGGATCTCATAGTCTGCAATTGCATCTCGCCCGGAAAGATCGTGACCGGCAAGCCCGGCCTCGCGATGAATCCGGCGGGGCTCGAACACGCTCGCCAGCGGACCCCGTGGCCCCGGTTGGGGCGTCCGGAGGACGTCGCTAACGCGGCCGTGTTCCTCGCGAGCGACCGCGCGACCTACATCACGGGTGCGAACCTCGTAGTCGACGGGGGCTGGCTGGCGGCGTGAGCAAGCCCTCGACACCCGCCCGCGTGACGCCCGACCTCGGACTCGCCGCGTCGCTCTTTGACCGCCTCGGGCGCGAAACCCGCCAGGGGCGGGGAATCGTTCGCGACAGCTACGGTGCGGGTGAGCAGGCGGCGCACGACCTTGTTCGCGGCGTGGCCGAGAACGTGGGCCTCGAGATCTCGGTCGATGCCATCGGCAACCTGATGATGACGCTGCCAGGGCGGGACCGCAGCGTGCCGCGCATCCTGATCGGCTCCCACCTTGACAGCGTCCCGCAGGGTGGCAACTACGACGGCGCGGCGGGCGTGGTCGCGGGCCTCAGCGCCGTATCGGCGCTCAGGCAGGCCGATGTCGCGCCGCCCTGCGACGTCTCGGTGATGGCCATCCGCGCGGAAGAATCCGCGTGGTTCGACATCGCTTACCTCGGCAGCGGCGCTGTTTTCGGCCTCCTCGACCCCGGCTGCCTGTCGATTCGGCGTTCGGACAACGGGCGCAGCCTCGAATCGACGCTGCTCGAGCGCGGATTCGACCCGGGGGCGATTCGCGAGCGCCGCCGGCTGCTCGATCCCTCGCGGATCCGCGCCTACCTTGAGCTGCACATCGAGCAGGGCCCGACGCTGACGGCCCGCGGTCTCCCCGCCGCCGTCGTGACCGGGATCCGCGGCTGCAAGCGGTTCCGGAATGCGCGCTGCACCGGCAGCTACGCCCACTCCGGTGCGGTAAACCGCCCTTTTCGGCACGACGCGGTGGCGGCGACCGTGGCCCTCCTCCACCACCTCGAATCCGTGTGGATCCGCGAGGAGGCGGCGGGAGCGGACCTGGTGTTCACCTCGGGCGAGCTCTACACCGACCCTGCGATGCACGGCCCCAGCAAGATCGCCGGCGAGACGCGCTTCGTGCTCGACCTGCGCAGCGTGTCAGACGCCACGATGGACCTCGTCGCGGACGAGGCGCGGGCGGCGGCGGCGCGTATCGGCGCCGAGTACCGCGTAAACTTCGATCTCGGCAGCACCAGCGATTCGCCGCCCGCGGTCATGGATGCGCGGCTGCGCGCGCGCCTGATGAGCCTGCTCGAGCAGCCCTTCGAGATGCCGAGCGGTGCCGGGCACGACGCGGCGGTGTTCGCCAAGGTGGGGATCCCGACGGCCATGATTTTCGTGCGCAACGACTTCGGCAGCCACAACCCGGACGAGGCCATGGCAATCGAGGACTTCGCGATCGGTACGCAGGCGCTCCTGCGTCTCCTCCTGGACTTCCCACTGTGAGGCGACTGCCCGCGGAGTCCGCCCGGTGAAACTGCTCGTGACCGGCGGCACGGGGTTCGTGATGAGTGTGCTCGGGCGGCACTGGCTGGACGCCGACCCCGCGGCCCGGCTGGTGGTCCTCGACGCGGCACCGCTCGATGCAGCGGCGGTGCGCTACTTTGCGCCGGTGGCCACGCGGCTCTCGGTCGTTGTTGCGGACGTCACCCGGCCGGAGACCTGGCGCGACGCGCTCGGCGCCGCCGACGTCACGCACATCGTCCACGGCGCCACGGTGACGCCGCTGTCGCGAGGCACCGTGCTCGAAGCGAAGCGGGAACCGGAGGCCGAGAATCCCGGGCGCATCATCGACGTCAATATCATGGGTACGGTCGCCGTCCTCGACTGGGCGCGGACGCTGCCGCGCCTCAAACGGTTCATCTACGTGAGCTCGGGCGCGGTGTACAAGCATCACGGGCCGGACCGGCCCGGCGAGCCACTGCCCGAGGACGGCTACGTGATGCCGCGACGGTTGTACGGCATATCGAAGCTCGCCTCGGAACTGATCACGGAGCGCTACGGCGACCTGTTCGGCCTGTCCACCGCCTCGGTTCGCCCGTCGTCGGTGTACGGGACGATGGACCGGGTCACCGCGAGCCGGAACTTTCGCCACGTTCCGAATCGCCTTGCGCACCTGGCGCTCGACGGGACAGGGCGCGTTCGGGTCAACACCGTGGATGCCGTCGGGGACTACCTCCATGCGGAGGACGCGGCGGCCGGCATCGTTGCGCTCCTCCACGCGCCGCCGCTGCGCTACAGTGCCTACAACCTCGCGGCCGGTGCGACCGCATCCATCGCGGACCTGGTCGGGTGGGTCGCCGAGAAAGTGCCCGGTTTCCACGCCGAGCTCACCGCGCCGGGACAGGCAGACATCCTGCAGGATGCGTCCCTGAGTGGTGGCATGTGGGGTGCCTATGACATCTCGCGCATTCATGCCGAGACCGGGTGGTCGCCGCGGCCCGTGCGCGATGCGCTGCACGCGTACATGGACTGGATTGCGGCCGAGCGCCGCTCGGGGCACTGAATGACCGCGGATCGCTGGCCATGAATCCGCCGGGCTCGTACCCGCGCGACCTGATTGGCTACCGCGGGCGGCCGCCCCATCCCCGGTGGCCAAACGACGCGAAGCTCGCCGTTTCGGTGGTGCTCAACTACGAGGAGGGTGGCGAATCCTGCGTGCTGCACGGGGACACCCACTCCGAATCGGTGCTGACCGACGTCGGCGGCGAGCCGCTCCCGAACGCCCGGAACCTCAATGTCGAGTCGAATTTCGAGTACGGCAGCCGGGTGGGATTCTACGAGATCGTGCGCCTGCTCCGCGAGCATGGCGTCGATGCGACGGTCTACGCCGTCGGCATGGCTCTGGAACGCAACCCCGAGGCCGCGGCCGAGATCGTGCGCAGCGGATTCGAGGTCGCCTGCCACGGGCAACGGTGGATCGATTACCAGTTCGTGCCGGAGCACGTGGAACGCGCCGACATTTTGCGCAACATTGAGGTCGTCACGCGGCTGACCGGCCGGCGCCCGCGCGGCTGGTATACCGGGAGGCCGAGTCCCAACACGCGTCGACTGGTCGTGGAGACCGGTGGATTCCTCTACGACAGTGATGCGTACAACGACGACCTGCCGTACTGGACGGAGGTGTCAGGCCGGGCGCACCTCGTCATTCCCCACAGCTTCGATACCAATGACAGCCGTCTGCAGCGGGGCGGCGACTTCGCGACCGGCGAGGAATTCTTCGTCTACTGCCGGGATGCGTTCGACTGGCTTTACCGGAAGGGTGGCACGGGGCACCCACGGATGATGACGATCAGCCTGCACGGCCGGATCATTGGCCGGCCGGGGCGCATCGGGGCGCTCGCGCGTCTGCTCGAGCATGTTCGGCAGCACGAGGCCGCGTGGCTCTGCAATCGCTCGGCGATCGCGGAGCATTGGCTGCAGCACCATCCGCCCACGGCGCGCTGAAGCGGGGGTCGCGCACTTCGGTGCGTCGCGAGTCGCGTGGCCGCGCGCAAGGGGTGTGCCACGCACGACGCGCCGGTGCCCCAGGGTCGCCGCCCGCCTGTCCGCTCAAGCTTGAGTCCAGCGAGGTCGGTCGTGTCTGCGTCACCGCTTGCCGAATGGGATAATTTCTACGTCATCGTCGGTTCGGCCGCCGGCGGCCTGACCGGATTGACCTTCGTGGTCATCGCGCTGGCGGCCGACGTGAAGCGCGTGAGCCTGCTCGGGCTGCGCACGTTCGTGACCCCGACAATCGTCCACTTTGGAGCGGTGCTCGCGCTGTCAGCCTACCTGAGCGTACCCCACCAGACGGTCACGAGCCTGTGCGCCGGACTCGGGGTGGGAGCAGTCGCGGGGATTCTCTATATAGCGGCGATTACGGCAGCGATGCGCTCGGTCGCCAAGACCTACGTGCCCGTTCACGAGGACTGGATCTGGAACGCCGTCGTCCCGGGGCTCGCCTACGTCGGCTTGCTTGCGATGGCCGTCATCGGCTGGCACGACCTCGCCTTCAGCCTGTACGGAGTCGCGACGGTATCGGTCGTGCTGCTGTTCACGGGCATCCACAACGCCTGGGACGTTGCTGTCTGGAACAGCATCAAGAACGGGAGCGATCCGACTTCGCCGCCCAAACCGTGAAATTGCGCGTGCGTGCCACGTCTAGCCATCGCTATCGACGGGGAAGACCTGGAGGTCGGGGATTGAACGGGTGGATGCGAAGTCCGGAATCCACTCTGCGAATTTGCCCTTGAGACGCTGTCCCGCGCCGATGAACCGCCAGCCCAAGCCGCCGGCGGCTGCCGGGTCCCACTCCCCGTCGCCGAAGTACACCGGCGTTCCGGCGGGCCGGAGTAGCGCCGGCAACGTTCCATGATTTTCGAACGATCGTGATCGTCGTCCGAAGACGCGAGCGCGACATCGCCGTGAAGGGACCCCGCTGCGCATCGCGGCCGCGGCGACCCCTTGAGGCGAACCTCCTCCGCTCCGAAGCCAGCATCGACCTGACGACAGACGGCGGCGCCCAGCGGGTGATCGACGCCGCCGGTGTCGCGTGAGTCGGCCCCCCCGACTCGGCGGCCGCGTGCCGCGCTTTTGCGGCGCCAACCCGACCGGTCGTCAGCGTCGGTCGACGTAGAAGACGTAGTCGGCGGTGTATGCGACGCGTGTCTCCTGGCCGTTCTGAGCTTGACCGCACCCATCCGCGGGCGCCTTGCCGCCGGCGGTGTGCAGCCGCTGGATGCTTTGCGTCCGACTGAAGATGCCATCGCCGGTGACGGAGGCGACGCGCAGCAGCAACCAGGGTATGGCCGTCGCATCCGGCCCGCTATCTCGCGCCACGGCTTCGCCGACGACCCTGCTGCCGTCGTTCGCCTCCCAGGTGGGGCCCGCGTAGTGCTTGCCGATCGGTTTGCCTGCGCGGTCGCGCAGCTCAGCCTCCGGCGCACGGAAGACCCACGCGAACTGCGCAGGATCGTCCTTGCCCGGTTTGCAATCGTAGATTTGCACGCCGGAGGCCCGAACCCAACGCGAGACCGTCTGCGACGCCGGAACCTTCAATGAAGCAGGTACGTCAGGAAGCGCACCGCCACCGGAGGTGACACATCCCCCCAGGAGCGACACGACGCCCGCCAAACTAAATACGCTCGCGCGCCATTGATTTGTGCGGTCGCTCATTTGCGACAGCTCCTCGGGATCTACCCGGTCCTACCCCCAGCCGTACGATTGAGCATAGCAACGTTGTGCGAGAGCGCGGTGATTGCTTGGTGCGCGCAGCCTTCATAAAGCCTTAGCAATTCTCGTGCCTAATGGCCTGAACGCGCTCCCGCACAGTGAAAGGACCGTGACGCACGTGAAGCCGTACTCAATGTCCGATGCCACGCTCGACCGGCCGACCCGGACGGTGATCCGAATTCTGGAACTGCTCTCGGGTCAGCAGCGGCTGCAGGCGGCCTACGATTCCTACCGGTCCCGGAGCGGCGTGCCGACGGCGTTCTGGGACGACGGCGTTCGACTATTCGGCCTGAAGGCGGATGTCGATCCATCGGCGTGGGACCACGTCCCAGACCGAGGCGCCTTGATGGTCGTGGCGAACCATCCGTTCGGGATCATCGACGGCCTGCTGCTGTGCTGGCTCGTCAGCCAGGTGCGCCGCGACTTCAAGATAATGATCAATGACGGCCGCTACGTACCGGAAATGGGCGGTCACGCGATTCCGGTCGACTCCTCGGGAACGAAGCAGGGGCAGAAGATCAACGTCGCGGCCCGGGCCGAGGCGCGCCGCACCCTCGAGACGGGCGGTGCGCTGCTGATCTTTCCGGCCGGCGGCGTCTCGACGTCGCCGGACCGTTGGGGCCGTGTACCCGCGATGGATGTCTCGTGGCACCCGTTCGCGGCCCAGTTATTGGTGCGAGCCCAGTGTCCGGTGCTGCCGGTCTGGTTCAAAGGTCAGAACAGTCGGCTGTTCCAGATGGCGAGCCACCTCAGCCGTGCCGCGCGGTGGGGACTCCTGATCGGCGAGAACGTGCGCCGGCGCGGGCGTTCGATTCCGATGGTCGTCGGCGCCCCCGTTCCGTTTGCGAAACTTCCACGCGATCTCGACCGTGCGGCCCTCTCGAACGAACTCTGCTGTCGCACGTACGCGCTCGGCGGGATTGACGCGTCGGCTCCGGGCCTCATCCGGGACTGGCCGCGGGCCTTGCGCATGTTCCGGCCATCCGGCGCGACGAGCGAATCGATGCGAGATTCGGTGCGGACACGCGGTGTCGGGCCATCGGCGCAGGCGCGCGCCTAGAACCCCAGGCCCTCCGCCCGCAAGCCCCGCGCGGCCCGGACGTCGCGCGCGCCGCTCTCAGACCGTTCCGCCGACAGCGGAGCGGCGTCGCGGCCGCGCGATGCCCGATCGCCAACCGGTGCTCGCGGCCTGGGGCGCTGCTCGACTGTGCACTCTTAATATAGGGCGCACGGAGACGCCCTCCCGCGTCGGAGTCAATCGTCGCGGTCGGGGTAGGGCTTGTAAGCCGCAGGTGCCGAGCGACCCGTCTCGCGAGACGGCCGCAAATCGTCGCCGGAACCCTCGAGCGGGCGCGACGCCGTCTCCTCATCGACGGGCAGTCGGGTCACTTTTGCGTAACCCGGCGAGATATCCGCCTGGATGTCCGAGACGAGTCCGGCGACGGAACCCAGCGTTTCGCCTATCTGCTCGAGTCGAGACTGGACCTGCAGTTGCAGCGCCGCGTTGTCGCGCTCTCGTGCGAGATCCAGCGCCTTCATGTTGAGAAGTCGCAACTGCGCTTCGATTCTGCGCAATTGATTGACGACCGCACCCAATGGAAGGACTAGCGCCACTTCCCACTCCGCCGAGGAAGCCTGAGTCATCGTCCGTACCTTTTGTTCGGGGAGTCGCCCGCGAGCCGCTCCGAGTCATCCCGCCAGGCAGAGCCGGGCGGCCGGTCGGCGGGCCTTCCGCCACGCGCGCCGGCCTCGACGTTCATTTCACCCAGCATAGCAAGGCGTCGACGCGCCGATGGACGATAGCGCCCGTTCGTGGGATGGCGGAGCCAGAGCCGCGCCCCGAATTCGACGCCTGCGGCCGTCCGGCGTTTGCGGCTGGCGGCCCGGGACGCCTACCAAATGCCGCCGAGCGCCACGGTGATCGCCTCCCCGTTCACGCCCCCAGCAGCGTCGCTGCACAGGAATGCGATTACCTGTGCGACTTCGCGCGGTTCCAGAACGCGCTTCTGCGGGTAAATCGCCGCACGCTCGCTCCACACCTGCTCGACGGTGATCGCACGCCGTTCGGCCTCCGCCTTCGCGGACCGCTCGGCCATCGCAGTCTTCACCCAGCCCGGCAGTACCGCGTTCGAGGTGACGCCGAAGGGCCCCGCGTCCTGCGCAATCGCGCGTGCAAGCCCGATGACGCCGTGCTTGGAGGCGGTGTATGCGCTTCCGGAGCGCTCCGCTTTCTCGCCGGCCGTCGAGCTCGTGAACACGACGCGGCCGAAGCCGCGCTTGCACATGCCACCGACCGCGAGCCGCGCGAGTTCGAACGGGCCGTCGAGATTAATGCGCATCGTCTCGCGCCAGACGGCCGGGTCCTGCTCCCAAACCAGACGCTCGTGGGCCGAGCCGATGCCGTGGTTCACGACGAGAAGGTCGACCGGTCCGAGTCGTCGCTCGGTTTCGGCAACGGCCAGGGCGCAGCCCTCCGCGGTGCCAAGATCGGCCGATACGTACTCGAGGCCGACGCCCGCGAGTTCCGTCGCGCTGCGCGCCGCGATCATCACGCGCACACCGGATGCCGACAGCAACAGCGCCGCTTCGCGCCCGATGCCCCGACCGCCGCCCGTCACCAGCGCTACCCGCTCGACCATTGGTCCGCTCCCCCTCTCGTATTCGTGGAATCGTCCCACGCCGCCGTGATGCACACAATCGCCACGACTCGCGGCACTCTGGCGTCGGCTCTCAGAGGCTATCGCCGCGAGATCCGGCCGTCGCCTTGGCGTGCATCGTCCGGGTCGTCAGGGCGCGTCCCGGCGAGTCGGCGGTTTTGCGACCGCTGAAGCCGAGAAGCCTCGCACAGCTACTGCCACGGATCCGGTTTCCGCCGGGTGGCTTCTTTCATCCGAGCGATTTCCGGCGTGCGCCGCGCCCTTCTCCTCGCCCTGCTTGCCCTGATTGGCGGCTGCGCCGGTGCGGCGCCGGGTGAGCAGCGCTCGACCGTCGCGACCGCAGCGAACTCGGGGTAAACAGCAGTAGTCGAGCGTGGTCACTGCCTCGCGACGATTGCCGATTGCGCGCCGTGTCACACCGGCAGTTCGGGCGATCCTTACGCCGGAGGGAAGCCACTGTCGACCCCGTTTGGCACGCTTCGCGCGTCGAACATCACTCCTGACGCGAAGACCGGAATCGGTGTGTGGACGGACGCGGAGTTCGTGCGCGCCGTGAGGGAGGGTATCGGCCGACGCGGGGAGCATCTGGATCCCGCGATGCCCTACGCGTACTACACCCGGATGCCTGTCGCCGACGTTATCGCGATTCGCGCCCACCTCACGACGGTCGTTCCCGTCGCCAATCCCGTCGACGAGGACCAGCTACCGTTCCCGTTGCGCATCCGATCGCTGGTCGCTGCGTGGAACAAACTCCATTTCCGTCCGAGCGAATTCGCATCACGGCCGAATCGCTCCGCAGAGTGGAATCGCGGCGCTTACCTCGTTGAAGGCCCCGGCCACTGTGGCGGCTGCCGCACGCCGAAGAGCCGCCTGGGAGGCGACGACTCCAAGCGCCTGCTCGCGGGAGGCGAACTCGAAGGATGGTTCTCCTCCAATCTGCGCGACGACCGCCGCACGGGACTCGGCGCGTGGTCCATCGAGCAGGTTTCTGAGTACCTATTGGCTGGCAGCAATTCGTACGCTGCTTCAGGCCCGATGGCGGAGGTTGTTGCCAATTCGACGTCGAGGATGTCGCGATCGGACATCGATGCTGTCGCGCTCTACCTCAAATCGCGTCCTACCCTCCGCGGCGACACCCGAACTGACGGAGCCCCTGCCGCAGATGTGATCGCGATGGGCGAGGCCGTCTATGTCGACGCTTGTGCCTCCTGTCACGGCCGTGACGGGGTGGGTATAGCGCACCTGTTTCCACCGATGAAAGGGAGTCCCATCGCACAATCGGAAGATCCGGCGTCGCTAATACGGGTCGTGCTGCACGGCACTCAGAATGCAGCAACTGATCGCGCTCCAACCGGCGCGTCGATGCCGCCTTTTGGATGGACACTCACCGATGGAGAAATTTCGGCGGCGGTCACTTATGTTCGTCGGTGCTGGGGAAACGCTGCGTCCACCGTAACGGCGCGTGAAGTGACCGCGGCGCGCCGGCGGGCAATCGACTGAGAACGATCCGGCGCCGGACGAGCACCGCAATTGGCTGCCTCCCGAGTACGTCGCGCGGTACCCCGAGCGGCAGCGCGTACCGTTAGTGAGATCGATTTGACAGCTGATGCTCGTGGCGGCGCACTTCGAGGAAGCTCCGACGGGGTGCTCACCCGATATTTAGCCCATCGCGATCACGGTCCGTGCGGGCGAGACCCCGCTTTGGACGTGGCGGGATCGCGCCAGTCACCGAACAGGAACATCAGCGCGTCGGGCAACCGTTTCGCCCACGCGTCTTCGTTGTGCGCGGCCTCGGCGTCGACGAGGTAGCGAAAGTTCGTGTCATCGTAGCCGGCCGCGTGGAAATTGGACTCTACCGTCTGCATCATCCGGCTCATCAGGGCACTTTCCCGCGGATCATCGGCTTCGCGACCGCCGAAGCCGAAAAACACTTTCTTGGGAAGCGCTGCCAGCGGACCGGTGTCCCGGACCAGCTGCCCCATCCCGACCCAGAGGGTCGGGCTCTCGATCAGCCCGTAGCCGAACTCCATCGGTTTCGCGAGCAGCGCGTAGAGCGCCGCGACGCCGCCGTAGGACGAGCCACCGACGCCGGTGTTGTCGTGGCCCGTGAGCGTCCGGTAGCGCGCGCCGACGAACGGCATCACCTCTTCGGTCAGGAAATCGGGGAAGCGCTGCCCGGCCGGTTGAGCCATCGTCGGGTTGCCGACATAGTCCTTGTAGGGCAGGAACTCATGCGCGCGGTCCTTGCCCGCGTGGTCGATGCCGACGACGATCAAAGGTGGGAGCGCGTGCGCGGCGATCAGCCGATCGACGGTCTCGTCGACACCCCACTCGCGATGGCTGTATTCCGACAGGCAGGCGTCGAACAGGTTCTGGCCGTCGAGAAGGTACAGCACCGGGTACCGTCGGCCTGCATTCTCCGGCGCGTCATATCCGGGCGGCACCAGCACACGCAGGGTGCGCGAATTGGCAAATATTTTGCTGTCGAGCGTGTGGAAGCGAACATCGCCGGTCACTGTCGATCTGCACGGCGGACCGGCAGCCGATTCGGCCGGGTGGGACGGCGCCAGGGCAACCAGCGCGATAAGCACCGTCAGGGCGAGGCGGACAATACGCGTGCGTCGAGTGCCCTGCATAGAATCCCCTGAAAATCGCGCGATGCGGCGGACGTGGCCGGTCGTTCGGTGCCATCAGTGCGCGCGATTCACGAATGCGGCCCAGCATAGCAACGTACGCGACGCCCCGCACCAGCGGCGCTGCTCACGTCGGCCGGCATCCGCGCGTTAGTCCACGGAATTTGGGTCTTCAGAGAATCGATGGCGCTCCGCGGGATTGACGGCGACCGGCTTCACGCTGAACGGGCGCTACCGCGAAGCGCGCGGCGAACGCTCGACAAGCGGGCGACACAACCGGTGTTCTTCAACTCACGTTGGCCGTGCGCAGCGTCGTGAGCCGGGACCGTCTCGCCTCGGCGATCCACGCGTTCCGCCCAACGCCCGAGAAGCGCGTCTGCTGACGATGCATCTCCGGCGATGTGGACGCCCTCGGTCACCGTGACGTTCGCAATCTCAGTGGAGTGCCACCGCGAGCCAGTCGCCGGGCCTCGCAAACCCGCGACGGCCACAGCTCGATTGCCCCGCCCGGGCCTCTCTGGCCGGGGCAATCGCGTCGTGGGCTCAGTTGCCGCAGGACGGGGTCTCGACCTGGACGAGCGGATAGCGGACGACAACCCGGGTTCCGCCGCCGGGCCCGCCGTCGATCGAGAGCACCGCGCCGATCGTTTGCGCACGGTGGGCCATGATTCTGAGGCCCATGCCCGTCGCCTGCGGCGGTGACGGTGGCATTCCGGAGCCGTTATCGGTGATCGAGACTTCGAGTACTCCCCCGACAAGGTGGGTCGCGATCGTGATGGCGGTGGCTGCACCGTGTCGGCGCGCGTTCGTCAGCGCCTCCTGCGACATCCGGTACAGGTTCTGAGCCGCCGTCTCCGAGATCGCCATCGCGTTCCACTCATTGCTTACGCACTCGATGCTAATTCCGTACGTCTTCGACACATTCTGCGCGAGCTCCTGCAGCGCCACCCGTAGGCCGCCCCGCGTCAGGCTCGCTGGCGCTAGCCCGTGTGCAATCGAGCGCGTCGTCGCAACCGACTGACGGACGAGGGCAGCCGCCTGCTCCAGCTCGTCTGCAACCGCGGATCCTTCGCTGTGCAGGCGCTTTACGAGGCTTGAGAGCATAAAATGGATGCCGGACAGCTCCTGCCCTAGGCCGTCATGGAGCTCGTGGCTCAGTCGGCGCTGCTCCGTCCTCGTCGCCTCGACGATCGCGCGCTCGAGTGACTTGCGTGCGCCCGCATCCTGGGTCGTTCCGGCGATCACCCGCGGACGTCCCGCGGTGTCCCGCTCGATCACGTGTCCGCGGTCGTGCATCCAGACCCAGCCGCGCGGCGTCCGAAGCCGGTACTCACACTCGTAGAAATCGATGCGGCCCGAAACGTAGTCCTCGTAGACGCGCCGCGCGGTGACGCGGTCGTCGGGGTGCATGCGGGAGTTCCAGGCGTGCCGTTCGCTTTCCCAGGCTCGCCGATCGATGCCGGTGAGCTCAAAAAACTGCGAACTCATTTCCGCACGATCCGCACCCACGTCGATCGTCCAGTACGCCGCCTTAGAACTCCACAGCGCCGTCTCTAGGCGAAGCTCGCTCTGGCGCAAGGTGTGTTCCATTTGCTTTTGCGCATCGATATCGACCGAAACGCCGACCACCCTGCGCGGCGTTCCGTCAGCATTGCGTTCAACCACGCGGCCGCGGTCCAGAAGCCACTTGTAGTCCCCGCGCGCCGTGCGTATGCGGAGCTCCGATTCGTAGTACCCCGCGCCGTCGACCATTCCCCCGGCGAAGTGGCGGCCCTGTGCCGCGATATCGTCCGGGTGGACGTCGCTCAACCAGCTCTCCAGTCGCGGCGCGGAGTCCTTCTCGGTGGCGCGATAGCCGAGCGCTTCGTGCCAATAGACGTTGCCGCTGACAGTGTCGCTCGCAATGTCGTATTCCCAGACCGGCAGTCGCGCAGCGTGGACCGCGACGTCGTAGCGGTCCTCGGCTTTTCTTAGCGCGTCTTCCATCTGCTTGCGATTTTCGATGTCGAAGCACACACCGACAAAATCGAGTGGCGCGCCGTCGCCGCCGCGGGCCGTCACCTTTCCGCGTTCGTGTAGCCATCGCCAACCGCCGCTGTTGGTCCGGATCCGGTACTCGACCGTGTAGTGGTCGCCGACGCCAAGCCAGAAGCCGTCGTCCGGAGCCAGGTAGCGCTGAAGATCGTCGGGATGCACGCGCGCGCACCACCGCGTGTACCCGTCGTCACCGGTGCAGGGGTCGACGTCGAAGCGCTCGCACCAGTTGTCGAACCATCGGAATTCGCCCCTGCGGTTGGCCTCCCACAGGCCGATGGCGGTCCCCCGGACGGCGGCCTCAACTCGGGCCTCGCTCGCCCGCACCTTCTCAGTGTCCCGGTGCCGCCGGATGACGAACGCGGCGAGAGAGGCCGCGAACTGAATGAGGTCCAGCTCCCGCGTCGAGGGCGTTCGCCTTTCTCGGTAGTAGAGGGCGAGCGTGCCGAGCAATGCGCGCGCGTCGTCAACTATCGGGACCGACCAGCAGGCACGCAGGCCGTGAGCGATCGCAATCGGCGCGTATCCGACCCAAAGCTCCGATTGCTCGACGTCGTCGACAACGACCGTTTCGCGGGTCGCCGCGGCGGTGCCACAGCAGCCCTGCCCTGCCTTGATGGTTACCGGCCCGATGGCCTGTGCATAGGAGGGCGGTAGGCTCGGGGCGGCGCTCGGCAGCAACAGCTTGCCGGTCGGATCGACGATCATTACCGTGCAGTTCAGGCCCTCGGTCCAGCTTTCGACGTACGTAGCGAGCCCGTCGAGCAGCACGTCGAGGGGTGCCGCGGAACCCAGCAAGGCGAGCAGCCGGACCTGGGCGCCGAGTGCATTCGGCTCCGCGCCCGACGCGGGCGCGCCGCTCACGATCGCCTCGACGGCGGCGACCCAGTCTTTGTGCTCTGCGCCGGTGCGCATCCTGCCCTCCGAGTCGACGGCGACCTTTTGCGAAGGCCGAAGCCCTATCCGCTATACGCGGCCACCAGTCCCAAGGCAAGTGCGACGGCCGGCAGGTGCTGCGCCGCATCCTCACCACTTTCGGGCGTAAAATCGCGCCGTGGATTCCATCGACTGGTTGCTCGACTCCGACCCGGCGATCCGCTGGCAGGCGCTGCGAGACCTCACGGACGCCCCACCGGCGGAGGTCGCCGCGGAGCGCGCGCGCGTGCCTCACGAAGGGGTCGGCGCTGAAATTCTCGCCCGTCAAGCTTCTGACGGCTCGTGGCACCGCACCGGCACCCCCGTCTGGTTGCCAACGCTGTTCACGATGCTCCTGCTTCGTGCGACCGGCGTCGATCGCGCCGACCCGAGCGTCGGCTCGGCCGTTGAACGTCTCCAGACGGGCTTTCGCTGGGATGAGGAGTTCGGCAAGAAGCCGTTCTTCGAGGGTGAGGTCGAGCCCTGCATCAACGGCGGCACGCTCGCGCTCGGCGCGTACTTCGGGCATCCGACCGAGAGCCTCGCGCAGCGACTCGTGGGCGAACAACTCGACGACGGTGGATGGAACTGCGACAGCCCGAAGAGCGTGCGCTCGTCGTACCACACCACCATCTGCGTGCTGGAAGGCTTGCATGAATACGAACGTGCGGTCGGGTCCGTGCCCGAGGTCGCGGCGGCCCGACGGCGCGGCGCTGACTACCTGCTCGAGCGCGGACTCTTTCGTCGCCGCTCAACCGGCGAGGTTGCGGATCCGGCGTTCCTGAATTTCGCGTACCCGCCCCGCTACCACTACGACGTGCTCCGCGCGCTCGACTATTTCCGGGACGCGGGCATCGCGCCGGATGCGCGCCTGCGGGATGCCCTGCGCGTCGTCGAGAGCCGGCGGCAGCCCGACGGTCGATGGCTCCTCGATCGCTCGCACGACGAGGCGCTTGCGCTGTCTCTCGGCGAGTCGGTGGGCCAGGCGAGCCGATGGAACACGCTCAGGGCACTGCGCGTGCTTCGCTGGTACGAGCAGGTGCGGCTCGAGCCGACGAATCGAGTCTAAGGGGATCCCCGCGCCGGATTCCGGTCAGGCGCCCAAATAGCAGGCCAGGTTCGTGGTCGCCTCTCGCGATCCACCCGCGATGATCGAGGGAGGGGTGGCCGAGTCAATGTGCTGGAGGTTTTGGCGGAAGGGCCGATTCAGCCCAGTGCGAGCCGTCGATTGAGCCGCACGGCTGCGGCTGCGCGTTGATGAACGGACCTCTCCGCTCGACCGGTACCGGCTCCCGTCGAATCCTGCGCCACAAGCAATGAAGCGTCAGACCGCCGCACAGCAGGGCGAGCGTCGCAAAATATGCACGGGCTCCGAAAGCCGTCATCAGGCTGCTGACGAGCACCGGGCCGGCGATGGCTCCGGCGCCATTCATGAGAAGCAAAGCGCCGCTTGCAGCGACCATTTGCGAGGGCTCGAGCCGGTCGTTGACGTGCGAGATGCCGAGGGAATAGATCGTCAAGACAAGGCCGCTGAAGAGACCCGACACTGTCAGAAACAGCAGACTCGGCATCTCCTCGAACGCGACGATGCTTGCAGCGAGCACCGTCGCGGCCGTGCATACGCCGGCGATCACCGCGCGACGGTCCATGCGATCGGCAAGCGTGCCGATGGGGTATTGGGTTGCGACCCCGGCGAGGATGCTCACGGCCATGAACGTCGCGATACCTGTCGTGTCGAGTCCGCTCAGCCGCGCGTACACAGGGCCCATCGAGAAGATAATGGACGTGAGTACGCCCGCCACCGTGACCGCGACGACGCCGAGAGGCGAAAAGCGGTAGAGGTCGCGGTAGCGGACCGTGCTTGGTACGTCGACGGCGGGCGTTGGCTGAGGGGCCAAGACGAGCGGAACCAGCGCCAGCGAAATCAGGGCCGAGACCAGCATGAACGGGGCGGAGGTCCGGGGGTTCGAGAGCGTCAGCAGGAACTGGGCGGCGCCAAGACCGACGTAGAGGACCACCATGTAGACGGCCAGCATTCTCGAGCGGTTGCTGCGGGTGGCACGCGCGTTGAGCCAGCTCTCAGCGACCACGTAGATGCCGGCGAAACATAGTCCGGACACCATGCGCATGGCGGCCCACGGCACCGGGTGCACAAACGCCCCTTGGACGAGAGTGGCGGCCGAGGCGATCGCCGCGAGCGCCGCAAACACGCGGATGTGTCCGACGCTACGTATCAGCTGCGGCGCGGCGAGGGTTCCGACGAGATAGCCCACGTAGTAGCAGGACATCACGATGCCGGTGACCGCCGTCGGAAACTCCTCGAGCGTTGCGCGAACGCCGAGGAGCGTCGCCTGAAGGCCCGCACCCAGCATCAATACACCCATACCGAGGAGCAGCGGCCAGGCGGTCGCCATCGTTGTCAACGGCACTTCGGAAATCCCCGCAGACGATCGAACAGAGTTGATTCATGAACATGATATACGTTCACCGGCACTCGAACTCTGTGTCGCAATCGCTCGTCGACGGCTCGAGTCGGCGATAGCAGCGCACGCGGGCCGCATTGGCCGGCAAGCTGTTCCCCAAAGTTCCTGTTGGTGGCACCGCGGAAACTCGCGTTCCCGCCGCTACCGAGAATCCAGGACGGTGCGTCGCTGACCGGTGAGGTACACGATCGGCGTTCAGGTGAGCGTCCCGGTGGGCAACGTTCCCGGTTCACGCGCCAGCCACGGCGGCACCGGCAGGTTGCGCGAACGCAGAAAGTCGGGATTGAACAGGCGCGACTGATAGCGAAGTCCCGAATCGGTCAGCATCGTGACGATCGTATGCCCGGGGCCGAGCTCGCGCGCAAGGCGCGCGGCCCCCACCAGGTTGACGCCCGTCGACGCGCCGACGCAGAGTCCCTCGTGTTGCAGCAGGTCGAACACTGCCTGCACGGTTTCCTCGTCCGGAACCTGGTAGGCGAAATCCACGGCGAGATCCGCTAGGTTGCCGGTGATCCGGCCCTGGCCGATACCCTCGGTGATTGACGAACCGGTACTGCTGAGCTCGCCGCGCGTGTAGTAGTTGTAGAGCGCAGCGCCGGGCGGGTCGGCGAGCGCAATCTTGATGCCGGGCTTGCGCTCCCGCAGGGCCATCGCAACGCCGGAGAGCGTGCCACCGGTGCCGACCACGCTGACGAAGCCGTCGATCGTGCCGCCGGTCTGCGACCAGATCTCGGGTCCAGTGGTCGAATAATGACCCGCGCGATTGGCGAGGTTGTCGAATTGCCGGGCCCAGATTGCGCCGCCCGGTTCGGAACGCGCGAGACTCGCCGCCAGCCGTTCGGCAACGTGCACGTACTGATTCGGATTCTTGTAAGGCACCGCCGGCACTTCGTGAAGCGTCGCACCGAAGAGTTTCAACGTGTCCTTCTTCTCCTTCGACTGCGTATCGGGAATCACGATGACGACTCGGTAGCCGCGCGCGTTGGCGACGACCGAAAGTCCGATGCCGGTGTTGCCGGCGGTGCCCTCGACGATCGTGCCTCCGGGCCGGAGCAGCTGCCGCCGCTCGGCGTCCAACACGATCGAGAGCGCCGCGCGGTCCTTGACGGAGCCACCCGGGTTCATAAACTCCGCCTTCGCCAGGATCTCGCAGCCGGTGATTTCCGACAGATGTCGCAGCCGGATGAGCGGCGTATTCCCGATCGCCGGGATCGCCCCATCGCGTATGTCGTTCGATTTCACGTTCATCGGACCTCTTTCTCTGCACCACCGGCGCGCACGGCAAGTTCTCGCCATCTCGATCCACCCGCGATGCTCGTGCGGGCATCGTCCGCCTCGGCAAGCGCATACTGGCCACCATCGAGGCACCCGCTGCCAGAGCGTACCGCGGGCCCCACCGCAGCGCCGGCTCGGCCGATCTATTCCCAGCGTCACCCCCACCACCGGCGGGGCGTCCGGGCCGTCCCGCGATCAAAGAATCGTGTGCAAAGGCGAGCGCGACCGAAAGCCGTACCGGACTCGAAGAATGATGGGATTCTTGGGTGCTCTGGGTGCGAGGCGGTACCCTGGATCGCGATCTCCGTTAGAAGATGTCGGCCGCGTCAAGGATGGATCTGCCAGCGCGGTTCACCCGCCGCCCTGAGCCTGGATCGATGGAACGGTTTGCACGCGACAGCCGAACTCACGCGAGTCAACGGTGCAAGCTGAGCTATGAAACGTGCAGCGGTGGATGGAGACCGAATAGAATCCTGACCGCACAGTTACGTGAGGTAAGCTATTGATAAATAGATGGATTACTTGATAGTTATGTTAAATTTGTTCGGCGCCGGATTTGGCCGCCGGGTAGATCCTCCGCTCTCCTTCGCGCGCGGCGGTCCGCACGTCGCCCAAGTCGTTGCGGCGGCGCCGACAAAGCGACCGCAGCAGTCGACCCGCTCGGCTCTACCGCTTGCCGCGGTCCGCGCCGGAACTAGATGCCTGCGAACGGCCCTAACGCTTAAACGCTGAGTCAAGGTTCGCCGATCCGCCATATGTCACTGGCCCTCTCCACTCTGCTCTACGAATGGCGGCGCTACCTCGCCGCCGTGATCGCGCTCGCGGTGGCGGGCCTCCTCGTCCTCGCCATGACTGGCATGTTTATGGGCATGAGCAAGTCGTGGACGGCGACCGTCGATCGATCGCCCGCAGACGTCATGGTGTTGCCGCCCGAGTCCGACAGTGTCTTCGATACGGGCGCGGGACAGCCGCGCCGTATCATTCCGGAGATCTACGAGCACCCCTCGGTTGTCGAAGTCCAGCCACTCAACATTGGATTCGTCTCGTGGTCAAACTTCCCGACCGACGGCCAACCGGCCAAGGACAGCGGCGTCCAGCTCGTCATCGTCGACCCCATCAAAGGCGCAGTAACGCTGCCGAGCGACTTCACGGATGCTCTCATCGAAGACCTGCAGGAGCCCTTCGCAGTCATAGTCGACCGCTCAAGCCTCGGCAAACTCGGGGTGCAAGTCGGCGACAAGGCCAAGATGAACGGCTATTCCGTCCGGGTACGCGGGGTCACGTCCGGCTATCCGACGATGTTCAATGCCATCACGTTCGTCTCGCCGCAGACCGCGAAGCTGCTGCACCAGTACAACGACGGCCCGCGAGTCGGCGCGCTGGTCGTTAAGATAAAGGATCCCACGCAATCGAGGCGGGTCGCCGCGGAACTCAACGTCATGGGTCACGGCCAATACAAAGCGTGGTCGCGCGAGGAGCTATCCAGCGCGAGCCAGAAGTCGATGCTCAAAGAAGGTGGAATCGTCGTGATCATCGGCTTTGCCGTGGTCATCGGCAGCTTCATCGGCATCGTCATCACCTGGCAAACCTTGCAGGGAGCCCTGCTCGCCAACATCAAGGAGTTCGCGAGCCTGCGGGCGCTCGGTGTTTCGATGAACAGTCTGCGGCTCGTGGTCATGGAATTGAGTGCGTGGGTCGGACTCGCCGGGCTCGTGCTCACGGCGTTGTCCACGGCCGCGGTCTGGTCGATCGCAAAAGCCTTCGGGGTCCCGCTCGACTTTCCGATATTCATCGACATTCCGGTCGCGGTGACGCTGCTTCTGGTCGCGCTGCTGTCGGGAGTATTGTCGCTGCGCGTGCTGAAGAAGAGCCAACCCGCGGATCTGCTGCGGTGAGTCGGTTGGCCATCGAAGCCAGGGGCCTCAGCAAGGCCTACAAGATTGGCAAGACGCGGCAGACGGTTCTGAAGAACATCGACTTCAACGCGTACCACGGTCAGGTGACTATGATCATGGGTCCGTCGGGCTCCGGAAAATCGACGCTGATCGCGGCGCTGTCGGGCCTGATGAGACCCGACGAGGGTGCGGTGGTTGCGCTCGGCGAGGACCTCTGGTCGAAGCGGGCCGGCGAGGTCGACCGCTTCAGGCTCGACCACTGCGGATTCATATTCCAGGGATTCAATCTGTTCCCGTCATTGAATGCGACCGAGCAGGTCGAACAGGTGCTGAAGTACTGCGGCGTCGCCAGGCGCGAATCACGCGCGCGTGCGACGGCGGTCCTCAAGTCCGTCGGGCTCGGCGAACGCCTGCTACAAAAGCCAGCGGAACTCTCAGGTGGGGAAAAGCAACGTGTCGCCATCGCGCGCGCTTTGGCGAAATCGCCGTCGCTGGTTTTTGCCGACGAACCGACGTCAGCGCTTGACTCAGCCAACGGTCAAATCATGATCCAACTGCTCCATCAGGCGGCGAAGGAGCGTGGCGCCGCGATCGTGGTTGTGACGCACGATCCGCGCCTCGAAGCCCACGCTGACCGGATCATCCAGATGGAGGACGGCAAGATTCTGAGCGATCGCATGATCGGCCCGCCTCCGGCCTTCGACCCCCAGCGAGCCAACGGGAGCCGCGTATGAGCCGCATCGCAGTCGTTGCGTCACCCCTACTGCTGGCCGCCGTCGTGTCGCTGACGCTCGGCCTCGGGGGTTGCAGCCAGGGTGGGGCGAGCGACAAGGTCGATTCCCGTGTTCCGCCGTCGCGCTACAGCACGATCGCCAACGGCAAAGTCGATGTCGAAGGAGGCATCGTCGAGGTCGCGGCGCGTCGGCCCGGCATCATCAAGGAGGTGGTCGTCCAGGAGGGCGACGTCGTGCGCAAAGGTCAAGTCCTCGCCCGGCAAGAGGACGACGACTCAAGGCTCGCCGTCGGCAGTGCCAAAGCCGCGCTGGCTCAATCCGACAGCCAGTTGGCGCTCACCCAACTCAACATCGCGACCACCCGACGCGAGCTGGAACGGTTGCAGAATCTCGTGGCGTCGAACCTCGTGCCCAAGCAGCAACTCGATCAGGCGCGGGATGCCGTCGCAACGGCGCAAGCACAACTCGAAGTCCAACAGGCAAACGTTCGCACTGCGCGCGCGCAGGTGGCGCAAGCCGAGTACAGCGAGGACTTGACCATCATTCGTGCCCCAATGGACGGCAAGATCATCCGGCGCTACGCCAACCCCGGCGCCGGCGCTTCGACTCTCAACGTGTCCGACATGTTCGATCTGGAGCCGGCCAGCCCGCACATCGTCCGTGCGGAGATCGTTGAGAGCGCGCTGTCCAGCGTTTACGTCGGTCAGGTGGCGGAGATCATTCCGGAGGCCGATCCCGCGAAAATCGCGACCGGACGCGTGCTGCGCATCGCGGCGACATTCGGGCTGCGCAAACTGAAATCCGATCGTGGCAACGAGGCGACCGACGAACGGGTCGTCGAAGTAGTGGTTTCGGCGGATGGCACGCCGTTCTTGATCGGCCAGCGAGTGCTGATCAAGTTTCTGAAGCGAGGCGAAACCGGCCAACCCCGGCAGTCCTGAACTGTTGACCCGTCCGCGGCGCCGCCGGTTAAACAGCCTCCGTACATCTAGGAGTCCTCCCGGTACGGCGAACGCGACAACGCCCGGAGGACCCAGCGGCTGGTCTGCCTCACGCCGCCGCCATCTCGCTTAAATACCAATCGACGAATCGTCTCGCATAGGCTTCCTGCAGGGAATAGGGCCCCGGTTCAAAGAAGCGCGAATTCACCCCGGCCTGGTTCAACTCGACGATCCTTTTGTCCTGGATGCTGGTGGTCTTCCAGAGCCACGTCAGTCGCTCAACGTCGTAATCCGTCCCCTCCACGGCGTCTTCGTGCACGAGCCAGAGCACCTCCATTTCCGTGTGCTGCGCGGCTCTGGGAACGAAGCGATAGATGATGCCGTGGTCCGCATACGCGAGAAAATCGCTGAGCGGGCCGATGTCGAAGTAAGTCGAATTCCCGTCATGATCGGAGAAGTCGCCCATCAGCCGTGCGATCGGCCTGCCGTCGGGCGTCGCGCTGGCGACGCCTTCGTGCAGGGCGCTGCGAAATACGGATACCGATTCGCTGCCGGGGTTCGCGGCGCAACCGTAAAGGTCGACGTCGGCCAAGAATATGCCAAGCGCTTCCGCCCGACACCGACCCGCCCGCTCGAGAGCCTCGGCCTGCCGCGCCGGGCGCGCGTAGACGTGCTGTCTCGAGAAGTCCGGGTGAGCAGGCTGACAGTGATAGCACTCCATGTAGTTCTCGACGGCGAGCTTCCAGTTGGCCTTGATCGAATACAGTTCGCGGTGCACAACCTTGGCCTTGGCCCAGCCGTGCACGCGCGCGGCCCGCGACAGTGCTTGCTCCGCCGGCGTGAAATCGAGCGGATGCTCGGCAAACGTCGTGAACACCAGGCCTTCCACGACTCGCACCGCGAGTGACCTCAACCCGACCCGATCGTGCTCGAACGACTCGGGCATCTGTCGGGCGACCCTGAGCCGCCCATCCAGGTCGTATGACCACGCATGGTAGGGACACGTGAGGCGACCGGCGGGCACCCGCCCCGACCGCGTCGTGCAGATGCGCGATCCGCGGTGTCGGCACACGTTCACGAGCGCCCTGATCGTTTCGTCCTGGGTGCGAACGATGATCACCGATTCCGAACCGAGCTCGACGACCAGGAAGTCGCCCGGCGTCGGCAGACTGCTGGCGTGCCCGGCGCAGAACCAGTGCCGGAGCAAGACTCGATCCATGTCGTGCTCGAAGATCTGCGGATCCGAATAGAATTCACGCGCGAGTGCATGGCCCACGGAATGGCGGCGGACGAGGCCCTCCAAGTCAACCGCGGGTGCGGAGCGTCCAGGTTGATGTTCGGTGGCAGTCATCGTGCTCTCCGCCGCGGTTTGGGTATACGAAGCGTTCCTGCCGTGGGCCGTGGGGGAGACATCGGGCAGCGACCGGCGGTCGCTGTGCGCTTCTCTCCACGACGTCCGGTCGCGCGGCGAATCTGGCGACCTGCGACTAGACACCGAGCTCGCGAAGAATGGCTTCCTTGAGGTCCTGCAAGGGCGCACTCGACAACTTACGCGGGTGCGCGACCGGGACATCGAACGTCGCTCGAATCTTGGTAGGCCGGTCCGACAACACGAAAATTCGATCGGCGAGGTGGATGGCCTCTTCCACGTCGTGGGTGATGAGCACGACCGTGTGACGCTCCTCGACCAGAATTCGCAGGAGTTCCTTGCGCATGCGCAGACTCGTGAGCGCATCGAGCGCGGAGAACGGCTCGTCCATGAACAAAATCTCCGGCTTCACGACCAGCGCGCGCGCCAGTTCCGCACGCTTCAGCATGCCACCCGAAAGTTCGTGGGGATAGCTCTGCTCGAAGCCATTCAAGCCGACGATCGCGGCGTAGTGGTCGGCGAGCTTCTCGCGGTCCGGCACGTCGCGACCGCTGAGGCCGAACATCAGGTTTTGCTGCACCGTCAGCCACGGGAACACCGAGCCGTGTTGCGAGATCAGTACGCCCCTGGGGTTCGGCCCAAGACGCGGCGCGCCGTCGACTAACACGTACCCTTCGTCGGGCGGATCGAAGCCCGCGAGAATGTTCATCAGCGTCGTCTTGCCGCAACCGGAAGGACCGACGATTGCGACGAATTCTCCGTCCGCAACTTCGAAGCTCACGCCGTCGACGACGCGAAGAGGTGCCTGGTCTGTGTCGAAACTCTTCTTGAGGTCTCGTACTGTGATTTTAGCGGGCATAGCGCCACCGGACCATTCGCAGTCCCTCGAGGAGCCGCATCGCGCCGTCCAGGGCAAGACCGATCAGGCCGATGATCACCATCCCGCCGATGACGAGGTCGTAGCGGTTGCCGGCGTTCCGGGAGTCGATGATCAGATACCCGAGTCCCGAGCGCAGCGCGATCATCTCGGCCGCCACCACCACGAGCCACGCGACACCCAGGCCAATCCGCATGCCGACGATGATCTGCGGCAAGACCGCCGGAATGACGACCCGGCGGAACAAGGTCGCGCGCGAGACGCCGAAGTTCGCGGCCGCGCGCAGATAGCGCCGCTCGATCGTATGCACGCCAGCGGTCGTCTGCACGACCATCGGGAACACTGACGCCATGAAGATAAGGAATATCGGCGAGGCATCGCCGACGCCGAACCAGAGGATCGCGATCGGAATCCACGCGATCGGGGAAATAGGCCTAAGCATCTGGAAGATCGGGTTGAACGTCGTGAACGCGCCTTTCACCCACCCCATCCAGAGTCCGAGCGGTACCGCCACCGCGACCGCCAGGCCGAAGCCGACGCCCACGCGCATCAGCGAGGCCGCGATATCCGACCAGAGCGTGCCATCTTCGGCGAGTTCCACGGTGCCCGTCACGACCTGCCACGGCGTCGGGAATATCACGCTGTTCGTAACCACGACCAGCAGCCACCAGACCGCAACCAGCGTGAGAATTACGATCACAGCCGGCACCACTTGCCGCAGGATCGACCCGGTCGCGCGTCTCGTCGTCACCCGATGTGCTCCTTGGCCGCTCTTAGGCGCCATATCAATCTCGTCCACGCGGTTTCCGGCCGCGGGTCAACGATCACCGTCATCTGCCCGCTCGCGTGTGCCGTGCACGCGAACTGATATTCCGAGGCGACCGCGAAGGGTAACCGAAAACTCTGCCCCGGCATCATCAGCGTCGGTCCGAACACCTGTGGCACGTCGTCCTGGTTCCGGAGCACCAGGATGTCGCTGAGTCCGAGCGTGAGGCGGATCTGCGACGGCAGGATCTCGAGCTTGTTCCCCGCCATCCGGCGCGCCCACGTACCCCGCGGAATCTCGAAAACCACGTCCCGCGACGCCGACCGGATCGGCGCGAACGCCGCCCACAGGGTCACGGCGGCGGCGCCGACCGCGAGCACAGTGCCTGCCCAACGAATGCATCGTGCGGCCAGCAGGCCCGATTGCCGGGAACGCAATGGACACCTACTGGTTTAGCAGGATGCGCACGTCGTGCGCGAAATCATCCGCGCTGTGCCCGTACGGCATCAGGGCGCGCAGCGCCCCGTGCCGATCGACAAGGTAGATGTACGAGGAATGACTGAGCGCGTAGCCACCCGGAAACGGCATTTCCTTGCTGACCGATATCCCGTAGTTCGTGCGCACGGCAGCCAGCTCCGTCGCGGTGCCCGTACCGCCGACAAAGCTCGGATCGAAGGCCGACATGTAGGTCCGCATGCGCTCCACCGTATCCCGTTTGGGATCGACGGTGACGTAAACGACCTGCATTCCATCAGCACTGGGCCCGAGCTTCTTGCGCGCCGCCGCCAGCACCGCGAGCGTTATCGGACAGACCTCGGTGCAGGACGTGTAGCCGAATGCCAGCAGGACGACCTTGCCGCGATAGTGGCTTAGCTTGAGTTCGGCGCCGTCCGATCCGCGCAGGGAGAAGTCGGGTGCAAGCCGTGCCGGTTCGAATACGCCGGCGATGAGGTCCGTGCTTTGCGAAGCCGCGCTCAGGCTTCCTGAGAGAAGCAGCGATATCGAAAGCACGAGTGGACGAAGCACGATCGGCTCCCCGGTCAGAGCAAGATAGTAGCGGGCTTGGCGACCTTCGCGAAGCTCTCATCCACGTAACTCTCGAATGCGATCGGGTGCTTGATGGTCCCGGCCTCGACGGACAGCTGCATGAGCTCGTCGAATTCGCCGCGAATCATGCGCAGGTCGCCATAGGTCACGCGATCGGTCGGGTGGTCCATCACGAACTGGATGATGTTGGGGTCCTGGTTGAAGAACCTCTTCCCGGCGGCAATGGCGACCGCCTTCTTGCGGTTTTCCCTGTCCGCATCAAGCCAGACGCCGGCGCCCATCACGTGATTCACGAGATCCTGAACGAGAGGCCGGTTGTCCCGGATGAGTTCCTCGCGCACGGTTAGCACGCAACAGATGTAGTTTCGCCATTCGTCGCGAGTCATGCGCAGAGTGCGCGCGTAGCCGGCGCTCTGGGCGGCGGCTCCGAATGGCTCGCCCGTACAGTAGGCGTCGACAGCTTTGGCATAGAGCGCCGCCGGCATGTCGGGAGGCGCCATCTCCACGATCGTGACGTCGGCCGGCGTCATGCCCTCTTGGGCCAGCATCTTCCTCAGAAACAGAAAATCCACGGCGAAACGGCTCGGGATCGCGATTCGCTTCCCTTCGAGCTGGCGGAAGTGCTCGTAAGGGGAGTCGCTGCGGACCATGATCACGGCGCCCGAGCGGTGGCCGAGTGAGACGATCTTGATCGGAATCTTGCGGTCGGACAGGTCCATGACGAGCGGCGCCAGCATGAACGCGGCCTGGATTCGTCCGGTCATCAGTGATTCCTTGACCTCCGGCCAGCCGTTGTACTTGCTGTACTCGTAGTCGAAGCGCGGGCCCGCGGCAGGGCCCGCGTTGTTGGCAGCGGCTCGCGCAACGCAGGCGATCGGGAGCGTCAAATTGCAGGTAACCGGCAGGCCACCGACGACGAGCGCCGCGTGCTTCGATTCCGACGAGCACGACAGCAGGGTCCCGGGCAGCGCCGCGCCGAGAACACCTTTAAGCAGTAGCCGGCGTCGGAGGAAGTGACGGGGGTCAGGGCGAGGCATCATGGCGACCGGTTCGGCAGGGTTCAAGGCATTGGCGAGTCGCGGCGGGCTTGCCTGAGTATACCGATCGTAAGTCCTTGAGAAACATTAGAAATTACGGACCCACAGTCTCATCGATGACCGCGGTACTTTGGCACACGAGGGCGACTCGAACCAAGCCCCAGTGGCTCCGGGGTCGGCCGACGGTCGAATCGCGAAGATCCGGGGCCGCCGCGGCGCGATCCGGGCGTCTCGCAGGCAGAGCCGTCCCGCGTCAGCGCATCGCAACCGTTCGATCGACCGGCTCGCAACGCAGGTTCGTCGTTAGGGCTTTCCGGCAGTTCCGCTGCACGCTCCCCGGCGCCCTCGGCTCGCCCAAACACGGTACCTCGCCGCATCGGGAGCTTGGCTCGGGTGCCGTGGCATGTTGCCCGGGTTGTCGTAGACTTCGCGGTCTCCGAATCCGGCACCCGAAGGACGCGACTTATGATTTCCCGTAGCCGACTGTTCGCGCTGCTGCTGCCGCTCGTGCTCCTCGGCGTCACCCCGGCGCTCGCCGAAGTGAATCCTGCCCTGCTCGGGGGCATGAAATGGCGGCAGATCGGCCCGTTCCGCGGCGGACGCGTGATCGCGGTGAGCGGCGTCCCCGGCGACGCGGCGACCTGGTACTTCGGTGGCGTCGCGGGCGGCGTCTGGAAGAGCACCGACGCCGGCAACCTCTGGAAGCCGGTCTTCGACGGACAGAAGATCGCCTCGATCGGCGCGATCGCGGTCGCGGACTCCGACCACAACGTCCTCTACGTCGGCACGGGCGAAGCCTGCACGCGCGGCAACATCACCTACGGTGACGGCGTCTACAAGTCGGTCGATGCGGGCCGTACCTGGACGAACGTCGGCCTCAAGGACACTCGCCACATCGGCGCGGTCATCGTCCATCCGAAGAACCCGGACATCGCGCTCGTCGCGGCACTCGGCCACGCCTTCGGCCCCAACGACGAGCGCGGCGTGTTCCGCACGGCGGACGGCGGCCGCACCTGGAGCCGGGTCCTGTTCAAGGATCGCGACACGGGCGCCATCGACGTCGTCTTCGATCCGGACAATCCGAACGTCGTGTACGCATCGCTCTGGCAGATGCGGCGCCAGCCCTGGTACTTCTCGAGCGGCGGCCCCGGCTCCGGCCTCTACCGGTCGACCGACGCGGGACTCACCTGGACGCACCTCGAGGGCCACGGCTTGCCGGCGGGGATCCTCGGTCGCATCGGTGTCTCGGTTGCCGGCGGCGGCTCCGGGCGCGTCTACGCGATGATCGAGGCGGAGGAAGGCGGCCTGTTTCGCTCGGACGACGGTGGTGGCTCCTGGTCGCGGGTCAACTCCGACCACCGCTTCCGGCAGCGCGCCTGGTACTACAGCCACGTGTTCGCCGACCCAGTCTCGCCGGACGTCGTCTACATCATGAACACGGGCGCGTTCCGCTCCGCCGACGGTGGCAAGTCATTCGAGCTGATGCCGGCGCCGCACGGCGACCACCATGCGCTGTGGATCGACCCTAGGAATCCGAAGCGCCTGATCAACGGCAGCGATGGCGGCGCCAGCATCTCGATGGACGGCGGCAAGGCGTGGACGGCGCCCTACAACCAGCCGACGGCGCAGTTCTACCACGTCGCCGTCGACAACCACTGGCCGTACCGGGTGTACGGTGCCCAGCAGGACAACTCGACGATCGGCATCGCGAGCCGCGACGACGACGGCGTGATCGGCCGCCAGGCCTGGTTTCCGGTCGGCGGCGGCGAGAGCGGCTACATTGCGCCCGATCCCAAGGATCCGGAGATCATCTACGCGAACTCCGACAGCGGCCAGATGACCCGCTACGACCACCGCACCAACAACTTCCGGGACGTGTCGGTCTATCCGCTCGACGTTTCCGGCAACGGTGCCGAGCACCTCGAGTACCGCCTGCAATGGACCGAGCCCCTGTTCGTGTCGCACCACGATTCGAACGTGCTGTACACGGCCGCGCAGTTTGTGCTGCGCAGCATCGATCAGGGCAAGAGCTGGAAGCGCATCAGCCCGGACCTCACGAAGAACGACAAGAGCAAGCAGGCGCCCTCCGGCGGCCCGATCACGCTCGACATCACGGCGGTCGAGTACTACGACACCGTGTTCACGCTTGCCGAGTCGCCGAAGCAGCAGGGGCTGCTGTGGGCGGGAACCGACGATGGCCTCATCCATTTAACGCACGATGACGGTGGCCACTGGGACAACGTGACGCCGAAGGACATGCCGGCGTGGAGCATGGTGAGCCTGATCGAGGCTTCGCCTCACGATGCCGCCTCCGCCTACGCGGCCATCGATCGTCACAAGCTTGATGACGTGAAGCCGCTCATCTACCGGACCCACGATTCGGGCAAGACGTGGACGCGCATCGTGACCGGCATCCCGGACGGCGCCTACGTGCGCGCGGTGCGCGAGGATCCGACGCGCAAGGGGCTCCTTTACGCGGGCACCGAGCTGGGCGTCTACGTGTCGGTCGACGACGGCGCGCACTGGCAACCGCTGCAGCTGAATCTGCCGACAGTGCCGGTACACGATCTCGCCATCAAGGACAACGACCTCGTCGCCGCGACGCACGGGCGCTCGTTCTGGATCCTCGACGACCTGTCGCCGCTGCGGCAGGCGGCCGACGGCATTGCGACGGGCGACTTCCACCTGTTTCGTCCGGCGAGCGCCATTCGCCTGCACATTCCGCAGCAGGTCGAGCGGCGCTTGCCGGTCGGCGACAACCCGCCGCCCGGTGCCGTCATCGACTACGTGCTGGCGAAGAAGCCCGCCGAACACGAGGAGATCACGCTCGATTTCCTCAGCGCGGACGGCAAGCTCATCCGGCACTTCTCGAACCACAAGCCCAAGGATCAATTCGAGCAGCCGGCCGAGTGGACCGACCGCGAGAAGCCCGCCGACGAGATCCCCGACGAGGCCGGCGCCAATCGCTTCGCGTGGGACTTCCGCTACGACGACCCGGTCAAGATTCCGGGCGCGTTCTACAGCGACGACGGACCGCGCGGGCCGATCGTGGCGCCGGGTCACTACCAGGTCCGACTGACCGTGAGCGGCGCCAGCCAGACCGCCCCGCTCGACGTCGTGCTCGATCCTCGGCTCAAGGGGCAGGTGTCGGACGGCGAGCTCGCCGCGCTGACGGAGCTCGAGCTCAAGACCGAGGCCGACATCGAGACACTGCACCGAACGGTGAACCAGCTGCGCGACGTGCGCTCACGCCTCGAGCTGATCGGCAAGTGGCACGGTTCCTCCGCGCCGGCGAAGCCCCTCGTCGAGGCTGCCGTCGCGCTGGTCGCGAAGCTCGCGCCGATTGAGGCGCGCCTCGTGCAGGTGAAGATGGCGGCATCCGAGGACAACCTGCGCTATCCGAACATGCTGAACGAGCAGTACGACACGTTCGCAGGGACTCTCGACTTCGGTGACTTCGGTCCCACGGAGCCGCAGCGGCAGGTGTTCGAGTACCTGCACGGCGAGCTCGGCCGCGAGGTCACGAGGTGGCAGAGTATCGTCGCCGCGGACGTGCCGGCGTTCGATGCGCTCCTGAAGGCGCACGGCGCTGCTGCGCTCGGTGCGGTGCAGGGTCGTTGATCGGTTCCGCGCGCAGCGGCCGCTGCGCGAGGAGCGCCGCCCCGCATTTCGCCCGGAGCGCGCGGGATCGAAGTAATCTGGCCACCGGCTCGGGCTCGCCACTCGGGCCCAAGTGCGTTGGCGTGGCTAGCGGCTGGAGCGTGCGGACTCGAAGCGGATATCGCGACTGCCGTTCCAGAGAATTTCGCGGCCGAGCTCTGCCAGGCGTTCAAGACCGCCGACGATGGTCAGGAAATGATTGCCGGCGAGTTCGCCGGCGACGCTGTTGAATCGCGCTCTGCCGTACGGGACGAGAATCTCGGTCTCGCTGATGCCGCCCGGATAGAACAGGATTTGGCCCGGCGCCGGTCGCGCGACCGGATGCTCCGGCGCGACCCCCAAATCGAGCCCGCCGAGCGGAACCCAGCAGGCCTCGCCGCTCCAGCGCGCGTGAATGATCTTCTGCGTGTACGGAAGTAGGCGCTGGAACGCCGCGCAGGTACGCGGCGACGAAGCCGTCTCCCAGCGCGCCATGAACAGGTCGCCGCCGATCGAAATGTCGACGTCGTCAAGCTCGGGTACTTCGTTGAGCATCAAATCCACGGCAATTGGGTCGATCGAACGCGCGACGCCGCCAGATCATCCGTTCCTTCGTGCTTCACGTTGCGGCGTAACGCGTGCGTCTCGACCGACTGGGCCCAGGCCGCGCTAGAACGAATACGAGAACGACGCGCCGATCACGCGCGGCCGTAGCGGCGTCTGCGCGACGATGAACTGATCCGTGCTGACGAACGTGCTCGCGTTCGAGTTGGACAGGTTTTCGGCGAACACGCTTAACAGCCAGGTGTCCTTCGCGACGCCGAAGGACGCATCGAACGTAGAGTAGGCGGGGTTCTCGAAGCGGCCACGCGACGTACCGACTGCGCCGCCAATCGCATAGTTGGGGTTGGCGCCCGCCTGCGTGTACGAATGCGCGGTGTGGTGGGCCGCCAGCTGCGCGAACGGCAGCAAACCGCTGCCGAGGACCCAGTCGTAGCGCGCGCGCAGGCTGAACTGGAGCGGCGGCGCATCCGCGCTCGGTGCGCCGACCGGGCCGAACGGATTGGTGACTGCGGAGCAGGGCAAGGAGCTGCAGATCTGCGTGATCGGCTGGCCGTAGTTGGCGCTCGACGGGTTGTTGTCGATGAGTGCAGGCGAATTCGTCTGGCGGCTGTGGTTCCAGGAAGCCGCGCCCTGCAGCGTGACCCCGGTGATCGGCCGCGCGACCAGGGAGGTCTCGAGGCCTTTCACCACGAAGTTCTGCCCGTTCGTGTTGTAGAAAAGGTTGCCCACGAGCCCGGGATTGAAGAACTCGATCTGCACGTTGTTCCAATTCTCCTGGTAGATCGCGCCGTTCCACTGCAGGCGGTGGTTCAGGAATTCCGTCTTCCAGCCGATCTCGTTGTTGGTCAGCTTATCGGACGAGTACGAGCGCGGAATCAGGTACTGCGCCTGGCCGTCGGGCCCGGGCGTATGTTGTGACAAGCCGTTCTGGTTGAAGCCGCCGGGCCGGAATCCCTGCGACAGCGTCTAGTAGAGCATCGCATCGGGCGTGACGTGCCAGGTCAGGTTGACGCGGCTTTTCCAGCCCGCTTCCGAGCCATTCAGGTTCTGCGCGTCCAGGCTGTAAGCGTAGGTCGGGTAGTTCGGGCACGGTGGTGCGCCTTGCGCGAAGCAGCCGAAGCTGCCGCCGACGCTGCCGACGAACGTGTTGTCGAATTTGAAGTGGCGCGTACCGACAGTCAACGTCAGCGTCTTCGGGACCAGGTCGAAGTCGAACGACATAAAAAACGCCGTCTGCTTGGTGACGTGCTTCTCGTCCTGGTTGAAAGAGGTGTTGTCGCTCGTCACGCCGGGTACCTGCACTGTGGTGCCGGCGATCGTGCCGATGTCGGTCAAGCAACCGACGTTCGCGGTCGCCGTGCAAGCCGGGATGGACTTGTAGTGCCAGCTGGTCAGGTCATAAAGCGTATTGTTCTCCCAGAACGCACCGACAATGCCGCGAACCCGCCAATCGTCCGGCGTGCTCAGACGAAACTCGTGCTGCTGGTGTTCGTTGCGCTCGATCGAGATCCAGTAGGCGGTCGGGGACTTGCAGGTCGAGGTGAGCGTGTTGTCGCCGCCGGAACCGGGGCCGAAGCACTGGTAGTAGTCGGAGTAGACGCCACGAGCATAGTTCGTATAGTCGCCGGTCTGGTCGACCTTGCGCACTAGGTAGCCGCCCGTGTACACGGCGGCCAGCGGGCCCACCTTGCCGTTCACGGTCCACGCCGTGCTTTCGAAGCGGTCATTGTTGTGCGAGTCGTTGAACAGCGTCACCTCGAGCGGGTTGAGCGGCGCCCCGTTCGACGAAAGCGGCTGCTGGTAAAACACACCTGCCGAGTTCATCGTCTGGAAAGATTGTGACAGCAGCACGTTCCAGTCGTCGTTGATCTTGTAGAGAAGCTCGGCGCGCAGGCCCTGGTAACTGACCGGATTGATCGCGTTCTTGGTGATCGCATTGTTGGACAGCGTCGGGCTTCCCGGCGGAACGCAGGAGCCCGCATTCGGCAGGCCGTCGGGGCAGTTGCCGTTCACGGCGGGGTAGTTCGCGTAGTGGATGCCGATGTCGGTGTTCTTGCGGGTGAACGTCGCCGGCACGTTGTTGATGTAACCGCCGCGCTGGTCGTTGTAAATCACGCCGCGTAGGGCGAGATGGTCCGCGACGAGCGGCAGGTTGAGCACCGCCTCGAGCGAGGAGTTGGGATCGCCGTGCGCGGTGATACCGTAGCCCGCCTTGAACGAGCCCTCGGTGGTATTGAGCTTGGGCTCGTTCGTGATGTAACGGATGACGCCCGCCTCGGCACCCGAGCCGAACAGCGTGCCTTGCGGGCCCTCGAGGACCTCGATGCGGTTGAGGTCGGCCGCGAAGACGTCGAGGTTGCGATTCGGCATCTGGCCCGACTGGTTGTCGAGGTAGATTGCGACGTTGGGCCACAGTCCGGTCGCGGCGCTTCCCTGGCTCGCTTGCGAGCCGGCGCTCAGGCCGCGCATGAACACTTCGCTCTGGCCGGGGCCGTTGGCTGCGCTCGTGACGTTCGGCAGGAACTTGATGTAGTCGTCGAACGTCGTGACGTTGAGTTGCGCAAGCGTGGTCGCGGTCAACGCCTGGATCGAGATCGGTACGTCCTGGATATTTTCCGTGCGGCGCTGTGCCGTCACGACCACCTCGGCGAGGGAGTCGGCGCTGTCGGGCGCAGAGGTGGTGCGTTCAGCCGCCGACGCGGCGGTGGTCCCGGCGAGCACGCAGGCAATGGCATAGGCCAATTTCGTCTTCACGGCGATCCCCTCCCCGGTCGATCTCTTGTGTTTTCCCGCATCACTGACCGCGCGCGACGTCGGGAGTGCGTCCGTGCCGTCGGCGGTGGCCGGCGCCAGCGGGTACGCGTCTACGGATCATACGCGATGTGATGACCGGATCGACACGGCCCTGCGGGCGTCCGGTTGGGCTTTCGATCGGCGGGGTGCCCGGGTCGTCCACGCCATGACCGGTGGCGTGCGCTCCGTTCGTCGGTGCCCTCGCGACCCGCGTGGCGACGAACGATCGGGAACGTGCCGGAAATCGGCCCGCCCAACAGGCCCTACCGGGTGAACGTCTTCCGCTCGTTCAGCGCCCGCTCCCGTGCGGTGAGGCAGTTAGGGACCGCGATTCCGCCGATCGCAGGCATCTGCGCGATGATGCTCTGAGCGACAGCCGTTCCCGTGGACATCGAGTCGAAAGCCCACGGGCTCGCTGCGGGAATAAGAACCACGTCCTCTCCTTGCCAGCCAGCGGGGAGGCCGCCGAATCGGTGATCGCGACCACGTGCGCATCGTTCGCCTCGGCGTACCCGCCAAGGTCCACGACCTTCTGTATATAAGGAGAGAAGCCACGGCAGACGAAGACGGCGCCGCTCGCGAGGTCCCCGATCCGGCCACCGTCCCGAACCGACGATTGGCTTGGACCGGCGATATTCAAAGGCCTAAGCTCGTTCGCACAGCACCGACACCCCTTGGCGAGGCAATCCTAGTGCGATCCGTAGTCATTTCATTCGCCCTTTTGCTCCCGGTGACCGGCCTCTATCCGAGCGTTGCCCACGCACAAAACACGCGCGCCGACCCCGCCTCGAAAATGAACACGCCTGGCATGCCCGGCGGCCTGATGAACCCCGACGATATCGAAAAGCTGCGCAAGGCCGACGATCGCTCGTTGGCGCTGGCTAAGGCGGAGAGCGGCACGCTGGTCGGTGCCTTGGGGCTTCCGTGCGAGATCACCGACGCAGAATCGATCGGCCGCGGTCACGTTACCGAGGGAGGCAAGGCAATCGAAGCGAAGCTGTACGAGGTCGCGTGCAGGAACGGGACCGGTTACCTGCTGCAGTCGGGCGGCCAGAGTCCTGTCGCGACGTCCTGCTTCGCAGCGGATGCGACCCACGCGGCCGACCTCGTCGAGGGTCGGAAGTCGGACCTGTACTGCCAACTTCCGGCGAACAAGGACATCAAGGCGATGGCGGGCGGTCTCATGTCCGCGGTCGGCACGCCGTGCGCGATCAAGGGCGTGCGCTGGTTTGGGCTCAGTACGTCACGCGAGATCGATTACACCGAAGTCTCGTGCGACGACGGCAGGGGCTATCTGCTCAAGGTGCCGCGAACTTCGGCGTCCGGGCAGCTATCCGCTATCGGCTGCCGCGACGCGGCGGCGCGCGGGCTGAAGTGTCACCTGACGGACGGCGGCCCGGTATCGACGCCCGTCTCGATGCAGGCTTTTCGCGACGCGCTCAAGCATAACGGCGTCGATTGCGAACCGAGTCAAATGCGCGTGGTGGGGCGGGAAAGCGTCGACAGGCGTTACGTTGTCGAAGTGCAATGTTCTGAGCGACCTGCCGGTCTTGTCGCGTTCATTCCGCTTGATGACAACGTCAACAAGTTTGAAGCGGTCGATTGTCCGGCCGCTCTGGACCGGGGCGTTACCTGTCAGTTCGCGTCGAAGTAGAGCGGATGAGCGAACGACTGCAGCGGATCGAGCAGTCAATTTTGCCGCTGCGGCACAGAGCTGGCTTGTGCACTCAGCGCGCGCCGGCCGCGGACGGCGGTGATCCTGCGCGGTACACCGCGCTCGGTTCTGCAAACGGCGGACCCGCGGGCGAACCGACATCGCAGCCGGGCCAGGCCTGCTGCGCGGTTCCTGCAAGCGGCGGCGCAGGCGGAGGCAGCGTTGGTGCGTGGTCCCGTTTTCGTCACGGCAGCCGATCTTTAGCAGCACCTTCAGTCACTTCACGCGCCCTCCGGGCGCGGTCGCGACATGTAAATTCGGTGGATGACTTCTAAACTGTCCGCAGTCGCCTTTAGACGCCGCTTCCGTTTGCCAACGCCAGCAGGACCCCCGCCATGTCGCTTCGCCTGATCAACGCCCACGAGGTCAATCGCCTGCTGCCGATGTCCGCCTGCATCGGCCTCATGCGCAAGGCCATGAGGTATCCCGGTCCCGGCGGCGCGCTCCAGCCCATCCGCACGGCGCTCAAGGTCCCCGAGGGGCGGAACCTCCTTGGCATGATGCCGGGCTTCATTCCGGGCCAGGCCGACGGGACTGCGGCGCAGCTCGGCATCAAGGTGGTCACCGTGTTTCCGGGCAATTTTGGGACAGAGCTTGGCTCGCATCAGGGAATGGTGCTGATGTTCGACGCCCTCACCGGTCGGCCGGTCGGCATCGTCGAGGCGCGCGAGATCACCGCGATCCGGACGGCGGCGGCGTCCGCGGTCGCGACCGACGCTCTCGCGCGCTCCGATGTCAGCGTGATGGCCGTGTTCGGTTATGGCGAACAGGCGACGGTGCATATCGAGGCGCTGCTCAAGGTGCGCGCGTTCAGAACCGTGCTGGTGTGGGGACGGGACGCTGTCCGGGTACACGCCTTTTGCACCGCCTCCCGGGCGCGCTTTGGTGTCGCGGTGGAGCCGGCAGCGACGATCGAGTCAGCCATGGAGCGCGCCGACGTGTTGTGCACGACGACCGCGGCGCCGGAACCCTATCTTCTGGGCCGGTGGCTGCACGCGGGCCAGCACCTCAACGTCGTCGGGTCCAGCATCCCGACGACCGCGGAAGTCGACTCTGAGGCGGTGCTGCGCAGCCGCTTCTATGTCGACTTCCTCGACAGCGCGCTGGCGCTTGCCGGGGAATTCCGCCGGGCGCGGGATGCGGGCATCGTGACCGACGCGCACATCCTCGGCAGCATCGGCGACGTGCTGGGTGGCCGCGCGGTTGGGCGCCGCGACGCAAATGACATCACGATGTTCAAGTCCCTCGGCATGGTCTGCGAGGATCTCGTGTCGGCGCGGTTCGTGCTCGAGGAAGCCGAACGGCTCGGCGTCGGTCAGGTCGTGGAGTTCTAGCGTGCGCCTCGAGGCTGTGTCGACGCCGCCCTGCTGTTCGTTCGTGCCCGGCTCACCGCAAATGCCGAGCGCATTCGCCAGCGCGCACAAGCGCTCGGCGTCCGGCCTCGCGTGCACGTGAAGTCCCTGAAAGCCTTGGAAGTTGCCAAGTTCGCGATGGATCAGACGCGCGCGTCGGCGCGGTGAATGTCGGGCGGGCGCGTAGCTCGAACCCATCCGGACGCTGTGCGCGCCTGCCGGCCGGAATCCGTGCGGGACAAGGATTTCCTCGCAATCCTCGACGCGGCCAGCGACGTGCGGATCGGCGCGACGGGGGCCGCGACTCCGGGCGTCGGTCGGTCCGCCCGCAGCGCCGAGGGTTCGTCGGGCGCTACGCCAACGCGGCGCCGGCGACAGCGCTCAGCACGCAGACCGCGAGAGGGGGTGCACGGCCGACGGTCAACAGCACGAATCCCGCAAGCGCGATGCCAATGTCCGCGGGCGACCGGATCGAGCGGGTCCAGACGGGATCGTAGAGCGCCGCTGCAAGGAGCCCCACGACGGCTGCCCCGGCGCCGCGCATCGCCGCCCGCACCCCCGGCCGGTGTCGGTACGTATGCCAGAACGGCAGGACCCCCGTTACGAGCAGAAGGCCGGGTAGGGACAGCCCCAACAGGCCGAGTCCGGCGCCGAGCAACCCGTTCGGCGGGATCCCGGCCACGGCACCGAGGTACGCAGCGAACGTAAAGAGCGGACCGGGGACCGCTTGCGCCGCGCCGTATCCCGCGAGAAAAGTCGAATCGGACGTCCAGCCCGGAACGACGACTGCTTCCCGAAGCAGCGGCAGCACAATGTGGCCGCCGCCAAAGACGAACGCACCCGAGCGAAAAAATGCATCGAACAGCGCGATCCGGGCCGAATCGGTGAACTGCCGGAGGATCGGCAAGCCGACGAGCAGCCCGAAGAACGCGGCCAGCGCGAGGAGTCCGACGCGCCGCGACACCGGCACGGTCACGCTCCACGCGGGGGCCGACGTCGCGCCACCGCGGAGCAAGGCGCCAGCGAGCGCGCCGAGCGCAATCGCACCGAGTTGGCGCGCCGATCCGATACCCGCAAGCGCAAAAAGCGCGGCGACGACGGCGATGCCGGCGCGCGGTAGGTCCGGGCAGAGCGAGCGCGCCATTCCAATGACCGCTTGCGCAACGACCGCGACGGCGACGAGCATGAGGCCGTGAAGTGCGCCGAGCGCGAGCGGCCCCGCGAGCGCCCGCGAACCGTAGGCAAAGCACACCATGGCGATGGCCGAGGGAAGCGTGAAGCCAAGCCACGCGGCAAGCCCGCCCCAATACCCTGCGCGGAGCAGGCCAATCGAATACCCGACCTGGCTGCTTGCGGGGCCGGGCAGAAATTGGCAGAGCGCTACCAGGTCCGAATACGCGTGATCGTCGAGCCAGCCGCGCCGCACGACGAACTCCGTCCGGAAATATCCCAGGTGCGCGATCGGGCCGCCAAAACTCGTGAGGCCGAGCCGTAGAAACGCGACAAGGACTTCGAGCGGCGGGAGCATGTCCGGGTCAGCGGGGTTCGGTGGTGCCGCGCCGAGCGCTGCGATCCGACCAGAGAACTAAACGCGCGATTCCGAAGGCGACGAGCGCGCCGACGCCCCGGGCCGCGATGCACCCGGGCACGTCGACGGGACGTATTCCCGCAAAGGTGTCGGTCAGCGATCGCGCGATCGTTATGGCCGGGCTCGCGAACGACGTCGACGCCGTGAACCAGTACGCGGCTCCGATCCACGCGGCAACCATCCACGACGCACCGTGCGGTCGCCGATGGCCGATGACGACCAGCAGCAGGCCGAACGTCGCGACACATTCCGCGAGAATCTGCGCGCTGCCGGCTCGAACGTGGGTAGACGCTTGCCACGCCGGAAGGTCGAACATGAGATTCGCGAACACCGCGCCCGCCCAGCAGCCTGCGATCTGGACGAGAGGATACGTGACTGCATCGCGCCGGGTGAGCCGACCGCGCAGTGCCTCGACGCACGACACGGCCGGATTGAAATGGGCGCCGCTCAAGGGTCCGAAGAGCGCGATCAACGTGGCGAGTACCGCAACCGTCGCGACCGTGTTTGCTAGCAGCGCAACCGCCTGGTTACCGTCGGCCAGGCGCTCGGCCATGATGCCGGAACCGACGACGGTCGCGGCGAGCAACATTGCGCCGAGGCTCTCGGCGCTCAGCCGCCGCGGAAGCGACACTGCGGCGCCGGCCACGTCAGGTCCTACCGATGTCGCGGATCTGGGCGCCGACCGCAAGTCGGTCGAGACTGGCGAGCGGCAGACTCGTGAACAGGGTGATGCGTCGTTCGAGCATCCGCAGTGCCTCGTGGAACGCATTCGTTTTGTCGAGCTCGGTCCCCTCAACCGCCGCCGGATCGGGTTGTCCCCAGTGCGCCGTCATCGGCTGGCCGGGCCAGATGGGGCACATCTCCCCGGCCGCGCTGTCGCAGACCGTAAAAACGAAATCGAGCTTCGGCGCCCCCGGTTGCGCGAACTCGTCCCACGCTTTGCTCCTGAGTCCTTCGGTCGAGATTCCCGTCCGCTCGAGCAGCTGCAGGGCGCGCGGGTTGACGGTCCCGTTAGGGTGACTCCCCGCGCTGTAGGCCTTGAACCGGCCCTTACCGCGGTGATTCAGTATTGCTTCCGCGAGGATGCTCCGTGCCGAGTTGCCGGTGCACAGGAACAGCACGTAGTAGATGCGCTCAGTCATCGACTCCCCGCTCAGCGCCCCCCCGCCGCTTGCTCGTGCACACCGCGGATGCCGGACACAGCATCCGGAATTCCTCAAGCGCCCGGATGCCCTCGGGCACGCGGACTCGACCAACGATTCCATATCCGGCGCATCGGAAAAACGACTCGGCGGTCTGGGTCAGCAGCACGAGCTGCTCGACTCCAGTCTCGCGCGCCTCGCGCTCGAGCGTGCCGAGGAGTGCGCGTCCGATTCCGTGTCTTCTGGCTGACCGCGCTACGACGAACGACCGGAGCCGTCCCGCTGCACCCGCGCGCTCGAGGCCTATTGCCCCGATGATCGGACTCCCCCGCTCCGCCACCCAGAACTGCACGTCGGCGCGATCAAGATCGTCGATCGGCAGCTGCGCGCCCGTCAGCAGTTCCCGAATCTCACGGGCATCGGCCGGAGCCGCCTGCCGGACATCGGCCGACTCACTCACGCGCAGCATGCCGCGGATTTCTCGGCCAGCGCGCAACAAGGAGCGTCCGGAATGGCCTCGACGGCGTCGCAGCACGGGCTCGCTTTCGGGCGGTCGACCCCGTAGATCGGGATCGAATCGAGCGTGTGGAATGTCTCCTACGCAATGCCCGACGGATCCGTGATCCAATATTTGTCGGAGTGGGCGTAGCAGCACGCCGCGCTTACTTGCTCGACCAGTGCGCTGTCCGTCCGCGTGAGCTGGTTGCGCATGGAGGGCAGTTCGACCCCCGAGTCGACCAGGATGCCAAGGTGATTGACGCCGACAGCGTAGCCGCGCCGGGAGTTTGCGAAATTGATCCGCGGGTCCTCGAGCATCCACTTCGCGCAGTCATCCTTTCGGACGGTGCGCTCCGTCGCGAACAGCGCCGCGTAGAAGCGGATACTTTCCGACAGGTCGTTCACTGATTTATTGACGTGGAAGCGTTTCATGCGCGTCGCCGCTTGAGGGTCGGCGCCTCGGCGGTCGCCGGCAGGCAGTTCGGGCCGCAGTCCCTACCGGCCAGGCTGCAGCATTGAGCGCTGAAGAATTCGATCAGCGTGGTCATGTGCGAAAAAGTCGGCCGGTAGAACAAGAATCGACCGTCCTGCCGGACCGCAATCAGGCCGGCGCGTTGCAGCTCCTTCGGATGAAAAGACGGAGTCGCCGGGGCGACACTCAACCTCTCTCCGAGCGCGGTTGGCGTATACCCCTCGGGCCCGCGCTTCACGAGCATCCGAATGATCGCCAATTGCGACTCCTGGGCCAGGGCGGCCAGGCTCGTCACGGCATCCGGTGATTTCATGATTCGAGTATTATAGAAATATTGGATAAACGTTAACTTGATCTCGCAAGCGGCGCGTGGCGGGGTCAGTAAGGCACACCGATGATCCTTCAATCGATCCTGACGTGTCCCCACTGCGGGCGTCAATCGATGGAGACGATGCCGAGCGACGCGTGCCAGTACTTCTACGAGTGCACGGGCTGCCGGGTGCTGCTTCGCCCGAAGCATGGCGACTGTTGCGTGTTCTGCTCGTATGGCTCGGTGATGTGCCCGCCGAAGCAGGCAGGCGATAAGTCTGTCTGCTGTTAGCAGACTTGGGGGAGCTTAAGGCTGGCGCGGCGCCGAAAGCCGGAGCTCCTGCCCTCTTCCCGATGCTCGTCCCGGGTGCGCAGGGACCCCTGGTGGCCTGCGCGTCGACGCTGGGTGCCGCGAGCACGGCGACCTGCGGACTCGCAACCGGGAGGCCCCGACTCGCCGACGAAAGCGCACTCTCGCGCAACCCTGGATGCGTGCTGCCGGGGCGCCGCCAGCGACTGCTGTTTCACCCTGTGCCTGGATTCGGCGAGCGGCGTCGACGGGCGGTCGCGGTCGATCACCTACGCCCGCCTCAACCATCTCGCCCGCAGGTGGGACCTCGAGGCCGTCCAGGCGAATGCCTTCACCCGGGGTGGGATGGGCGCCGCGACCGGCAACACGTTCGCCGGAACTCGCGTCCTGTGCAATACGCGCGTCCGGCGCAACTACTAAGCGCAGCGGCCCGATCGGGCCTGCGGTCCGCTACCCGTTCAGCGCAGCGCGGCGGTAGGCGCAGCCTGACGGAGTGAGGCGCCGATTGGCCGATGGCGCGGATTCAGGGTCAGCTGTTGAATGGCCAAGGTTTCATAGGGTTCGAAATCTAGGAGCGAGCAATGGGCAAATACTTTCTCGGCTGGCTGCTTGGGATACCGGCAGTCGTTCTGGTCGTAGTCTATCTGGTCTTCAATCACTAGGTTCAGCGCCGCGAGCGCGAGGCAAAGTCCGGTCGGCGGTATGAGCCAGGGTCGAACGGTCGGGCGGAAACGACCACCGGTCGGTAGAGTGCGCGCGCCGTCGGCCGTGATTCTCTGCCGATAAACGTCGCGAGAGCTCCTGCTTGGGCGCAGCGTTGATCGGCCGGACCTGGTTCACCGTGGCGCTGTAGAGTCGCGCCGATCGAGGGCGACTTGTTCGCGCTACCGCGCCGAGAGCATGAGCGGAGCGCTTCGCGTCGTGTTCGATCGCTGTCGTCTTCGCAGAGGCAGGGATGCAAGCACGCATCCGTAAGACGGGGATGCCGCCGCTCGTCGGGCCCTGGCCAGGCGGGGGCCTCCCGCCACGGTCACTGACGCTCGATTCAAGGGGGCTGTAGGGGATTTCTGACAAAGCTCGCCGCTCTGGCCGACACGGCACCGGATCAATTGGTCGGAGAATGCGTGCTTGCTGAACGGAGAAACGGGATGAGCCCTACGAAGCCGCCGGTCGCTCGATTTAGGCCGGCGCTCGGGCTGGTGCCGGGATCGGCGGGCGCCGGCGACGCGTCTATCCAGATCGCCCTGCTGGCGGCCATTGTCGAGTCTTCGGACGATGCAATCGTAAGCAAGACTCTTGACGGGCGCATTTGCTCGTGGAACGCGGGTGCCGCCCGGCTTTTCGGCTATACGGCGGATGAAATCGTCGGTCGGCCGATAACGGTGATAATCCCCGAGGAGCTTCGCGACGAGGAACTCGGCTTCATTGCGAAACTTAAGCGCGGCGAACGGATCGATCACTTCGACACGATTCGGCTTACCAAGGACGGTCGACGGATTCCGATCTCGTTGACCATCTCTCCGGTCTGTGACTCCACCGGACGCATCGTTGGAGCGTCCAAGGTTGCGCGCGATATCTCCGAGCGCATACGCATTGAACAGCTCCGTCGCCAAAGCGAAGCGGAGCTAGCCGCCGAGGCCGCTGCCCTCGGTAAGCTCAATGACTTCAGCACACGGCTCTGGCGGTGTCGCAATCTGGAAGCCGGGTTGCGGGAAATCCTCGCGTCGGTCATCGATCTCTCCGGTGCTGACAAGGGCACGATCGAGCTGTACGACGAGAGCACGCGCGCGCTTTCAGTGGGCGCTCAGCGCGGCTTCGAATCATCGGGGCTTGATGCCCTGCGCGCGGCCACCGCCGACGCCGGGTGCGGATTCGGTGCCGCGTTCGACTTGGGACCCCGGCTCATCGTAGAGGACATCGAATCGGACTCCAACTGCGAGCCGATGACGGCGTGCGCGCGACTCCTAGGTTTCCGTGGGCTAATTGCAACGCGCTTGCTGCGGGCCGACGGTGCGATGCTCGGGGTTCTCTCGGTTTACTTTCCCACGCCCCTCAAATCCACCGAGCAAGAGCTTCGTCGACTCGAAATGTGCACTCGACAAGCCGGTGAGTTCATTCAGCGTTGTGCAACGGAGCGCGCGCTTCACGAACGCGAGGAGGCGCTACGGGACGCCGACAAGCGGAAGGACGAGTTCCTGGCGCTGTTGGCGCACGAACTTCGCAATCCGCTGGCGCCGATCCGCTACGCACTCGCCGTCGCCAAGAAAGCCGGTCGAACTCCGGAGCAGCAGCGCCTCGGCGAGGAGGTCATCGAACGCCAGGTGGCGCACATGAGTCGGTTGCTCGACGACCTTCTCGAAGTGTCGCGCATCACGCGCGGGACTCTCGATCTCAAGAAGACGCGCACCGAACTGATGACGGTCCTCGGCACGGCGATCGAGTCAGCCCGCCCTATATTGGATGCAAAGCACCACGACCTTTCCCTGAATCTGCCAAAGCACGCGATCGCGATCGAAGCAGACGCGGTGCGGCTCGCTCAGGTGTTCTCGAATCTGCTGATCAACGCCGCCAAGTACACCGACCCGGGTGGCAGGATTGAATTGATGGTCGCCGAGAAGGGCACCGAGGTCGTTGTGACAGTCCGCGACAACGGAATCGGCATTTCGCCGGAGACGATGCCGAGACTCTTTACGTTGTTTGCCCAGGAGCAGTCCGCTCTCGCTCGCTCGGAGGGTGGCCTGGGGGTCGGCCTCGCGCTTGTCCGGGGACTCGTGCTTCTCCACGGCGGGCACGTCGAGGCCCGCAGCGTCGGACGGGGCCACGGGAGTGAATTTCTGGTGCATCTGCCCGTCGGCGCGGAAACTTCCGAACACAGGGGCACGGCCGCGACGTCTACCGACGGTCATCGCGGTCCGGCGCTCAGGATCCTGGTTGTTGATGACAGCCGTGACGCCGCAGACATGTGCGCGGCGCTGCTCGCGCTCTCCGGACACACGGTGCAATGCGCGTACTCTGGGCGCCAAGGCATTGCGGTCGCTGAGGCTTTTCGGCCGCACGTTCTGCTTCTCGACATCGGGCTTCCGGACATGAACGGATACGAGTTGGCGACGGAAATTCGGGCCACGCCGTGGGGGCATGAGCCGACGCTCGTCGCTATCACGGGCTGGGGGCAGGCCGAGGACCGACGTCGCGCGATCGATGCGGGATTCGACCATCACCTGACGAAACCTGTCGCGCCCGAGGCGGTCCTGGAGCTTCTCGGCTCCGCGGAACCGCTGTCGAACAGCGGCGTTTCGACGCTCACGTGATTGGCCGATGGTCTCGCGATCCCGTGTCAGGTCGGTAGGCGTGACGTAGCGAGGTGGTGGACTTCGGCCGCGACCGAGCTCCAGATGCCTGCACAAGGATAGGGTCGGCTCTGCGCCCGCTGGCGCCAATGCTGCGATTGAGGGCGCGCTCGGCGCACGCTCGTGTGTCAACCCCTTCAAGGCATCGGTCAACGGTCGCGCGCTGTGCGCGTAATTCGCCCGAGGACCGTTGCCGCGGTCGAGAAGTTCCCGCTCGCTCGAGAAGGTCCACTGATCGGCCGCGCGAGTCTCGCTAAGCTGACTCAACGAGATTGGTACGGAGACGCCGAAGCGCCGTCGCGCGTGGACCGACCGGGGCGAGCCGATAGTCGAGTCGCGGCCGTTGCGTAGCTAGTCGATGAAAATCACGCTGACCCGGTTGGCAGCGCCGGATTTCGCGACGACGCGTCCTGGGACAATCGTTGCCAGGTCACGCGCGGCCGCGTCGAAAAGTCCTTCGCGGCGGCCCACGAGTGCCTGCGCGTCAGCGGCAGGACAACGTGAATGCCTTCCCCGCCGCTCGCCATCACAAAGCCGGCCAGTCCCAGTTCCGCAAGCGGCGATTCGAGCAACAGCGCGGCCTTCAAAACCCGGCCCAGCGGACACTTTCCCCCGCGGATCGCGAGCCGCGATCGCTGTCATCGCGATGTCCCCGGCAGTTTGGCGGGATCCGCGCGGCAGCGGATGCTCATCCAGCGCTGCCGACGCGGGTCCGACCCGTACTTATATAATGTACGACCGCGACAGTCGATCGAGGCAAGGGCCCCAAATGGAAGATTCTGTCCGACCAGCGCCCACGACGCGTCGCGTGGATTCGTTCGCAATGGCGGCGGGGATGATCGCGCCTCTCACGTGGGGGCTGACGGGCGTGTTCGTGCGTCTGTTGCACGGTGCACCGACGCTGGCAATTGTTACGGGGCGGCTGCTGATCGCCGCATTAGTGCTCGGGCCATGGCTCTGGGTTCGCGGTCGCGAGGCGCGTCGGCCCTTCAACGCAGCGCTTGCGGCCGTGATGGGCGCTTACTACATTCTCGCGACCGAAGCCTTTGCGCGAGCCCCGGTGGTCGAAGTCACGCTCATCGTCGGGTCGGCGCCGGTGATCGCCGTTGTCCTCGAGCGCACTCGTGGTATTCGCCCGGTGCGCCAACAGCTGGTTGGTGCCGTCGTAGCCGTCGCGGGGCTCGTCCTGTTCCTGGCTCCCGGCGTCACCGTCGGCAGCGATCGCGCGCTCGCGTATCTGTTCGCGTTCGGCGCGGCCGCTGCCTCGGCCGCCTACGCCGTCTGGATTCGCGCGGGCGCGCTCGGCGAGAG
>JANXZZ010000263.1 GCA_025355245.1 Pseudomonadota bacterium | reverse complement strand
CGGCCGCCTCGCGGGCGGCCGCGGAGGAATCGGAGTCGAGCCGCGCCGAGAACACCGTCACCGCACCCATGGTCGGCACCTTCTACGCGGCTGCCGCCCCGGGCGCGAAGCCGTTCGTCGAAATCGGCAGCGAGGTCAAGGTCGGCCAGACGCTCTGCATCATCGAGGCCATGAAGATGATGAACCAGATCGAGTCGGACAAGACCGGCAAGGTCGCGGCGGTGCTCGTCAAGAGCGGCGATCCGGTCGAGTTCGGCCAGCCGCTGTTCGTCATCGAGTAGCGCCCGGCGATGCTCGATAAAGTTCTGATCGCCAACCGCGGCGAGATCGCCCTTCGGGTGCTGCGCGCGTGCCGCGAGCTCGGCATCAAGACGGTCGCGGTCCATTCAACCGCCGACAACAACCTCAAGCACGTGCTGCTCGCCGACGAGACGGTCTGCATAGGACCGCCCGCGGCCAAGGACAGTTACCTCAACATGCCGGCCATCATCTCGGCCGCCGAGGTCACGGATTCGGTCGGCATCCACCCCGGCTATGGATTCCTGTCGGAGAATGCGGACTTCGCCGAGCGGGTCGAGAAGTCGGGCTTCATATTTGTCGGCCCCAAGGCGGAAACCATCCGCCTGATGGGCGACAAGGTCTCCGCGATCCGCGCGATGAAGGAAGCGGGCGTGCCGTGTGTGCCGGGCTCGGGACACCCGCTCGGCAACGATGGCGACGAGAACCGCCGCATCGGCCGCGAGATCGGCTACCCGGTCATCATCAAGGCCTCCGGCGGCGGCGGCGGCCGCGGCATGCGCGCCGTGCACTCGGACGCCGCGCTCCTGAACGCGATCAACGTGACCAAGGCCGAGGCGCTCGCCGCCTTTGGCAACGACATGGTCTACATGGAGAAATTCCTCGAGCGGCCGCGGCACATCGAGTTCCAGGTCGTGGCGGACAGCTTTGGCAACGTCGTCGTGCTCGGCGAGCGCGACTGCTCCTTGCAGCGCCGCCACCAGAAGATCGTCGAGGAGGCACCGGCCCCCGGCATCACGCCGGCGCAGCGCCAGGGCATGATCGAGTCGATTACCAGGGCGCTGCTGCGTGTCGGCTATCGCGGCGCGGGCACGCTCGAGTTCCTCTATGAGGACGGCAACTTCTATTTCATCGAGATGAACACCCGCATCCAGGTCGAGCACCCGGTCACGGAAATGATCACCGGCATCGACCTCGTGAAGCTGCAGCTCAGGATCGCGGCCGGCGAGAAGCTGCCGTTTCGCCAGCAGGACATCGAGATCCGCGGCCACGCGATCGAGTGCCGCATCAATGCGGAGGACCCGAAGACCTTCGCGCCGAGCCCGGGCCCGGTGCGGCTGTGGCATCCGCCGGGCGGCCCCGGCATCCGTATCGACAGCCACCTCTACAGCGGCTACAACGTGCCGCCGTACTACGACTCGCTGATCGCCAAGGTCATCGCGCACGGCGAGGACCGCGACACCGCGATCGCGCGCATGCGCAACGCCCTCTCGGAAATGGTCGTCGAGGGCATCAAGACGAACGCGCCGCTGCACCAGGAGATATTCGGGCACAGTGCATTCCGCCAGGGCAGCCTCGACATCCACTACCTGGAACGCCGGCTCGGCCTCAAGTAGGCGGCGGTGCCCGCGTCGCGGCTGATCGGGTCCGGGCGCCCGGCGCCCGAACGCGGCATGCTCGACGCCTGAAGCCCACCGGTCCCCGAAGCCACGCCGTGCCGTTCCTGCAAATCCATCTTTCGCTCGATGGCCTCGATCCGGAGTGCGTGGAAGAGGTCTGTCTCGACACGGGCGCAATCGCCGTAATGCTCAAGGACGCGGGCGATGCCCCGATCCTCGAACCCGCGCCCGGCGCCACGCCGCTGTGGCCCAGCACCGCGCTCGCGGCGCTCTACCCGATCGCAACGGACCCCGCCGAGCTCCTGCGCGAGCTGCGCGCGCGCATCGCGCGACCGCTCCTCGAGGTGCACAGCGAAATCCTCGAGGACCGGCCGTGGGAGCGCGAGTGGCTCAAGGACTTCAAGCCCATGCGCTTCGGGCGGCGCCTGTGGATCTGCCCGGGCGGGCAGCCGCCGCCGGCAGAGGCCGCCGCCGCGGCCGTCATCGTCTGGCTCGACCCCGGGCTCGCCTTCGGCACCGGCACGCACGCGACGACGGCGCTGTGCCTCGAATGGCTCGACGGCGCGAACCTGCAGGGCGTGCGCGTGCTCGACGTCGGCTGCGGTTCGGGCGTGCTCGCGGTCGCGGCGCTGCGCCTCGGCGCGGCGTCCGCAGTCGCCCTCGACATCGATCCGCAGGCACTGATCGCGACCGTCGAGAACGCCGCGCGCAACGAGGTCGGCGCGCACCTCGAGG
>JANXZZ010000190.1 GCA_025355245.1 Pseudomonadota bacterium | reverse complement strand
TCTCGATCACCTCGAGCTGCTTGCGGTACCACTCGATCTGATTGACCGAATCGGACGCGTGGCTGATGTCCTCGCGGATCCGCAGCAACGTCGAGACCGCTGAAGTGGTGAAGGCGCACCCTGAAGTACTGGACAAGATGCACGGCCTCGCTGCCCAGTTGCCGAACGTCGTGGTCAGCGCCGATCCGGTGCCGACGCCATTGCCGTCGGGACTCGATGCGGTGTTCATTCGCCAGAATTATCACGATCTTTACGATGAGTTCATGGGACCCGCCGACGTAGCGGCCTTCAACAAGGCAGTATTCACGGCACTCAAGCCGGGTGGCGTGTACGTTATCCTGGACCACGCCGCGGCCGGTGGCTCTGGAATTGCCGCGACGGACACCTTGCATCGCATCGATCCGGCACGAGTGAAGTCCGATGTCCTCGCGGCAGGTTTCAAACTCGAATCGGAAAGCTCGATCCTCGCAAGTCCCGCGGACGATCACTCGAAGAATGTCTTCGACCCCTCAGTCCGTGATCACACCGACCAGTTTCTGTTCAAGTTCAGGAAACCGAGGTAGGGAGCGTTGCCACCTGTCGATCGTGGCGACGTGACAGCGCCCGCCACGTTCGGCGACGCGACGTTCGACTTCGTGCCGGGACATCATCGTTTTTGTCGTAGCGGTAACTGAGCCACAGCCCGAAGACGCGGGGCTGGTTCAGGGTGTCGTATTGCCCCAGGGTGGAGAACGTATTGTAGTTGGCGAAAACGATCGCCCGTTCGTTCGAGAGATTGCCGACATAGGCCTCGGCTCGCCAGTCGCCCCGCGCAGGCGCGAACCCGACCCGGAGGTTGGCGATCGTGTAGGCCGGCTGCAGAATGCGGTGATCGACGCGCAGGTCGTTCCACATGCTGCCCTTGCGAGCCGCGTCCAACTGGACAAAGGGTCGCGCGCCGCCGGCGAGCGGCCATTCGTAACGCACCGCGGCCCGCGCATTGAACGACGGAGCCTCGGGGAGCCGCTCGCCAGAATCCACCTGGTAGTAGGGCTGCTGCCACGTATCCCGGAGCAGTCTTGAGTCGTCATAGTTGAAGGATAGAGAGACCTGCAGCCCTTCGATCGGGCGCGCCTCGACGCTCGATTCGAGCCCGTAGATTCGTGCATCGCCGATGTTGGCGTCGAAGGCGTAGGGCGGCCCCAGGACGTGGACGACGGTCTGATAGTTCTTTTACGGCATGTAGTAGAGCGCACCGTTCCACGTGATTCGCCAGCCCCAGCAATCCGTCTTCCAGCCGAATTCTTAGTTGTTCAACGAGTCTGGCGCGAACGTGCGTGGGTACGAGGGATCCGCGTCGGCCCCGACGTAGTTGAAGCCACCATCCCGGAACCCCTGCGCCCAAGACAAGTATAAGACCGCATGATCGGTCAGCTTGAGATTGACGCCGGCCTTGGCGTTGTCCGCAGCGAATCCCTAGCGCCGAACCGTCCGCGAAATGGGGCAACGTCAGCCGAGGTTAGACTCTAAGCCTCCCCGCTACTCAAAAGCGGGGGGACGTCGGTCCAGCACCCGTTGAGCGTCACGCGACAGTGTCGGTAGAGTTGCTGGCTCCACCGGTTGAGCCGCAACCCCCTAAAAGAAATCGTTGTAACCGCCTCGCGACTGCCGCCACATTGAGATCTAAAGTAGCCTAGGCACGACAGGGAGTTTCATCGGTCCAGATACACTGACGAGCCAGACTTGGCCGAGAAACGGATTTGTGAATTGCTTGACTGCCCGGTGCCGGAAAGCCGCTGCATGAAGGTTCCGAGAAGGTTTGCCCAACTCTTAGGTGAAAGTCACCAGAGCGATCAAAAACGGCGGTCCAACCCGGATTTGGAGGGCGGCGCGCCGCCCTCGAAGTCCGGGCCGGTGTGCGACCAGTGTCTCCATCGGGATCGGCATCGCCGCCTAACCGCTACTTGAACAGTTCAGCCGACGAAAGCACTGTGTCGGACACGTGACAGCCACCACGGTGGCACTGACGAATGTGATTGCTTCCGCCCGTAATCAGCACGGTGCCGTCCGCCAACAGCGTCGCTGTGTGCCCGTCCCGTGCCTCGAGGAGTGAGCCCGTCGCCACGAAGCCTCCACTTTCGGGGGCGAAAAGCTCGGCAGTGGCGACAGAGTTTTGGCCAAATGCGCCGCCTTCGCCACCCGCGATGAGGACCGTGGTGTCCTTCCGCAACGTTGCCGTGAATCCCAGTCCCGGCGCCAACATCTGACCTACGATCGAGAAGGTCCCGGACCCGGGGCTGTATTGCTCAGCGGTGCCGTCCGTTCCCGCCTGCAGGACGGTACCGTCTACCAGCAACGTCGCCGTGTGCCCGGAGCGCGCCTCACTCATATCGCCGGTCGCGGTGAACGCACCGATCACAGGATCGTAGAGTTCTGCGGAAGCCAAAGTTGAGCCGCCAGCGATCAGCACCCGACCATCGCGCAACAGCGTCGCCGTGTGTCCGCGCCGCGGGACCGTCATGGTACCGGTCGCCTTGAATGTTCCCGCCGCCGGGTCGTACAGCTCGGCAGTTGCATCCGGGCCACCCGTCAGCAGCACTTTGCCCGTGTTCAGTAGCGTCGCCGTGTTCCCGGAGCGGGGAATCGTCGTGCTTCCGGTTGCCGAGAATGTCCCTGCCATCGGGTCGTAGAGCTCGGCGGTGGCGTCGGCGGAGCCGGAGACCAGAACCTTGCCATAGTTCGGCAGCGTCGAATTGTTGAGTAACGTCGCCGAATGGAACTGGCGGTGCACCGCCATGCTGCCGGTTGCCGTAAACAGGCCGGTAGCGGGATCGTAAAGTTCGGCGGAGTTATCGGGGCCGCCCGCCACGAGAACCTTACCCGTGTTGAGTAGCGTCGCGGTGTGTCCGGTGCGCGCGATTGTCATACCGCCTGTCGCCGTGAACGTCGCGTCCGGACGCGCGAGCGAAACCCGGACGGTGAAGGCTGTGGCCGGCGAAGTTCGATTGAGTGCGTCTTTGACCGCCAGTGTGATGGGAAAGATGCCCGCCGTGGATGGGGTGCCACTCAAGACGCCGTCAAGGCCGATGGCGAGACCTCCCATCGGCGCCCCCGGCGGGATCCAGACGAGCGGCGCGAGGCCGTCGAATGCCGTGAACTGAAACGCCGGGTAAGCGATGCCCACGGTGCCAGTCGGGGGCGATTGGCTGCCGACGGTCGGCGGCGGTGGTTCGCTGATCGTGATCGCAGAAGCAACCGAGTCCGTTGCCGCGGTCGGCGCTCGGCTGTCCGTGACGGTCACAGTGAACACCACCGGCGTCGAACTCGCAACCGTCGGCGTGCCGCTGAGCGTACCGTCAGAACTCAGCGTGAGCCCCGCTGGCAAGGTACCGCGCGTGACCGCCCAGCCGAGCGGCAAGTAACCGCCCGTGGCGGTAAAAACAAAGCCATAGGATGTTCCGTGCACGCCCGCGGGCGGCGCATTCCCGGGACTGATCGCGAGCGGGTCGGGAGAATTGATCGTGACGTTGAAGGGCGCCGAGCCCGTCGCGGGCGTCGGCGCACCGTCCGTCGCGGTCGCGGTGAATGCGAAGGCGCCCGTCGCCGTCGGGGTGCCGGACAGGTACCCGTCGGCAGTGAGCGTGAGGCCCGGCGGCAGTGCGCCCTGTGTGACCGACCAGGTAAACGGAGGCGAGCCGCCGCTCGTTACACCGAAGGAGAACCCTGCAAAGGCATTCGTCACTGTCCCTGCGGGGGGCGCCGGCGATGTTGCGACCACAATCGGCGAGTCGGCGATCGTCACACTGACCGGCAGGGTGCTCGTGCGCGGTGGGATCGATACGTCGGCTACCTGCACCGTAAACGCGAAGCTACCCGCGGTTTCGGGAGTGCCTGTGAAATGTCCATCGGAGCTCAGCGAAAGTCCGGGCGGCACCGCTCCGGTGGCGGACCAGGTGAACGGCGCTGCGCCGCCACTCGCGATCGCAAACGTGTAACCGGGGTAGGAAACGCCCGTCGCGCCGACCGGCGGTGAACCCGCGGCGATCACCGGCGGGCCCGGGTCACTCGCCCCACCCCCGCCGCCGCAGGCGCCGAGCATTAGGGCCGAGAATGAAAAGGCGGCGATGGACGCCCAGCGCACGAAGTGACTGGATTTCGAATAATTACCCATAAAGCCCCTGTCGTTTTTCGTTACTAACGGCCGGCCACGCCCATTTCCGGCGCCGGCGTCTAATTAACCGCAGGCGTATGGGTGTAAGAGTCCGCCGCGCTCGATTTGGCAACCACAACTTTTCGCAGGTGGGCCGGAGCCGGTACTGGGACCCTTCTTGTGGCCCGTCACCAATCAAACGGTACCCGTGTTCTGGTGCGATCAAATCCCCGCGACCTGTCCCAGGCATTTGTCCCGGCAACCATCTGGGTCTCCGCGCCGTCGGCGTCTAGCTATCGAGCCGATGCCTGAACCGGCCTTTCGTGAGCTATGCGATCCATTCACGCGCGCGACGTCACCGCCGCTATCTGACCCGCACCGAGAACATCAATCTGCGTGGTGTGTTCCGGTTTCCGGTCGAGCACTACGCCGACAAGATTCTGCCGCCTGTCGGTGCCGAGGTTACGATGGCGGGGGCGTCTTGAATCGCTTCAACACTGCCGGGCTTTCGTGGTTTTACGGGGATCAGAACGATCCATCCAATCACAACTTGCGCCGGTAACCCTCACGGTTCCCGAGAAATGTGGCCTCCCGCTCCGGAGTCGGCCAACACCCGCCTGTCAGGCTCTCTGAACACCCGCCAAAAAGCGCGCCGTTCAAGACTCTACGGCACGATTGTGGTTGCCAATTCGGACTTACGGGACTCTCACAGTGAATAAGGGGACATTGCGCGCACCCACTTCACTGAAACTTCTGGCAAGCGGAGTAAATTGCCATGCGAAGGCTCTGGTGCATCGCGGGACATTCGGTAGAATGCGCGGTCCGCTTTCTGAGGCGTTGATTGACGCAGCCGATCGCCCGTAATCCCATCTACCGGAAACGCGCGTTCGACGCGGACATCATCGAGCTGTGCGTGCGTTGGTACATCACGTATCGCCTGTCGTATCGGGATCCGGTGGAGATGATGGCCGAGCGCGGCGTCAAAGTCGCCCATTCGACGACCCTTCGATGGGTGACGCGCTATGTGCCGGAGTTCGAGAAGCGGTGGAGCCGATTCTCCAAAGCAGTCGGTACCTCCTGGAGAGTCGACGAGACCTACATTTCGATCAACGCGAAGTGGCACTACTTGTATCGGGCCGTCGACAAGCATGGTAAGACCGTCGACTTTCTGCTCCGCCGTGATCGAGGGATCGCGGCTGCACAAGCGTCCTTTCGCAAAGCACTCGCGACCACCCTTCCACGCGCACCGCGCAAAGTGGCCCTTGATGGGCACGGTCCAAGTCGTCGCGCACTGTGGCTGCTGCGACGTGAGCACTCGTGCTGGAGGAACGTCAAAGTGCGGACGAATAAGTATCTCAACAACCTGATTGAACAAGATCATCGGGCAATTAAGCGACGCTGTGCGTCGATGGCTGGCGTCAAGTCGTTTAGGAGCGTGGCTATCACGATTGCCGGCATCGAGCTTGCCCACCGTATTCGCAAGGGACAATTCTCTTTCGGTCGTGGCCGTCGGCGCCGTGGCTGGTCGCGGAAAGATGAATGGGCAACGGCACTCGCATAAGAGAGAGGCCCGAAACACAAAGGCATCCACATCACCGAAATATCCCGCGATGCACCAGAGCCAGTCCTCCGAGAAAAGCAGCATCTCGAGACAATTCATGCACTTCGGCCGGACGACGCCCGCAACTCATCGAGCTCGTTCGGTTTACTTAGCGGCACTAGTCGCGAAGAAGGTACGTGAATTCGTCCTTGGCTACGGGCAATGCCCACCGAGTAGGAACCCGCCGACGGCTCCTTGGCCTGCTCACCCGCGGCACTCCGGGTGTTATGGGACTGACAGTCCGCCGACTACCGGCGCACCGTGATGTCACAGCGGCACAGCTTGCAGCGCCGCGCGAAGACCTTACGGAGGATGTCACGATGAATACGAAAACGACCAACAGGATGATCGCCGCGAGCGGGATGGCAGTCGTTATTGCGATTGGTGCGGCCGCCTTCTTGCGCACCAATTCCGTCGCGCCAGTGGCGCCCCTCGACACGCCAGCCATGCCAGTTGCAGAGGCTCCTGCGGCGAACGCGAACGTGGTCGACCAACTTCCGGCCGCTCCGGCCGCGTCCGGCGAAGCGCCGATGGCCTCGCCACCGGTTGCAGATGACACCCGCAGCCATAAGGACACCAAGCCCAGCGGCCCGGAAACGGTCCGCGCGAATCCGGTTCGCGACCGAGATTCTGCCAGGGTCGATGCCAGAAGCAGCGCCATTGCGCCTGCCGCGCCGTTGGCGGCAGTGACGGACAACGCTGCCCCAGCCGACCAGCCGAACGCCGTCACTAGTTCCGATGCCACACCGATGCCCGGAGGCGCGCCTGCCGTCAACACGGAGATCGCGAGCGACAAAATCTCTGCGTCGGACTCTGAAATTACCCTCGAGGTGAAGTCCGCGATTGCCGGCCAGGCCATTGCTAAAGACTCCAGCATCGCCGTGAGCACGAGGGACGGGGTTGTCGCCCTCAGCGGCAACGTACCCACTCAGGCTGCCATCGACCAGGTCAAGGATGTCGCCGCGAATGTGAAGGACGTGAAGCGTGTCGACACGTCAGGGCTGATTGCGAGTCTCTAGGGCTGACGAAACGCTTGAACCGATTGGCTGGGGACTCGGTTGGCTCGCTTGGCTCGCTTCACGCAAGAATGAGTCAACGGCGGACGCGCACAGTGAAGTGTCGCGCCAGAACGAGTCGCCCGCGGCCACATCGCAGTGCACTTCGCACAGTCCTTACGTTGACCCGACCTTGGCGCCATTCAAATCGTGGGGGGCCCAGCTTCAGAAGAGACTGGTTAAGGCTGGATTGCGGAGGGACCGCACTGAGACAACTCACCGGTCGTCAGCCAGCTTCATTGCGCTATTGGAGCTGCTGGTATAGAGCGGCCTCGAAGTCCCGCAGCGTGCGGATCGCGCCGTCGTCATAGAATGGCAGAAATTGCATCAGAACGACCCCGCAGAGGTGGCGCTGAGGATCGATCCAGAACCGCGTGTTCACAAGTCCGGCCCAACTCAAGCTGCCGGGACTGCGAAACCCGCCCGCGCCCGGGGCGGCGGAGCCAATCTGAAATCCAAGGCCGAGCTTGTCATGCCCCGCTCCCAGGGGGAACGGCCGGGTCGACGCCGGGTCCGCAGCGGGTTGCAGCGCGACGAAGACCGCGCCGATTTGATTCTGGCCCATCAATCGCACCGAGTCCGCACTGAGACTTCTCGCGTGGCCGAGACGGCCACCATTCAAGAACATTTGCATGAAGCGTCCATAGTCGCGCGCCGTCGAGTAGAGGCCGCTCTCGCCGTAGAAAGGGGGCGTCGGCGTCGACGGAATTGGGGCTGACGGCCGCGGCTGAAGAGCCCCGTCCCCGTCTAGGTGACGATACGAACTTGGTACGCGTTTCTGCTTTTCGGCCGGAACGGCGTAGGACGTATCCACCATTCCGAGCAGTCTGAATATGCGCTCCTGGAAGTACTCTTCGAGCGATTTGCCGGTCAGCTTCTTGATGATCAATCCCAGCACGCTTGTGCCGGCTCCATATGTCCAGCGTGCGCCGGGGTCGTGCAGCAGCGGCAGGTCCCATTCGTGCTTGTCCGGCCCTGCCTGAAGTCGATTGACAATCGTGCTCGAGAACCCGTAGCCAATTCCGGAGGTATGCGTCAGAACGTGACGAATCGTCATGGCGCGTGCAGCGGGCCGAGTCTCATACGAGCCGTCGGTTTCTCTGAACGTCTCAACGACCCGCAGGTTTTCGAAACCTGGCAGAAACTTGGACACCGGGTCGTCAAGCTTGAGCTTTCCCTCCTCGACTAGAATCATTGCCGAGTCAGTACTTGTCCCGGTCCGACCTGCAAAGGGAGTTCCGGCTGCGGCGCGACGCTGCAATCCTGAGCGAGGCCAACCTGGTTGCCAATCCTCGGGAGCTTGGCGCAAGACT